>DXHX01000117.1 GCA_019113205.1 Candidatus Pseudogracilibacillus intestinigallinarum | reverse complement strand
AACCAAATAATAAATAAAGCTAATGATAAAGATACTGAATATAAAAAATGGGTTTTAGGTTTGACTGCTCTTGGACTAGGTGTTGGAGCTGCTGCAGCCATTAAAAGCCCTACATTAAGAGATGGTGCTGTTAAAGTATTAAAAAGTGTCAAACCACTTTAGATAAAAAATCTTTTTATAAACCAAAAACCGTTTCTATCATCGCCACACACTAGCAATGATAAAAACGGTTTTTTATTACACACATAAATAAACTCTTATTTATACATCCCCTTATTTGGGATCGAACGCCATTAATTTAAAAGCTACACACTAACTTTTTTAAAATGGCAAGTCATCATCTGAAATATTAATTTGCTGTCCATCACTTTCAAAAGGATTGCTCGACGGTTGTTGACCTTGATGGTCTTGTTGTTGAGCACCTTGTTGATACTGCTGCTGTTGTGGTGGAGCATAGTTTTGGGTTTGTGCCTGATGTTGATAAGGGTCATTCTGATTATAACCAGAAGGTCTTTGTTGCTGTGAAGAACGTGGCTCTAAAAACTGAATGTTTTCAGCTAACACTTCTGTCACATAAACCATCTTACCATCTTGCCCTTCATATGAGCGTGTCTGTATACGACCATCGACACCAATTAAACTACCTTTTTTCATATAATTCGCCAAGTTTTCAGCTTGTTTACGCCAAGAAACACAATTAATAAAATCTGCTTCTTGTTCGCCTTGCTGATTTCTAAACGGACGATTTGCTGCAACCGTAAAGTTTGCAACAGCTACTCCACTCGGTGTATAACGTAAATCGGGATCTCTCGTTAGTCTTCCTACGATAACGACACGATTCAACATCAACATCACTCCCTAATTATTGTTCATCTACACGAATTACGATGTGACGAATAATATCTTCACTAAATTTCGCTTGACGATCAAACTCGTTTACAGCGTCTTCGTTTCCTTCGAAGTTGATTAATACGTAGTATCCATCACGGAAATCGTTAATTTCATACGCTAAACGTTTTGAGCCTAACTCTTCTGTTTTTTCAATCGTCGCGCCATTTGAAGTTAAAATGTTGTCGAACTTCTCAACAACCTCTTTACGAGCTTCCTCTTCAATGTTCGGACGAATGATATACATAATTTCGTATTTTCTCATTCTTGAACACCTCCTTTTGGTCTATGCGGCCCTATTGAAACAATAGAGCAAGGAGCAATTAAAATAAATTACTCA
Organism: Candidatus Pseudogracilibacillus intestinigallinarum; assembly: GCA_019113205.1. Lineage (GTDB taxonomy): Bacteria > Bacillota > Bacilli > Bacillales > Amphibacillaceae > Pseudogracilibacillus > Pseudogracilibacillus intestinigallinarum. The sequence goes on along the minus strand of DXHX01000117.1, from coordinate 39,356 downwards.
CATCTAAAAATTATAACACTTTAAAATAGAACTTTCAAGCCCCATTACATTATACGTTAAATCTAAAGTGGATAACATCGCCATCTTGGACGATATATTCTTTTCCTTCTAATCGCACTTTCCCGTTTTCACGTGCTTGTACCATTGATCCTGCATCCATTAAATCATCATATGATACTGTTTCAGCACGAATAAACCCACGCTCAAAGTCTGTATGGATAATTCCAGCACATTGTGGTGCTTTCATTCCCTTTTTAAATGTCCAAGCACGAACCTCTTGTTCTCCAGCAGTAAAGTAAGTAGCTAAACCTAATAAATCATATGATGCCTTAATTAATTGGTCTAAACCAGATTCTTCGATACCTAATTCCTCTAAAAACATTTCTTTTTCTTCCTGATCTAATTGAGCAATTTCCTCTTCAATCTTTGCACTTACGACGATTACTTCAGCTCCATCGTTTTGTGCAAATTCCTTTACCTTATTTACATATTCATTCGATGCAACATCCGCAATCTCGTCTTCTCCAACATTTGCTACATATAAAATTGGCTTTGCCGTTAATAAATGTAATTGACTCGCAATCTTTTGGTCTTCTTCTGAAAATTCAACCGTTCTTGCTGGTTGTTCAGCTTCTAATGCTTCTTTTAGCTTTTTCATCACATTAAATTCTTGTACAGCTGTTTTTTCTTTCTGACGAGCTAGTTTTTCTGTACGTTCATACCGTTTCGTCACTGTTTCTAAATCAGCTAAAATTAACTCTAAATTTATTGTTTCAATATCATCGATCGGATCAATTTTACCTGATACATGTGTAATATTCTCATCTTCAAAACAACGAACGACTTGACAAATAGCATCTACTTGACGAATATGTGATAGGAACTGGTTTCCTAACCCTTCCCCTTTGTTCGCACCTTTTACAATCCCGGCAATATCCGTGAATTCAAATGCTGTTGGAATCGTCTTTTTCGGTTGTACAACTTCCGTTAACTTCAATAAACGTTCATCCGGTACTTCAACAATTCCTACGTTTGGATCAATCGTACAGAATGGGTAGTTTGCGGCTTCTGCACCTGCTTTTGTTATTGCATTAAATAATGTTGATTTCCCAACGTTCGGTAATCCTACAATTCCTGCTGTTAATGACATTTCTTCATTTCCTCTCTTTTTATATAACGTTCACATCATAATCATATGTATTATAAACGTTATTTAATATTTATACAACTTCACAAATATGTTACCTTTTGACCTCATGTTCATGAAAAACTGTATTTTCCACCTGTTTTTCTATCCAAAACTACGACTTTTTCCAAAAAGTTAGTCTAATTCTGCTTTTTCAATTACTTTTTTTAGTTTTTTAGTAAATTCTGCTCTCGGAATCATAATACTCCGACCACAGCCTAAACATTTAATTCGGATGTCCATGCCCATACGAATAATTTTCCAACGATTTTCACCACAAGGATGCTGTTTTTTCATTTCTACAACATCATTTAAACCAAATTCTTTATCACTCATACGTCATCCACCTCTTTTAGTTCCTCATTATATTTTTAAAACAATTGTTGGACCCAAATGACTATACCTACCGTTACAATTGCTGGTAAAAGGTTTGTCACACGTATATTTGTTACTTTTAATATATTTAAACCGATTGCTACGATTAACAACCCACCGACTGCAGTTAATTCCGTTATAAAGGTTTGAAATAAAGCTTCAGGTATAATGCGATCGATTTGTGTAGCGAGCAATGCGATCGTTCCTTGCCATAATAAGACAGGAATACTTGAAAAAACAACACCAATGCCTAAACTAGTCGTTAAAACGAATGCTGTAAAGCCATCAAGCATCCCTTTTGTCATAAGAACTTCATGGTCCCCTCTTATCCCACTATCTAATGCACCTAATATCGCCATCGCACCGACTGCAAATATGAGAGATGCTGTCACGAATGCTTGTGCAATATTATTATCTTCACCTTGTTTCGATCTAAATTTGCTTCCAATGAAATAGCCTAACTTATTCAAACCAGCTTCTAACTTTAAAAATTCACCTATAAATCCACCTGTTAACATACTTATTAGAACGATAATAATCGATTCGGTTTGAAATGCCATTTGCAAGCCTATTAAAATAACGACTAACGCAATCCCCTGCATGACAGTTTCTTTATATTTCTCTTGTATATTCGTCAAAAACAACCCGAATATACTCCCGACAACGATACATAATACGTTAACGAGTGTACCAAACAACACCATTCTACCATCAACTCTTCCCAATTGTTCCACGTGGAACATTACTTCAAATAAAAAGACTGACTACATTCGTTCACCGTGTCAGTCTAACTGAATTTTATTTTTGTAACAACATGATTAATCTTTCTAAATCATCATCATTATAAAATTCAATTTCTATTTTACCTTTATGTTTATTTTTCTGTATTTTTACGTTCGTCCCTAATACATCGCGTAATTTCGTTGCTTGTGACTCTAAAAATGGATCAGATTTTTTCTTTTGTTTCTCTTTTTTCTTCGCCTCATTTAATTCTGTAATCATCATTTCAACTTGACGGACGTTTAAATTATTCGTTAATATTTTGTCTACTAATGGATAAAGTTGTTCTTTATTTTTTAAACCTAGTAAAGCTCGTCCATGACCCATTGATAGCTCTCCATTGCTAATATTCAGGATTATATCTTCAGGTAACGATAATAATCGCATAACATTTGCAATATGTGAACGACTTTTCCCTAATTTCTGTGATAATTGTTCTTGAGTTAGTCCTAATTCATCCATTAAGTTTTTATATGCTTCTGCTTCTTCAATGACTGTTAAGTCCTCGCGTTGTAAGTTTTCTAACAAGGCGATTTCCATCATTTTTTTATCATCGTACTCTTTCACAATAGCTGGAACTTCCGTCAAACCAGCCTCTTTTGCAGCACGAAAACGTCTTTCTCCTGCGACTATTTCATATCCTTTAATACTTTGTCGTACAATTAAAGGTTGAATGATTCCGTACTCCAAAATCGATACTTTTAATTCTTCAATCGCATCTGTATCGAAAGTTTTTCTTGGCTGATAAGGGTTTGTACGCATATCTTTTAACGCAACCATTTCAACCACATGATCCTCTGTTGACTCTACTTCATTAAATAAGGCACCTAAACCTTTACCTAACCTTTTCGCCAACTTCCATCACTTCCTTCGCTAACTCAAGATATACTTCTGCACCTTTTGATTTAGGATCATAAACGGTAATTGGTTTCCCATGACTCGGTGCTTCCCCTAAACGTACATTACGCGGAACGATAGACTTATAAACTTTATCTTGGAAATACATTTTTACTTCCTCGATTACTTGTAAACCTAAATTCGTTCTCGCATCTAACATCGTTAATAATACACCTTCAATCATTAACTGTTTATTTAAATGCCTTTGAATCAGTCGAATTGTATTTAATAACTGACTTAACCCTTCTAATGCGTAATATTCACATTGTACTGGAATAATAACGCTATCTGAAGCTGTTAAAGCATTAATTGTTAACAATCCTAATGATGGAGGACAATCAATTAATATATAATCATAATCACTCTTTAAATCTTCTAATGATTTCTTAAGTTGTACTTCTCTAGACATTGCAGATACTAATTCTATTTCTGCACCTGCTAATTGTATAGTTGCTGGAATAATAGATAGATTTTCGACGTCTGTTGGTACACAAACTTCTCTAGCATCTATATCATCTACTAAAATATTGTATACACATTGATCCATATCACCTTTATTAATTCCTACTCCACTCGTTGCATTACCTTGTGGATCTATATCAACTAAAAGCACTTTTTGCCCTAAAAGTGCTAAACTTGCGCCTAGATTCACTGTTGAAGTTGTTTTTCCAACTCCACCCTTTTGGTTTGTCACTGCTATAATTTTACCCATGATGGCACCTACCTATTGCAAGCATTTTAGTTTTTTTCTTTTTTGACCCGTATCGTTATTTGATAGTAGTCATCTAACTCTTCTTCTTCCGACTCTACGTCAATTCCTGTATCTTTAATCATTTTTAACGATTGTTTAATCGTATTAGTCGCAATACGAATATCTTTACTAACAAATTTTGCTTTACGACGTTTTTTCGGTTTTTCTTCTTCCTCTGTTTCAAAATGGGCATTTACTAATTCTTCTGTTTCCCGTACATTTAACTCGTTTTCAATTACTTGATCAAAATAAACTAGAATTAATGCTTCTTCTTTTAATTTCATTAATGCCCTCGCATGTCTTTCTGTAATCACGCGCTCCATTAATGCTTCCTGAACACGTTCAGGTAAACTAAGTAAACGAATACGATTCGCAACGGTCGATTGACTCTTGCCTAAACGTTGTGCAAGAGCTTCTTGTGTTAATTCATGCATTGCAAGCAATTGTTCATATGCTTTCGCTTCTTCAATTACTGATAATTCTTCACGCTGAATATTTTCAATCAAAGCGATGGAAGCTGTTTCCGTATCACTTAAATTACGGATAATTGCAGATATTCTTTCCCAGCCTAATGATTTTGCTGCTCTTAATCTTCTTTCACCAGCGATTACCTCGTATGTTTCTTCATCTTTTTTGCGCACTACAATCGGTTGGATCATCCCATGCGTTTGAAGAGTTTGAGCTAATTCTTTAATTTTCTCATCGTCAAATAACGTTCTAGGTTGATATTCATTAGGCACAACTTGTGCAACATCTAACTGAACGACATCTTCTTGATTATTAACTATTTTATCTTCTGTCTTATTCCCACTAGTAAAAAGTCGATTAAAAGACTGCAACATATTAACATCACCTTTTTAACCATAATAATAAAAATGTTTCACGTGGAACAATTTAAAATTGTACCGAAAAAAAAGAAGCGATTATTTTCATAAAGTAAGAAAAAACTTAACCTTATATAGTTAAGTTTATCATAAAAAAGTATGAAAAAGTATTGTTTCTTCCTATTTTCTAAGAAATTGGACTTTTTGCAGGTGTACCTGCCTTACGTGGATACTTTTTATGAGTTTTTTTCACTTTTTTAATCGTATAAATTGTTCGCTCACTATCTTCTACTGGCAATGAAAATGTATCCATTTTTACTACTTCCCCACCGAGTACTTTAATAGCTTTTTTTCCTTCTGCTAACTCATTCGCCGCACTAGCACCTTTTAATGCCAAAAATACGCCATTTACTTTTGTTAATGGTAAACATAGCTCGGACAGAACTGACATTCGTGCCACTGCTCTTGCCGTAACGACATCAAAAGATTCACGGAAGTCTTTATTTTGCCCAAAATCTTCCGCACGTGCATGAATAAATGTTGTATTCTCTAATTTTAATGTATTCGATAAATGTTCTAAAAAATTAATTCGCTTTTTTAATGAATCCACAATCGTAACATGTAAATGTGGGAAACAGATTTTTATAGGAATACTAGGGAAACCAGCCCCTGCCCCAACATCACAAATTGTTTGTATCTCATTAAAATTAAAATAAAAACTAGGAGAAATAGAATCATAAAAATGTTTTACATATACTTCTTCTTTTTCAGTAATAGCTGTTAAATTAACTTTTTCATTCCAAGCAACAAGTTCCTCAAAATAAGTTTCAAACTGCGCTATTTGTGTCTCATTTAAATGAATTTGATGCTCTTGTAATGCTGTAATAAATGTATCTAAGTTCATGTTCTATTCTCCTTTATTTCTCTAACTAGTTTTTTTCACATTACCTTGTTCAATATAAACGAGTAAAATCGAAATGTCTGCTGGGTTTACTCCAGAAATACGTGATGCTTGCCCAATCGACATCGGACGAATCTGTTTTAATTTTTCTCGTGCTTCAAATGCCAAGCTATGGATCGCATCATAATCAATATTTTCCGGAATTTTTTTGTTTTCCATTTTTAACATACGTTTTACTTGTTCTGTCGCTTTCTTAATGTATCCTTCATATTTCACTTGGATTTCGACTTGTTCTTTTACATCCTCAGGAATATTTCTTACACCAATTATTTCTTCAATCGTTTTAAAAGTAACTTCAGGACGTTTTAATAATTCTAATGCACGAATTGCATCCTTTAACGGTGTTGAATGTACATTTTCTAATGCTTTTTGTACATCATCAGATACTTTTACGATAAATCCGTGTAAAAATATTTTTTCTTCTTCAATTAAACGTAATTTCTCTTGGAATGTTGCATAACGTTCTTCAGAGATAAGGCCTAATTCATATCCTAATTCAGTTAATCGAATATCTGCGTTATCATGTCTTAAAAGTAGACGATGTTCTGCACGTGATGTTAATAAACGATATGGTTCACGTGTTCCTTTTGTCACTAAGTCATCGATTAAAACTCCGATATAACTTTGTGAACGATCTAGAATAAATGGTTCTTTCCCTTGCACTTTTAACGCTGCATTAATTCCAGCGATGATCCCTTGTCCTGCAGCCTCTTCATATCCTGACGTACCATTAATTTGTCCTGCAGTAAATAATCCATCTACTTGTTTCGTTTCTAATGTTGGCCATAATTGTGTCGGAATGACAGAATCATATTCAATTGCGTACCCAGAACGCATCATTTGTGCATTTTCAAGTCCTGGAACTGTTTTTAATAATTCATGTTGAATAAACTCTGGTAAAGATGTCGATAAACCTTGTACATATACTTCATCCGTATTTCTTCCTTCTGGTTCTAAGAAAATTTGATGGCGTGGTTTATCATGAAAACGGACAATCTTATCCTCAATAGAAGGACAATATCTTGGTCCAGTACCACGTTTCATTCCAGAATACATCGCAGATAATGTTAAATTATCATTAATAATTTGATGTGTTCTTTCACTTGTATGTGTTAACCAACAAGGGATTTGATCGGTTATATATTCTGTCGTTTCATAAGAGAAAGCTTGTGGCTTCTCATCCCCTGGTTGAATTTCTGTTTTATCATAATCAATCGTATTACTATTTACACGCGGTGGTGTTCCCGTTTTGAAACGAATTAAATCTAATCCTAATTTTTCGAGATTTTCAGCAAGTTTCACTGTCACACGTTGGTTATTTGGACCACTTTCGTACTCTAAATCACCGATTAATATTTTTCCTCGCATAAATGTTCCAGTCGTGATGATGACGGAATCTCCGTAATAAGCTGCTTTTGATTCTGTCACAACTCCTTTACATACTCCGTCCTCAATGATTAAATCATCTACCATCGCTTGCATTAGCGTAATATTTTCTTGTTCTTCAATTAAACGTTTCATTTCAACGATATATGAAGGTTTATCTGCTTGAGCACGTAATGCACGTACTGCAGGTCCTTTTCCTGTATTTAACATACGCATTTGAATATGTGTTTTATCAATAACCTTCCCCATCACACCTCCAAGTGCGTCAATTTCACGAATAACAATACCTTTTGCCGGTCCGCCTAATGATGGGTTACAAGGCATAAAAGCAATCATATCTAAATTTAATGTTAAAAGTAATGTTTTTGAGCCCATTTTTGCTGCTGCAACTGCTGCTTCACATCCTGCATGACCTGCTCCAACAACGATAACATCATAATGTCCTGCATCATAATATGTCATTTTTTTCACCCTTTCTTATCTATTTTCCTAAACAAAATTGGGAGAATAACTGATCGATTAAACTTTCACTCGCAGTATCTCCAACTATTTCTCCTAATAACTCCCACGTTCTTGTTACATCAATTTGTACCATATCTAATGGTAAATGCATTTGTAATGCATCTCTAGCATCTTCTAATGTCTTTTGTGCCTGATTTAGTAATTGAATATGACGTGCGTTAGATACGACCATATTGTTTTCAACCATAATATTTCCTTGGAAAAAAATATCTGATAAAGCCTTCTCTAATTGGTCGACACCTTCATCATGTACTAAAGATGTTGTTAAAACTTGTCCTTTAGCTAATTGTTGTATCTCTTCCATATTTAAGCGTTGCTCTAAGTCTGTTTTATTTACGATGACGATATAATTCATATCTTGTAACATGTCAAAAATTTTACGGTCATCTTCTAATAATGCTTCATTATAATTGAGCATAAATAAAACGAGATCAGCTTCTTGTAAAATTTTATGGGATCTCTCTACCCCAATTTTTTCGACAATATCTTCTGTTTCTCGAATTCCAGCAGTATCGATTAATTGTAATGGAATACCACGAACATTGACATATTCTTCAATTACATCTCGAGTCGTTCCAGGAATATCAGTTACAATCGCCTTTTCCTCTTGAACGAGTGAATTCATTAATGATGATTTCCCTACGTTTGGTCGACCGACAATCGCTGTTTTTATCCCTTCACGAAGGATTTTTCCTTGTTTAGCAACTTGAAGTAATTTTTCAATTTCGTCCTTCACGTACGAAGTTTTCTCTTCCATCATTTCATGTGACATTTCTTCAACATCATCATACTCAGGATAATCGATGTTAACTTCTACATGTGCAATTGTTTCAATTAGTTCTTGGCGTAATTTATTAATTAGCTGTGATAACTTTCCATCCAATTGTCCTAACGCTACATTCATCGCTTCATTCGTTTTTGATTGAATTACGTCCATTACCGCTTCTGCTTGAGAAAGATCAATTCTTCCATTTAAAAATGCACGTTTTGTAAATTCGCCTGGTTCCGCTAGTCGTACACCTTCATCTAGTACTAATTGTAACACTCGTTGTACAGCAACTAAACCACCGTGGCAATTTATTTCTACCACATCTTCACATGTGAATGTTTTTGGTGCGCGCATTATAGAAACAATGACTTCATCTAAAACTGTATCTGTTTTAGGATCCATCATTTTACCGTAATGTAATGTATGTGAATCCACCTTCGTTAAGTCTTTCCCTTGAAACAATCTATTTGTAATAGCAATAGCTTCTTCCCCACTTAATCGAACAATTGAAATAGCACCTTCCCCTACTGGTGTTGAAATTGCTGTAATTGTATCAAAATCCATTCACATTCCACCTCCTAATACAAAAAATTTATCTATATATGTCCTACATTTTTCTCTCTATTTATGTGAAGATAAAAATCGTCACTAATATAATAGAATATCATAAAATATGACAAATTGGAAGTTATCCACAACGCTCATTTACGAACTTTTCGTGTGTTTTTTTCATTCGAACGAAAGTTATGCACATGTGGATAACAAAAATACATATACTTCCCATTTTTTCGTCGATTTTTAATAAATTTTTTAATGAAATGTTTCTTTAAAGAAGATGGAACATACCTATTTTCTCTGTTGATTGAGGCCGGTTTGCGAAAAACGAAGTAGATTTATGGAGCGTTGTAATAGAACAAATAAAAAGAAAAGGTAATTCCAGTAAACATTAATTTACTGAAATTACCTTTTTTATTTTACTGGATTTTGTCCCAGGATCTTTTGAACATTTTAAGATGGTTTGATCACAATATAACGATGTGGCTCTCTTCCTTCTGAAAATGTTGTAATTGTATTCGTTTCTTGTAATGCACTATGAATAATTTTACGTTCATATGCTGGCATCGGCTCTAAAGAAATTTTCTTATTTAATTGTATCGATTTTTCTGCCATTTTATTAGCTAAGTCCATTAATGTTTCTTCTCGACGTTTTCTGTATCCTTCTGCATCTACGATAACAGATTGAAATTTATGTCCGTCTTTATTTAATACGAGCTGTGTTAAATATTGTAAAGAGTTCAATGTACGACCTCTTTTTCCAATGAGTAAGCCAAGTTTATCGCCTTCTAACGTAAAAGTAACAACTTTTTCTGTTTCTTCTACGATGACATCGATGTCTATATCCATGTTTTTCGCAATACTAATTAAATAGTTTTTTGCATCTTCTACTCGATTTTGTACTTCTCTCACTTTAACAACCGCCCGAGAAGAACCGAATATTCCTAAGAAACCTTTTTTACCTTCATCGATTATATCGATTTCGACTTCTTCTCGTGACATATTTAACTGCTTTAAAGCTGATTCCACCGCTTCATCAACTGTTTGACCACTAGCAGTTACTTCTCTCACTTTTTGTCGCCCCCAGTACTAGCTTCTTTATTCTTCATCGGTTTACGAATAAGTAATGTTTGAGCTACCATAAAGATGTTCCCTACAACCCAATATAAAGCTAATGCAGATGGTAAGAAAAATCCAATCACTGTAATCATAATTGGCATCATATAAAGCATTGCCTTCATTTGTGGGTTTTCAGCAGCTGTTTGGTTACCAGCCATCATTAATTTCTGTTGTAAAAATGTCGCCGCACCAGCAATTAGTGGTAATACATAGTCTGGAGAACTTAATGTAAACCATAAGAAATCTCCTGACTGCTTAATTTCATCTGTACGCATAATTGCATGGTACATCGCGATTAAAATAGGCATTTGAATTAAAATCGGGAAACATCCAGCAAGTGGATTTACACCGTGTTTCTGGAATAATGCCATCGTTTCTTGTTGTAATTTTTGTTGTGTCTGTTGGTCCTTAGAACTATATTTTTTCTGTAATTCTTTTAATTCCGGTTGAATTGCCTGCATTCCTTGTGTACTTTTTAATTGCTTAATATTTAATGGTAATAAAACTAAGCGAATAATGATCGTTACGACGATAATAGCTAATCCAAAGTTTCCACTAAACATTTCTGCAAAATTAATAATGACCCATGATAATGGATATACGAAGTACGAATTCCAAAATCCTGTACTTTCAGAAGTAATTGGCTCATTAATTTGAGTACATCCAGAAAGTAATGCAACAGCTCCAATTAATAATAGAGCAGTTATTAACTTTCTATTACGCAATCGACTTCCTCCTAACACGATAAAAAATTAATTTATTTCAAAAATAATCGTTGTTTTCTTAATAAATGTTCTATACTACGCTTTATATCACTGCAATCCATATTTACAACTGGTTTTCTTGCAATGATGATGATGTCTACATCATTTTTTACAGATGGTTCAAGCTGAATAAATGCTTCACGAACACATCGTTTTACACGATTCCGAGTAACTGCATTTCCTATTTTCTTCCCAACTGAAATGCCGATTCTGAAATGTTCTTGATCTTCTTTCCTCTTATAATAAATAACAAGTTCCCGATTTGCGAACGATTTTCCAGTTTTAAAAATCTGTTGAAACTCATTATTTTTCTTTATGCGATACGCTTTTTTCAAATCTATCACCTAATATTGTACAACTTACGTCTTTTTTAAGTACATAACTTAAAAAGACCACTGATATGCTTTCAGTGGCCTATGCCGATAATACTTTTCTTCCTTTGCTACGACGACGCGCTAAAACTTTACGACCATTTTTAGTTGCCATGCGTGCACGGAATCCGTGATTTTTCTTACGTTTACGATTGTTTGGTTGAAATGTTCTTTTCATTTCTTCCACCTCCTCCAATTGGAAATGTGTTTCTTAATATAGAAACGTAAAGCATATAAATTTAGGAAATACTTCTTAAAAACCTACATTTTTACTCACTTGTTTCCATCCTAAAACTTTCTTGATAATTATACGTAATAACGAAACAATAGTCAACAATCTATATTACTATTTTCGCCCTTTAGCCGAAAAAATCCTTCGTCTATCCAAAAATAATTCAAATTTATCTTTCTTTCCGTATTATTCTATGTCCAAATAAAGAACCGTGCACTTTTTCCTTACTTCAATATTGACCGAAACAGACCCAGGATGAATTTTTGTGCCGATCATCATAAAAAAGCGCACTTCATTTTCTCACCATGAAAAAATGATTGCTATATTTTCCTTCGCTTTTTATTTTTTGGATCATACATTTTCCTCTTCCTAATTTTCTACCTTCTAAAAAAATAAATTTTCTTCTTCAAATTCGAAACTTATTTTCGTATCATTTTTATCCACAATATCTTTTTCTTTTCCCCTAAAATTATACACATATTAAAAACAGCTATAGTTTTTTTCAAAAAGTTATTCTACAATTATCGACAAGTTAACCACAATTTTTACACTTGTTGATAATTTTTATCCACGTTCTGAATAACATATGGATAAGTGCATAAAAATCTTTGCATATTATTACATTTTTTGATAATGTATATTATGCTCTACGTTGTGAATAACTTTAAATTTATAAACTTATCCCCAGTTCTGTGGATAGATTGTTAACAATTTTTATTCTACTGTGAAATAATTATCTACATGTGAATAAATAATTTACATTTTCTACATTGAAAAATTTCCAATAGTACATATAAATATGATTCCTTTCCTATCTCTCTCATTTTCCAATACAAGAATAGTGAAAGGATTTTTATGCTTTAAAATTTGATTACAGTAAAGAGGTGGAATGCTTGGAAAATATTGAGGAACTATGGAACTCGATTTTGCAGGAAATGCAGACAAAATTAAGTAAGCCTAGTTACGATACTTGGTTCAGTCATACGAAGGTACATCGATTAGTAAGCAATAAATTATCTGTTTTCGTGCCAAATGAATTTACAAAAACTTGGCTTGATCAGCATTACACTAAAGTCATTAATACTATTTTGCTAGAAAAAACTGGTGTGGAGCTGTCAGTAAAATTTCTAATTGAAGATGAAGAGCTAGACGAAGAAAAAGAAGAGATTGCGATTGAAGAAGCAAAAAAGCAAATCGTAAACAATAATGACTTAAAACATATGCTAAATCCGAAGTATACATTTGATACTTTCGTCGTTGGTGCCGCAAATAGATTTGCTCATGCTGCAGCACTTGCCGTAGCTGAAGCACCTGCAAAGTCATATAATCCATTATTCATTTATGGTGGTGTTGGATTAGGTAAGACACACTTAATGCATGCTATTGCCCATTATGTGAAAGAATATCATCCTGATCGTCGTGTAATTTATTTATCTTCTGAAAAATTTACGAATGAGTTTATTAATGCGATTATGGACAATAAGGCAGAAAGTTTCCGTAATAAATATCGTAATGTCGATATTTTACTCGTCGATGATATTCAATTTTTAGCTGGGAAAGAACAAACGCAAGAAGAATTTTTCCATACGTTTAATACGTTACATGAGGAAAACAAACAAATTATTATTTCGAGTGATAGACCGCCGCGTGATATTCCAACATTAGAAGATCGCTTACGTTCTCGTTTTGAATGGGGATTAATTACAGATATATCCCCTCCTGATTTAGAAACAAGAATAGCAATTTTATCAAAAAAAGCAAAAGCGGAAGGTTTAGATGATATATCAAATGAGGTAAAGCATTATATCGCAAATCAAATCGATACGAACATTCGAGAATTAGAAGGTGCACTTATTCGCGTCATTGCATATGCTTCATTAGTAAATAGTGAAATAGATGTCATGCTTGCACAAGAAGCATTAAAAGATATTATTCCAAATGCTCGTCCGAGAAAAATTACTGTCAAATTAATTCAGGAACTAATTGCAGATAAATACAATATTACAGTCGATGAAATTTTATCGAAAAAACGTACGAAATCAATTGCTTATCCAAGACAAATTGCGATGTATATGAGTCGTGAACTTACAGACTTATCTTTACCAAAAATTGGACAAGAGTTCGGTGGAAGAGATCATACGACAGTCATTCACGCCCACAAAAAAATTGATGAATCTTTAGAAACAGATAGCGAATTACAATTAGAGGTAAAAACATACATGGAAGAATTGAAAAATAAAATATAAAAATTGCATAATTTTAGCATGTGCATAAGTAATTATTTTTACAAAAGTTATGCACATGTTAATAACATGCTAACTTTCCAATTGCTTCTATGATTTTAATCGTTATCCACAAATTCACAGGCCCTATTACTATTATTACTTTATTATTAATAATATATATAATTAAAGGAGGACAACATGAACTTTAAAATACAGAAAAAATATTTACTCAATAGTATCCAGGCAGTATCAAATGCTATTTCATCTAGAACAGTTATTCCCATTTTGTCAGGAATGAAAATAGATGTCACAACAGAGAAAATTATTTTAACAGGAAGCAATTCAGATATTACGATCCAATCTCATATTCCAGCAACAGATGATGGAGAAGAAATTATTACAAATATTTCAGAAGGATCTATCGTATTACCTGTTCCTCATTTCCCAGATATCATTCGTAAATTACCTGAAGATATAGTGGATATAACGGTAGAGGAAAACTATAAAACAATAATAAAATCAGGAAAAGCTGTGTTCACCCTTTATGGTCAAAGCAGTGAGGAATATCCGCGAGTACTATTTAATCAAGATGATGAACCTTTAGCATTAAAGGTAAAAGATATAAAAACATTAATTAAACAAACTGTTTTTGCTGTTTCTCCAATGGAAACACGCCCTATTTTAACTGGTGTACATGTAAAAATTGAAGACGGTGAATTAACTTTTACAGCAACAGATAGTCACCGACTTTCATTACGTGGTATTAAAATTGATGATAAAAACTTTGAAGCAAACAATATTGTAATTCCTGGAAAAAGTTTGCAAGAGTTAAACAAAATTTTTGATAATGACGATGACACAGTTTATATGGCAATTTTAAAGAATCAAGTATTATTCTATACTGAAAATACGTACTTCCTATCTCGTTTATTAAGTGGAAATTATCCAGAAACAGACCGCTTAATACCGACAGAGAGCCAAACGACATTAAACATTTTTACAAAAGATTTAATTCATACGATCGAACGTGCTGCATTACTTTCAAGCCGTGACCAAAATAATGTTATTCGTTTAGATACTTTAGATAATAATATGATTGAGATTTCAGGTCATTCTCCCGAAATCGGAAATGTAAAAGAATTATTAGATGTCATTTCTATCGAAGGTGAATCCATTAAAATTTCATTTAGTGCACGCTATATGTTAGATTCATTAAAAGCAATTGATAGTGATCGTGTACAAATTAGATTTACTGGACCGATGCGACCATTCGTCATCCGTACACCAGAAGAAGAAAAGATTTTACAACTTATTTTACCTGTTCGAACTTATTAATTTTATGTAGAGGTTAAAACAGATGGAATGTTCCATTTCGTTTTAACCTCTATTTTTATTTTTTAATAGCTTTAAAATGATTTTAACGTACATTTAAGCGTTTAAATGAATAAATAATGGTCCATCCTACCAAAACGATGAAAACTATAGTAAAATAGGTTATAAGGCATTTTAAGAAACATAAAGCATAAAAATAGACTTAGGACAAAGAAAAAATGAGTCATTTTGCTCTGTATATTTTTTAAGAGGGAAAAAATAAACGAAAACATGATTTTACACGTACTACTTTTTATTCGTATGCAAGTGGAAATATTGTTTTCACTCCTTTTATTGTCCCCCACTATTTTTAAAGAAAAGGATCGTGTTCAATACATGGAGGAAATTCAAATTGATTCACCATTTATTACATTGAGCCAATTACTCAAATTCACGAATATTTTTGAGTCAGGTGGCTTTATTAAAATGTATATTCAAAACGAAGGTGTTTATGTCAATGACGATCTAGAATTTCGTCGCGGAAAAAAACTATATGACGGTGATATCATTCGTTTAATTAGTGGAGAAACATTTATCGTAAAATCTACTACAGTACAATAAATGAGGAATACGTATGTTTATAAAACAATTACAATTGAAAAATTATCGAAATTATAGCTCATTAGACGTAACATTCGATAATAAAGTCAATGTCATCATTGGCGAAAATGCCCAAGGAAAAACGAATTTATTAGAATCGATTTATATATTAGCTTTTACAAAATCATATAGAACGACGAATGATAAGGAATTAATTTTTTGGAATGAAGAATTTGCCAAAATAACTGGAACGATTGAAAAAAATAATGCCCAACAAATTCCACTTGAATTAATTTTTCATAAAGATGGTAAAAAAGCAAAAGTAAATCGATTAGAACAAGAACGATTAAGTGAATATATTGGTAATTTAAATGTCGTCATGTTCGCACCAGAAGATTTATCTTTAGTAAAAGGGTCCCCTCAAGTGCGTAGGCGCTTTATTGATATGGAATTAGGTCAAATTGAACCTGTATATATTTATCATTTAGGGCAATATCAGCGCATATTAAAACAACGGAACCATATGCTAAAACAGTTACAAATGGAACGCGATCCTGATACGACATTTTTATCTATTTTAACGGAGCAATTAATTTCACATGCAGCGATTATTTTAAAGAAAAGATTTCACTTTTTACAAAGTTTACGAAAATGGGCCATCCCGATTCATTATCAAATTAGTCGTGAACTAGAAGAGTTAGAAATCTCTTATATTTCTTCTGTAGAAGTATTGGAAGATGATGATGAGGAAACGATAGAAAATAAATGCCGAGATGCATTTGAAAAAGTAATGAAAAATGAAATTCGGCGTGGTACAACGCTCGTCGGTCCACATCGCGATGATTTGATGTTTTCTATCAATGAAAAAGATGTGAAATTATTCGGTTCTCAGGGTCAACAACGAACGGCCGCATTATCTTTAAAGTTAGCAGAAATAGATTTAATTTATGAACATATGGGCGAATATCCAATTTTATTATTGGATGATGTGTTAAGTGAATTAGATGATTTTAGGCAGTCACACTTATTAAGTACGATCCAAGGTAAAGTGCAAACATTCGTTTCTACAACGACTGTCGATGGAATTTTTCATGATACATTAAAAAAGGCTTCCATTTATGAGATTGAACAAGGAACATTAACCCCTTTAACGAATGTAAAGGAATGATGATACGATGTTTATTTATATTGGGAATGAACTAGTTGTAGAGTCCAATCGAATAATCGCAATTTTAGATTATGAATTAACGGAATCTTCCAGGCGATTGAATGAAGTAATTGATAAACATGTGCAGCTCGAAAAAGTTTATGGTTCAGAAACGGATGCAAAGGCAATAATAATTACGATGGATGCAATTTATTATAGTCCTTTTTCAACGATTACATTAAAAAATCGTGATGAGATATATGAAACATTTTAATAAGCTTTATTTTTAACTATGAAATGTAGGTGATTTTTTTGGAAGAAAATTTAATCAATGAACAATCATATGATGCAGACCAAATACAAGTATTAGAAGGACTAGAGGCAGTAAGAAAACGTCCGAGTATGTATATTGGTTCAACGAATGAAAAAGGATTACACCATCTTGTATGGGAAATTACAGATAACAGTATTGATGAGGCATTAGCTGGATATTGTGACCAGATTGATGTCATTATCGAAAAAGATAATAGTATAACAGTCCAAGATGATGGACGTGGAATTCCAGTAGATATTCATGAAGATTCAGGAAAACCCGCTGTAGAGCTTATTTTAACGGTATTACATGCTGGAGGTAAGTTTGGTGGTGGCGGATATAAAGTATCTGGTGGATTACACGGAGTTGGTGCGGCGGTAGTAAATGCTTTATCGACATTTTTAGAAGTGTATGTACACCGTGATGGAAAAATTCACTTCCTGCGTTTTGAACGTGGAGAAGCAATTGGGCAAATTGAGACGATTGGTGAGACGGACCATACAGGAACAACGATAAAATTTAAACCGGACCCGGAAATTTTCACTGATACGACAGAATATGATTATGCGGTATTGAAAAATCGTTTACGTGAATTAGCTTTCTTAAATCGTGGAATTACGATTACACTAGAGGATAAACGTGAAGATACGAAAAATGAACGCGAATCATTTTATTATGAAGGTGGAATTAGATCGTACGTTGAATTTATGAATCGTACGAAGGAAGTATTACATGAACCGATTTATGCTGAAGGAGAACAAAATGATATTTCTGTAGAAGTAGCGCTTCAGTATAATGATGGCTATAATACGAATTTATTTTCTTTTGCGAACAATATTCATACGCATGAAGGTGGTACACATGAGGCTGGATTTAGAACTGCCTTAACACGTGTTATTAATGATTATGCTCGTAAAAGTAAATTGTTTAAAGATGATGATGAAAATTTAAGTGGGGAAGATGTTCGTGAAGGAATGACAGCTATCGTTTCGGTCAAACATACAGACCCACAATTCGAAGGTCAAACGAAGACGAAATTAGGAAATAATGATGCTCGTACTGTAACAGATGCTGTATTCAGTGAAGCATTTTCTAAATTTCTTTTTGAAAATCCATCGATTGGAAAAATTATCGTAGAAAAAGGA
Organism: Candidatus Pseudogracilibacillus intestinigallinarum; assembly: GCA_019113205.1. Taxonomy (GTDB): domain Bacteria; phylum Bacillota; class Bacilli; order Bacillales; family Amphibacillaceae; genus Pseudogracilibacillus; species Pseudogracilibacillus intestinigallinarum. The sequence continues at coordinate 21,123 of DXHX01000117.1, read as the reverse complement.
ATGATGGCTTCACGCGCACGTTTAGCAGCAAGAAAAGCACGTGAATTAACACGTCGTAAAAGTGCTTTGGAAATTTCAAACTTACCTGGTAAATTAGCGGACTGTTCTTCTAAAGATGCCGAAATTAGTGAACTGTTTATCGTGGAGGGGGACTCGGCAGGTGGATCTGCAAAATCTGGCCGTGATCGACACTTCCAGGCAATTTTACCGTTACGAGGTAAAATTTTAAACGTTGAAAAGGCACGTTTAGATCGTATTTTATCCAATAATGAAGTACGTATGATGATTACTGCATTAGGTACTGGGATTGGAGAAGAGTTTGATATTACGAAAGCACGTTATCATAAAGTTATTATTATGACGGATGCTGACGTCGATGGTGCACATATTCGAACATTATTATTAACATTCTTCTATCGTTATATGAGACCGTTAGTAGAACATGGTTATGTTTATATTGCACAACCTCCTTTATATCAAATTAAACAAGGAAAATCGCTAAACTATGTATATAGTGACCGTCAATTAGAAGAAAAATTAGCGAGCTTACCTGCAACACCGAAGCCGGCCATTCAACGTTATAAAGGTTTAGGGGAAATGAATGCAGACCAATTATGGGAAACAACGATGGATCCTGAATCACGTACACTGTTGCAAGTGAAATTAAAAGATGCAATTGACGCAGATGAAATTTTTAATGTTTTAATGGGTGATAAGGTAGAACCACGTCGAGATTTCATTGAAGAAAATGCACAGTATGCGAATTTAGATATTTAATTTGATGAAATGTAATTATTGTCTGAAATGATGTGAAAGGAATGATGTTGTAAAGGAAATACATGGTTCATGAACATTATTTCTAACTAGCAACTTAATCACATATGTTTCAGAACTTGAACGGGATTTTGAATGCATGTAGGAGGTTTTGATGAAGTGGAATCACAACAATCAAATATTGAACAAATTAATATAAGCGAAGAAATGCGAACATCCTTTTTGGATTATGCGATGAGTGTTATTGTCTCACGTGCCCTTCCAGATGTTCGTGATGGATTAAAGCCGGTTCACCGTCGTATTTTATATGCGATGAATGAATCTGGAATGCATGCAGATAAAGCATATAAAAAATCTGCACGTATCGTTGGGGACGTTATGGGGAAATATCACCCACATGGTGACTCCTCTATCTATGAAGCAATGGTACGTATGGCACAAGATTTTAGTCATCGTTATTTATTAGTCGATGGACATGGGAACTTTGGATCTGTAGATGGTGACTCTGCGGCGGCAATGCGTTATACAGAGGCAAGAATGTCTAAACTAGCGATGGAATTATTACGAGATATTCAAAAGGATACGATTGATTATCAAGATAACTATGATGGATCTGAAAGAGAACCAGTGTTTTTACCTGCACGTTTTCCAAATTTATTAGTAAATGGTTCATCTGGTATTGCGGTAGGAATGGCGACGAATATTCCACCACATAATTTAGGAGAAACGATCGATGCAGTTTTAGCATTAAGTAAAAATCCTGATCTTACAATCGATGAATTGATGGAAGAACATATTCCTGGTCCAGACTTCCCTACTGCAGGAATTATTATGGGAAGAAGCGGTATTCGTCGAGCATATGAAACTGGCCGCGGCTCGATTACGTTACGTGCCAAAATTGATGTAGAAGAAAATAAAAATGGAACGACAACATTAATCGTGACAGAACTTCCATATCAAGTAAACAAGGCAAAATTAATCGAAAAAATTGCAGAACTTGTTCGTGATAAAAAAATCGACGGTATTACGGAATTAAATGATGAATCAGACCGAAATGGGATGAGAATTGTTATTCGTTTACGTCGAGATGTAAATGCGAATGTTATTTTAAATAATTTATATAAATATACGGCCCTACAAACAACATTCGGAATCAATATGTTAGCACTTGTAAATGGTACACCGAAAGTATTGACGATCAAAGAATGTTTAGAGCATTATTTAGAACATCAAATGAACATTATTACACGTCGTACACAATTCGATTTGAAAAAAGCAGAAGCACGTGCACATATTTTAGAAGGATTACGAATTGCGTTAGATCATTTAGACGAAGTGATTACACTCATTCGTAATTCAAAAACAGCGGATATTGCACGTACAGGATTAATCGAACGATTTAAGTTATCCGAAAAACAAGCACAAGCAATTTTAGATATGCGATTACAACGTTTAACAGGTTTAGAACGTGAAAAAATCGAAGAAGAATATGCGGAAATCTTAAAGTTAATCGAAGAATTAAAAGCAATTTTAGCGGATGAAGAAAAAGTGTTAGAAATAATCCGTGAAGAATTAATGGAAATTAAAGAGAAATTTAATGATGATCGCCGTACTGAAATAACAGTCGGTGGCGCAGATTTCTTTGAAGATGAAGACTTAATTCCTGAAGAAAATATTATTATTACATTAACACATAAAAACTATATTAAACGTCTCCCTACTTCGACATATCGTACACAAAATCGTGGTGGACGTGGTGTACAAGGAATGGGAACGAATGATGATGACTTTGTCGAACATTTAGTTACAACATCTACACATGATACGGTTCTATTCTTTACGAATAAAGGGAAAGTATACCGTCTAAAAGGATACGAAATTCCTGAGTTCAATAGAACAGCAAAAGGAATTCCGATTATTAACTTATTACAAATCGAACAAGATGAATATATAAATACAGTCATTACAGTAAAAGACTTTGAAGAAGAAGGATATTTATTCTTTACGACACAAACAGGTATTTCAAAACGTGTCCCATTACAAAACTTCGCAAATATTCGTCGTGGTGGATTAATTGCTATCACTTTAAAAGATGAAGATGAATTAATATCGGTACGTTCGACAGATGGAACAAGAGATGTCATTATCGCAACGAAAAACGGTTATATTATTCGTTTCGATGAAAATGTTGTCCGTTCGATGGGAAGAGTTGCCGCAGGTGTTAGAGGGATTTCCTTACGTGGGGATGATGAAGTTGTTTCCATGGAAATCGTTGAAAAAGACGGTTATATATTACATGTGACAAGTAAAGGGATTGGTAAACGAACAATCGAATCTGAATACCGTAAAACGAATCGTGGCGGAAAAGGATATTATGTTTGTCGCTTAACAGAAGATACTGGCCATGTTGTAAAAGTGAAAATTGTCCACGGAGATGAAGATTTAATGGTTATGACGGTTGATGGTGTCTTAATTCGTATTCCTGTAGAAGGCATCCCTGTAACAGGTCGTAATACACAAGGTGTTCGCCTCATCCGTGTTCAAGACGGTGAAGAAGTAGCAACTGTTGCCAAAATTGATGAAGAAGAAATCGAGGATGAAGAAAGTCTAGAAGCTTTAGAAACACCGGAAACTTCAGAAGCAACAGATGAATCATCAGATGATCAAACAGAATAATATGGTTGAATAAAATTTTTGAAAAGAAAAAGAGCTAATTTTAATGTAGTTCTTTTTCTTTTATGGAAAGATAAGGAAATGAAAAATACTATTTTTATTTCGTCATGAAAACTTAACGAAAAATAGACAGTATCTTCTTTATCTTTATGAAAAAATGAGTTATGATTTTAATTAACAATTCAAGCAAAAGCAACAACTAGAGGAGGAAATTTAATAATGGGTAAATTTGCAAAGGAAGGTTTAACCTTTGATGATGTTTTATTAGTTCCAGCAAAATCGGAAGTATTACCGAGAGAAGTAGATATATCTGTTGAGTTATCCCCTACTTTAAAATTAAAATCACCGTTAATTAGTGCAGGAATGGATACAGTAACAGAGGCAGATATGGCAGTTTCGATGGCACGTCAAGGTGGATTTGGTGTCATTCATAAAAACATGTCGATTGAAGAACAAGCGGAACAAGTAGATCGTGTAAAGCGATCTGAAAGTGGTGTGATAACAAACCCATTCTTTTTAACACCTGAACATCAAGTTTATGATGCAGAACATTTAATGGGAAAATATAAAATTTCTGGCGTACCTATCGTTAATAACGTCGAAGAGCAAAAATTAGTCGGTATTTTAACGAACCGTGATTTACGCTTTATTGAAGACTATTCAATTGTTATTAAAGATGTCATGACGAGCGAAGATTTAATTACAAGCTCAGTAGGTACAACACTTGATGAAGCACAAAAAATCTTACAAAAACATAAAATCGAAAAATTACCTCTCGTAGATGATAATAACGTTTTACGAGGATTAATAACGATTAAAGATATTGAAAAAGTAGCAGAGTATCCTCATTCTGCTAAAGATGAACATGGTCGCTTAATTGTTGGAGCAGCTGTAGGTGTCACAACTGATACGATGACTCGTGTGGAGAAATTAGTAGAAGCACATGTTGATGTTATTGTAATCGACACAGCACATGGGCACTCTCAAGGTGTGCTTGACCAAGTTCGTAAAGTGCGCGAAACTTACCCAGATTTAAATATTGTTGCTGGTAATGTTGCAACAGCAGAAGCAACGAAAGACTTAATTGAAGCAGGAGCAAATATTGTAAAAGTTGGTATTGGACCTGGTTCGATTTGTACGACACGTGTAATTGCTGGAATTGGAGTACCACAAATTACAGCTGTACATGACTGTGCGATGGAAGCGAAAAAACATGGTGTGCCTGTAATCGCAGATGGTGGAATTAAATATTCAGGAGACATTGTAAAAGCAATCGCAGCAGGTGCAGGTGCAGTAATGTTAGGTAGTATGTTTGCTGGAGTTTCTGAAAGCCCGGGAGAAATGGAAATTTACCAAGGAAGACAATATAAAGTTTACCGTGGTATGGGATCATTAGCTTCGATGAAAGCTGGATCAAAGGACCGTTACTTCCAAGCAGAAAACGATGTGAAAAAACTTGTTCCAGAAGGTATCGAAGGACGAGTTGCTTATAAAGGATCTTTAGCAGATACGATGGATCAACTAGTTGGTGGTTTACGTGCTGGTATGGGATATTGCGGATCAAAAGATTTACAAGCATTACGAGAAGAATCACAGTTTATCCGTATCACAAATGCTGGGTTAAGAGAAAGCCATCCACATGAGGTCCAAATTACGAAGGAAGCACCAAACTATTCAATTAATTAATGTAGATAGGTGATGGAGGTAAAGTAGTGAGTAAGATGTATAAAAGAACCGTATTATTTTCTCTCATCGTATTTGCAATGATATTATCTATTGTTGCACCAAATTCGATAGAGGCAAAAAGTATGAAAACAAAAGCAGAGTCTGCAATTATTGTAGATGTGGAAACAGGTAAAATATTGTATGCCAAAAATGAAAATGAAGCATTACCTCCAGCAAGTATGACAAAAATGATGACTGAGTATATCGTGTTGGACAAGATTAACTCAGGAGATCTTAAATGGGATGATAAAACACAGATTAGTGATTATGCATACGAAATTTCCGCTAATAATAACTTCTCTGGTGTTGGTTTAACCCAAGATAAGGATTACACAGTAAAAGAATTATACGAAGCAATGGCAATTTATTCGGATAATGCGACATCGATTGCATTAGCTGAATTAATTAGTGGAACAGAAGGTAAATTTGTTGAACTGATGAATGAAACAGGTGAAAAATTAGGTTTAACTGATTTTAAATTCGTTAACTCAAATGGGCTAGATAATAAATTATTAGATGGAAAACATCCAGAAGGAACGAAAGCAGATGACACAAACCTTTTATCAGCGAAGTCTGCTGCATTATTAGCTTACCATTTAGTATCTGATTATCCTGAAGTATTAGAAACGACGAGTGTAACGAATACGACATTCGACGGATTAGAAATTACAAATTATAACTGGATGTTGCCACACGATTCACAAAACTTAAAGCAATTCTATTATGAAGGTGTAGATGGTTTAAAAACAGGTCATACAGATTTAGCTGGATATGCATTTACTTCTACCGCTGAAAAAGATGGACAACGTTTAATTACAGTTGTAATGAGAACGAAAAGCGTAGAAGAAAGATTTAAAGAAACAGCTAGATTATTAGATTTTGGTTTCAAAGAATTTGGTGAAGTAGAGTTATTCCCTGCTGGACATCAATTAGAAACAGAAAAAACATTAGATGTTTCGAAAGGAAAAGCAGATAAAGTCGGCATTGAAATAGCTGAAAAAATCTCTGCTCCAATTCAAAAAGGAACTGAAGGAGAATATAACGTTTCCTATGAAATAGATGAATCATTATTGAACAAAGATGGACAATTAGAAGCACCAATTAAAAAAGGCGATAAAGTTGGAGTAGCGAAATTAATATATGAAGGTGAAAATGATCCTGGATATATTACCGAAGATAAAACATTTACAGTAGATATCGTTGCAACAGAAGATGTAGAAAAGAAAAATTGGTTTAGTTTATTAATGAGTGGTATTGGCTCATTTTTTGCAAGTCTCTTTACAAAAATAACAGATTTATTCTAACTAGGGGGATAACGAAGTGATTAATTTTAAACAAGGCGGCGTAATTATGGACGTCGTAAACGAAGAACAAGCAAAAATTGCTGAAGCGGCAGGTGCTGTTGCAGTAATGGCATTAGAAAGAGTACCTTCTGATATTCGTAAAGAAGGCGGAGTTGCTAGAATGGCAGATCCAACTATTACAGAAGAAGTTATGAATGCTGTTTCTATTCCAGTAATGGCAAAAGGCCGTATCGGGCATATTGTGGAAGCACGAGTATTAGAATCAATGGGTGTTGATTGTATCGATGAAAGTGAAGTATTAACACCAGCAGATGAAGTATTTCATATTAAAAAATCAGATTTCTCTGTTCCATTTGTTTGTGGATGTCGTAATATCGGTGAAGCGGCTCGTCGAATTGGTGAAGGTGCGCAAATGTTACGTACAAAGGGAGAACCTGGTACTGGAAATATTGTCGAAGCAGTTCGTCATTTACGTCAAGTAAATGCAGATATTCAACGTTTAGTATCGATGAGTGCAGATGAAGTAATGGTATTTGCACGTGACAATCAAGCACCATATGATGTTTTAATGGAAATTCGTGACAAAGGTCGTTTACCAGTAATCAATTATGCTGCAGGTGGTGTAGCAACACCGGCAGACGCAGCATTAATGATGGAATTAGGCGCTGACGGAGTTTTTGTTGGTTCAGGAATTTTCAAATCAGAAAACCCTGAAAAATTTGCTCGTGCTATTGTTCAAGCGACAGCAAACTATACAGATTATAAATTAATCGCGGAGTTATCAAAAGATTTAGGGACTGCCATGAAAGGTATTGAAATGAGTACATTAACTGGTTTCGATCGTATGGCAGATCGTAGCGAATAATTCGCACTTGATTTTTACCGTTTGAAACGGTAACCTATAGATAATATATAAATGTAATGATAGGAAATAGTAATAGTGATGTTTTCTTTAGAGAGTCGATGGTTGGTGTAAATCGATGAAAAATAGCTATGAATCCATCCTTAAACAGACTTATGAAGAATAAGTTCGGTACTTGGCCGTTATCCATTTAAGCTGGAAGATAAAGGATTTATCTTCAACTTGGGTGGCAACGCGGGAAAAAATACTCTCGTCCCTATTCTTATTAGGGATGGGAGTTTTTTATGGATAAAAGGAGGAAATTGTATGTTAGATATAAGGTTTTTACGTCAAAACTTTGATGAAATTGTACAAAAGTTAGAAAAACGTGGCGAAGACTTATCTGAACTAACACATTTTGGTGAGTTGGATCGCCGACGTCGTGAAATCATTGCAGAGGTAGAGCAATTAAAAGCAAAAAGAAATGAAGTATCTAAACAAATTTCTACGATGAAACGTGAAAAACAAGATGCATCAGCAGTTATTGAAGAAATGCAACAAGTTGGAAAAGATATTAAAGCACTTGATACAGAATTAAACGAAATAGAGGAAAAACTACAAGCTATTATGTTGGCTATTCCAAATATTCCACATGATTCTGTACCGGTCGGTGAAGATGAAGAAGATAATGTGATGATTCGCACTTGGGGAGAAATCCCTTCATTTGCATTTGATCCGCAAGCACATTGGGATATTGGAACAAACTTAGGAATTGTTGATTTTGAACGTGCGGCAAAAGTTGCTGGAAGTCGCTTCGTATTTTATAAAGGATTAGGTGCTCGACTAGAACGTGCATTAATTAGCTTTATGATGGATTTACATGCGGATGAACATGGATATGAGGAAATGTTACCGCCATATTTAGTAAACCGTACGAGTATGACGGGAACAGGTCAATTACCTAAATTTGAAGAAGATGCATTTTTAATTGAAGAAGAAGATTATTTCCTAATTCCTACTGCTGAAGTACCTGTAACAAATTTTCATCGTGATGAAATTTTAGTAGAGGAACATTTACCAACAAAATATGTTGCATATAGTGCATGTTTCCGTTCTGAAGCTGGTTCTGCCGGGCGCGATACACGTGGTTTAATTCGTCAGCATCAGTTCAATAAAGTAGAATTAGTACAGTTTGTTAAACCAGAGGATTCTTATGAAGCATTGGAAGAATTAACTGGACAAGCTGAAAAAGTATTACAATTATTAGGATTACCTTATCGTGTGATGAGTATGTGTACAGGTGATTTAGGATTTACCGCAGCAAAGAAATATGATATTGAAGTTTGGGTTCCGGCTCAAAATACATATCGTGAAATTTCTTCTTGCTCAAACTTTGAATCATTTCAAGCTCGTCGTGCAGGCATTCGTTTCCGTAATAGTGAAGGAAAATTAGAATATGTGCATACATTAAATGGATCTGGTTTAGCAGTAGGTCGTACGATAACAGCAATTATTGAAAATTACCAAAAAGCTGACGGATCGGTCGTAGTTCCAGAAGTATTACGTCCATATATGGGTGGAGTAGAAGTAATTAAATAAAAATATAGCTCTGTATCTTCCTAACATAGATGATACAGAGCTATTTTTGGTGATAGGATGATTCCTATCTCACCTTGCTATTTATTTTTTTGAAACAATAAAATTAATAACGATGGCATAAATATACCACGAATAATAAAGGTATCTAGTAAAATTCCTATTCCCATCGTAAAGCCGAATAAAAATAACTCTTGTAATGGTTGTGTCATTAAGACAGAGAATGTTGCTGCTAAAATAATACCTGCAGATGAGATGACCCCACCTGTTAATTGTACTCCCCTTGCAACCGCCTCTTTCCAAGGATATTTTTCTGCTTCTTCACGAATTCTCGATACGAGCATTATATTATAGTCAATTCCTAATGCAACCATAAAAATAAATGTATATACAGGTAATCTATAACTAATGGCATCTAAATTAAATATATATTGGAAAATCCACCAACTAAAGCCCATCGATGCAAAATAAGATAATAAAATAGTTCCCATCATTAGAAATGGAAGAATAATCGATTTTGTTTGGAATGCAAGCACGATAATGAGTAAAATAGTTACTGCCGCAAATAAAACAATGGTATCTCGGTCGTTCATCTCTTTTACATCAAGCTGTGCTGCGGTTTGCCCGGCAATATGCATTTTGTCAAAATCAGTATGAGCTATAATATCCTCTTCAACATTTCGGATATCTTTGATTGTCGTTAAGGCTTCCCTCTCATACGGATGATCCTTTAATATGACCTGTAATTTTACTGCCTTATTCGACTCTGCGATGAAATCATTTGGTAGTTTATCACCGAGAGCCTCTCGTTCTGGTGATACGGCTTCTATCCCATCTAATTCATTTATTCGCTCGATAATATTTTTCATTTCTTTTTTAAATGTATCATTTACTACGATTTCGTCCTTTGTTTCAAAAATGATAGTTGTTGGAGCGAGTTCCCCAACTGGATAATTTTCTTCTAATAGTTCAAAACCGTTACGGGATGACATATCATCCGGAAAAGATTTCAATAAATTAAATGAAAAGTTTATCGTTATAAAATTAGCTGCACCAATTAAAAAGATAATGAGTAAGATGGATGCTAACATTGTAGGACGTTTTTTTACTATTTCACTTACTTTTGTCCATAAGCGACTTTTCTTCGTTTTATTTTCTTGTACTTTTGGGATGAATGGCCAAAACGCTCTTCTCCCCATTAATGCGAATATACTTGGAATTAATGTTAAACCGGCAATTAAAATAACGATGACCGCAATAGAAAATACTGGTGCAAAATGGTTGTACGGTTTAAAAACCGTTGCAAAAAGTGTCATCATAGCTAAAAATACAGTTCCACCACTAAAGAAAATCGGTTCAGAAACATGATAAATCGCTTCTTGCATGGACGTATATTTTGATTCATGTTTACTTAATGCTTCTCTATATCTAGAAAAAATGAATAAACTATAGTCAGTTAAGACAGCAAATAACAATACGAGCATAATAGAAACTGCTTGGCTATCAATAGAAAACAATTCCTTTGCTCCGGCAAATCCAATAATACGATCAACGACTCCATAGACAATTCCCGCAATGAGAAGTGGTGTAATCGCTAGTAATGGAGAACGATAAATGACAATTAAGATAATGAAAATGAGCACGACCGTTGCAATCATTAAAACGAAGTCAGCATTTTTAAATAATGCTGTTGTATCTGCTGCAATTCCAGCAGGACCAGTAATTTCAAACTCTATATCCGTGAGACCTAACGATGATACTTTTTCTCTTAATGTATTTAATACATCGTTTGCTTCTCCCGACTCTAGCCCTTCTTCTAATGTAACGTTAAATAGCAAAGTTGATTCATCTTCTGAATACATTTGCTTCTGTATATCATCCGAAAATTGGTGATATGGTAAGGAACTAATAATTTCTTCAGGTTTTTCCTCTGACATGAGCCATTCACTTAATTCGGTTATTTTTTCCTTTGTTTCAGATGAGATCCCTTTTTCATCATGAAAGACAAGTAAGGCTGGCAATCCTTCTTTCGATGGAAACTGTTCCTTTAATGTTTCCTCTGCAATTTCTGAAGGTGTATTTTCTGTTGTACTACCTTCTCCACTACTTCCTTCATAATCTTTCGCTGATGGAAGCGTGACACTTAATATAATAACAGCAAGAAGCCAAATCGATAATACAATTTTCGCTCCTCGCTTACTACTAGAAAAATGACTTATCTTTCTAAAAAAATGTAACATCTTATTCATCCTTTCCCTTTTTCGTACAACTTTTATTATTAGGGATGAAGATGAATAGAGCGTGAATTTGATGTAACAAATTAAAATAGCCCAAATGATTGAAACCTCTTCAACCATTTGGGCTTGCGATTATCGCCTATCTTCATTATCGTCGTCATTTATATTACGAACGAGGTCATTGATTATGTCATCCTTCATTTCGTCATATAAATCATCTTTAATTTCCTCATATGCCTTATCTTTTAATTCCTCAAAAATGTCATCTTTTACTTCGTCATATGCCTTATCTTTCAATTCTTCAAAGATATCATCTTTTACTTCATTGTATGCTTTATCTTTTAGTTCTTCGAAAATATCATCTTTCACTTCATCATAGGCTTCATCTTTAAACTTCTCGTATACGTCGTCTTTTACCTCATCATATGCTTTATCTTTTAATTCTTCGTATACATCGTCTTTTACTTCATCATACGCTTTATCCTTTAATTCATCATAAATATCGTCTTTTACTTCTTCATAAGCTTCATCTTTAAATTTATCATATACATCATCTTTTACTTCATCATATGCCTTATCTTTCACTTCATCGTAAATATCGTCTTTTACTTCTTCGTATGCTTCATCTTTAAATTTATCGTACACTTCGTCTTTTACTTCGTCATACCATTCTTCTTTTGCTGTTGTAACAAATTGTTCTTTCATTTCATCTGTTACCTTTGCCATTTGTTCCTCTGAAGGTGTTTCTAATGCATCAATCGCATCTTCTTTTATTTCCTCAAGAAATTCATCACGAAATTCTTCTTTTACTTCTTCACGATCTGCAGTTGTTTGTAGTCGTTTTTGTAATGAATAATCTCGTTTGAACATAATGAAAATACTAATGATTAAAAAGATCATGACGATCGCAAATGGTAATGCAGCAATGAGCGAAGCGGTTTGTAATGCATCTAATCCGCCACCACCACTAACGAGTAAAATACTAGCTGTTCCAGCAATTAATAATCCCCAAATGACTTTTATTTTCATTGGTGGAGCAAGAGAACCTCTGGATGTCATGGAACTTAATACATATGTTGCAGAGTCTGCAGATGTAATAAAGAAGATAAAGATCAAGATAATTCCGATTGTACTAGTAATTAATCCAAACGGTAAATGTTCTAACATCGCAAATAATGCTAATTCAACGTTTGAATCAACGATAGTCGCTAATCCACCAGCACCATCGATCTCAATATTTAATGCAGTTCCACCGAACACACTAAACCATAGTACAGCAATGACTGCCGGAACGAGTAATACTCCGGAAATAAATTGACGTACCGTACGTCCTTTTGAAATACGTGCAATAAATAATCCCATAAATGGTGCCCATGCAATATGCCATGCCCAGAAGAAAATGGTATTTTTCCCTAACCAATCACTTTCTGAAAATGGTGTTAAAGTTAGAGCCATTGGAACAACATTCGAAATATATCCACCTAATGTCGTTACAAAACTTTCTGCAATAAATAATGTCGGACCAAAGATAATGATAAATAACATTAAAATTCCAGCAATGGCGATATTCGTATTACTTAAAATTTTAATCCCTTTATCAAGTCCTGATGCAGCAGAAATCATAAAACAAACCGTTACAATTGCAATAATAATTAATTGGACGGAAGTCGTATTTGGTATAGGTGTTAAATAAGACAATCCACCTGTCATTTGCATTGCACTTAGACCGAATGTTGTTGCAACACCAGTACAAGTAGCAAGTACTGCTAAAATATCAATTGTTTTTCCAATTTTACCATCTGTTTTATTTCCTAAGAAAGGATAAAATGCTGAACTAATTAATGCTGGTTTCCCTTTTCTAAACTGTACATATGCTAAAGTTAAACCAACAATGGAGAATATTGCCCAAGGGTGAAATGCCCAGTGATATGCTCCATAACGAAGACCGGCTAATGCAGCATCACGTGTTCCCGGTTCAATTCCTACAGGTGGATCATTATAATAAAGCAATGGTTCTGCTACCCCGAAAAAGACGAATCCAACCCCAATACCTGCGGCAAAAAGCATTCCAATCCATGATAACCAAGAAAATTCTGGTTCATCATCATCTTTACCTAATTTAATATTACCGAATGGACTGATTGCAAGTACAATTACGAATAAAACAAAAAATGCAGTAATCAACATATAAAACCAACCGAAACTCGTAATCATCCATTCTAATGCATCACTAGCTACACTATTTAGAGAACTAGGTGAAGCAGCTCCCCAAATTACGAACAATGCGATAATTATTGTAGAAACATAAAAGACTGCTCCTAATTTTTTTTCACTTTGCCTATTATTGTAGTCACTCGACGTACTCATGTCATTCTTCCTTTCATGTTGTTAATATTTTATACTTTACCCACGAATAAAAAAAGTTAAACATTTTTAAAAAAGATGCATATAACTGTTGACATCTATTTTAAACTCATGTATTATAATAAATGTTGTTACGGAGGAATACCCAAGTTCGGCTGAAGGGATCGGTCTTGAAAACCGACAGGGGTGTCAAAGCCCGCGGGGGTTCGAATCCCTCTTCCTCCTCCATATATTGCATATTAAACCAGTATCGATGACGATACTGGTTTTTTTAATCGAAAAAACTATTCGGATACGGAGGATTATGATGCTAACATTCCATAAGATAGAAAAGCGTAAGAATGATATGACATTACTACCTACATTCTCGTGTACGATGGAACAAAATCAAATTTATGCAATTTATTCAAATGTAAATATACGAGAACAATTATTGCAATTATTACAGATGAAAACTTCCCCTTCTTCAGGAGAAATTTTAATTGATGATATACCATTAACGAAGAAAAACAAACGCCAAATTTATATTCATTATTTACGCGATATGTTATATGATCATTTAACCGTGAAGGAAATGCTACAATTTCTACACCGAATGATTGATACAACAGAACATATTGATACATTATTATCTTTCGTATCATTAGAAGAAAAGGCAAATACACGAGTACATCGTTTACAATTTTCAGAACGAAAAAGATTGCAATTTGCTTATTTATTATTACAAGATGCAAAAGTGATTGTGATGGAAGAACCAGATCAAAATATTGATCTTGAATCGAAACAAATTTTAATGAAAGTGTTGCAACGTTTAAAGGAACATGGAAAAGCTATTTGTTTATTGACGATGAATATGGAAAGTGCGCTAAATTATGGAGATATCGTCTTTCGAATCGATGATAAAGGATTACATGAAGTAGAAATGAAACAAGAAGAAAAAGAAGCGGAAATAAATAATGATTTAATTCCAGTTACATTAGAAAAAATACCATCGAAAATTGATGATAAAATCATTTTATTCGATCCATTTGAAATAGATTATATTGAAAGTAATGACGGTGTGTCACATTTGTATATGAATGGAGATGCATTTCCTTCTACATCTACATTAGCAGAGTTAGAAACGAAATTATTGCCGTTCGGTTTTTTCCGTTGTCATCGTTCGTATATCGTCAATTTACAAAAAGTTCGTGAAGTGATTACATGGACGAGAAATAGTTATAGTTTGATCTTAGATGATGAAAAAAAGACAACAATTCCACTATCAAAGTCGAAAATGGCTACATTGAAAGAAATGTTAGGAATGTAAAATCGGCTTCTTTTTTTAATTACAATTTATGTAAATGTTGTTACGAAGAAATGTAAAACGATAGGACATTCATAGCAATCCTTCATATATAAACGTATCTACTAACATATTGTATGAGTATTTGCATTATTTCCCAGGAAATAATGCTTTTTTTAATGGATCATTTGTCGAAGAAATGGTTTCATTCATCTTTCCTTATACTCCTTTCATTGAAAATATAATGCGGCGTGTTCGAATTACATATACATTGGATATAGCAAAGCAACCAAGGAGGAAATATGGATGGGAAATATGGTAGAAATCGAAAATTTAGCAAAAACTTTCGGAAATGAGCATGCTTTAACGAATGTAAATTTCGATGTGAAAAAAGGAGAAATTTTTGGCTTTTTAGGACCTAGTGGTGCTGGAAAAACAACGACAATCAAAATTTTAACAGGACAAATGAGTTATACGAGTGGGTCTGTTCAAGTATTTGGAGAAGATGTCATACAATTAAAGAAGTCTAAAAATAGAAAACGTTTCGGAGTGTTAACAGATAATAGTGGTTTATATGACAAACTATCTATTGAAGATAATTTATTATTTTATTGTGATTTATATGATGTCCCGACTAATAAAGTCGATGAAGTATTAGACGTGGTACAATTGAGAGAAGAGAAAAAGAAACGAGTAGCAAAACTATCAAAAGGAATGCGTCAACGAGTAACATTAGCAAGAGCACTTCTACATGAACCAGCATTATTATTTTTGGATGAACCGACATCTGCCTTAGATCCCGTAAATACTCAATATATTTATAAAGGTTTACGCGAATTAAATGAACGTGGAACAACTATATTTTTAACGACACATGATATGGAAGAAGCGGATTATTTATGTGATCGAATTGCTTTTTTGCATGATGGAGAAATTAAATTACTTGATACACCTGATGCTTTAAAGAAACAATTTGCTAAAGATGAAATTGAAATTGAATTAAAAGATGGGCAACATGTAACATTAAGTAAAAGTAAAAAAGATGCACAAACTTTATATAATTATATGGAGAATGAAGAAATCGAAACAATTCATTCGAATGAACCAACAATTGGTGATATTTTCGTTTATGTAACTGGGAGGGAATTAATATGAATATTTCAATGAAACGTGTGAAAGCAATTTTTATGAAAGACTACAAAGAATTTTCGCGTAATATGTCTATTTCGATCGTTATTTTAATGACACCATTGCTTTCTTTATTTTATGGAAAAACTGGCGATAACACGATCGACAGTTATTATTTAATATTTAATATGACATTCGTAATGGTCGCGACATATGTACAAAGTTGTTTAATTGCGGAAGAAAGAGAAAAAAATACATTACGAGCATTAATACTATCCCCCGCAAATATTCAAGAGATCTTATTAGGGAAAAGCTTATTTACATTTTGTACCACTTTTTTTACGATGATTTTATGTATGATTTTAATTGATTATAGTCCAGCAAACATATCTATTATTACCGTAGCAATGCTGCTTTCAACATTATTTTATATTGCATTAGGGACATTAATTGGTTTATTTGCTAAGTCAGTGATGGAAGCATCTGTTTATTCATTTCCCGCAATTCTAATATTTACAATAGGAACGTTCGTTCGCTTACTTTCAGAACAATATCCAATTTTAAAAATAGCTCATTATTTGCCGAATATTCAATTGGTTGATATTGCGTTAAAGGTAGAGGCTGGTAAAGGGTTTGCTAACGTCTTACCTGAATTAAGTATTATTTTACTTTGGTTTATCATTGCGATGATTGTTACTGTTATTGTATATAAAAAGCGAATGGTCGATTAACTTGACAAAATATGAATAAAACCATATATTTTAAATGATATAAATATTCAAAAAAGATGAAGAAGAGACGAGTAAAAAGTATATCGCCCAAAGAGAGTGAAATTCAAAGGCTGAGAAATTTTACGGTATAGATATCTTTTGAACCCTACCTCGGAGTCGTTAGTGAAAAACTAACCGCAAAGAAACATTGCGTTAACAAATAATGAAGTGGACAAATATGTCAATTTAGGTGGTACCGCGGATAAAAAAACAACCTCTATCCGTCCTATAATTTTAGGACGCTATAGAGGTTTTTAAATTTATATTGGAGGAAAAAGATGAATAAAATTGCATTTATCGGAGCCGGTTCAATGGCAGAAGCGGTGTTTGCCGGATTAATACAAACAAATTTTATCGATAAACAACATATTTACGTATCGAATAAGGAAAATGAGGTTCGTTTAGAAGAAATTCGCCAAAAATATGGTGTAAATGGAACGACGAACAAAAAAGAGGCGATGAAAGATGCGGATATCGTATTTTTAGCAATGAAACCACATGATATGGAAAATGCCTTAATCGAAATAAAAGATTATGTAGAAACAGGTCAACTATTTATTTCTGTTATTGCAGGAAAATCGACATCGTTTATACAAGAAGTATTAGGAAAAGAAGTAGCGGTGATTCGTTCTATGCCAAATACGTCCGCAACGATTGGACAGTCCGCGACAGCAATTGCTAAAGGAGCATTTGCAACGGATAAAGACATTCAGATTGCCGAAAGAATATTCGCCTCTATTGGAACAGTTACCGTCGTAGAGGAAGAAGAAATGCATATAGTAACAGCGATATCAGGTAGTGGTCCAGCGTACATGTATTATATTGTAGAAGCGATGGAAAAAGCAGCAATCGAAGCAGGATTATCAAAAGAAATAGCTCAACAATTAATTTCCCAAACCGTAATTGGTGCGGGAAATATGCTACAACAAAGTGAGCTTTCCCCGAGTCAACTACGCATAAATGTTACAAGCCCGAATGGTACGACAGCAGCTGGTTTGGATGCATTACAAGCATATAAAGTAGATGAAGGGTTCATCGCCTGTGTACACCGCGCGAAGGAACGTTCAGAACAATTAGGAAAAGATGAATAAATTTTTACTAGCGACCTAAACATGAACTGGTCGCTAGTTTTCTTTTTCAATTGTAAATTGATCCTCTAATAATAACCAATTTTGTGGAAAACTTAACCCAAGCTTCCAATATGCAATCCCCCGTAATTCATAGTGACGAATTAAATTAAATTTAGCTTGAATACTTCGTGCATCTTCAAACCAAACAATATGTTCCCTTCCATTTTCATCTGTATACTCGAAAAAAGGTGCCTGTGCTGTCGTATCATATTGTATTTGTACTTTATGGTCTAAGGCAATTTGTAATGCTTGTTGTGGGCTTAATGCTCGTGCAAATGATTCTCCTTGAACAAAAGGCAATGTCCAATCATATCCATATAAATTTTGTCCTAGTAAAATTTTCTCTTTCGGTATTTCAGTTAACGCATATTGAAGGACCTTTTCTACTTCATTAATTGGTGAAACAGGAAGTGGTGGTCCTGCACTATACCCCCATTCATATGTCATTAAGACGACAAAATCATTGATTTCCCCTTGTCTTTGATAATCATGTGCTTCATATAATAAACCTTGTTGTGTAGAACTTGTTTTAGGCGCAAGTGCAACAGATAGTGTAATCCCTTTTTCATGTAAGCGACTTTGTAGTTTTTCCATAAAATTATTATATGCTTCGCGATCTTCCGGACGAATAAATTCAAAGTCCATATGTACATCGCGAAATCCATCTTTTACAGCATTATTTACGATATGGTCCATAAAATTTTGTTGCACTGCTTGTACGGTTAATAAAATATGAGCGAGTTCTGTGCTAAATGCTCCTTCTTCAATATTAGAGACAACAAAAGCGAGCTTTGTTTTATGTTGTTTGGCGATCTCTATAAAACGATTTAATGGTGGTGCCGAAAGCGACCCATCACGATTGGCACGATAACTGAAAGGTGCTAAATATGTTAAAAGTTCACTATTGTTTTCGGCTGCCATTTCTAAAGCTGGGGAGACTGTATCGCCTATCGGTTCTATATACCCGAATGTTGTCAGTATACTTTTTTCTCTAGGTGGAATATATAAACGAAGCCCAATAGGAAGCGGCATATTTATTTGCACACGATTCATTCGAGCTAATTGTTCAACAGATAACTGGAAACGTTGACTAATTGTATATAAAGAATCATTCGGTTGGACAAAATAATATTGCCCAAAAATAGGAATGACGAGTGCCTGCCCGACTAATAAATTTGGTGTCGGTAGTTCATTTGCCTCTGATATAGAAAAAACCGAAGTACTATACAAATTTGCAATAGAAAACAATGTTTCACCTTGTTGCACGACATGAATTTGCAAAAGTAACTCCCCCTCATTGAAAAATATGCTATTGTTAATATATGAAAATGAATAAAAAAAAGAAGTGACAAAAGATGAATAGAGACGAAAAGTTTATGAAGGAAGCATTAGAAGAAGCGAAAAAAGCTGCTTTACGAAATGAAGTACCGATTGGGGCAGTTATCGTTTATAACGATGACATTATTGCCAGAGGCTCTAATATTCGTGAGGAAAGTGAAACTACTTTATCCCATGCAGAACTAGTAGCAATAGAACAAGCAAATAAAGTAGTTGGTAGTTGGCGTTTAGAGGATTGTACATTATATGTCACATTAGAACCGTGTGTCATGTGTGCTGGTGCTATTGTTCAATCCCGAATAAAACGAGTTGTATACGGTGCGATAGATCCAAAAGGTGGTTGCGCTGGTACATTAATGAATTTACTTAATGAATCTAGATTTAATCACCAAGTCGAAGTCACCTCAGGTGTATTAGAAGAAAATTGTCGTGTTTTGTTGCAAAACTTTTTTAAACAATTACGTAAGAAAAAAACGTCGTATTAATGATAACGACGTTTTTTCTGAGCTCTTTTTCGATAAGTAATCCAAGGGAAAATAAGGCCTTTATTTTTTTCATTTCTTCTTTTTTCTTCTCTTAAATATCGCTGTTGTTCCCTGTAATTCATTTCACGGAGTGCCTCTTTACGTTTTTGGCCAGATGCAATTGCATAGACAAAAATAACGACAGGTAAAGCAAGGCTTAATAGAAGCAAATGTGAAAAACTAATTTCCACTGCTGGGACATATTCTTTTAAAAAAATTGGTCCAACAGCAACTAAAGAAAATGCACTTGCTCCATAAACGAGCGCCATGAATGAAATGCTAGACAATGGTAAAAGGGAGAATAAAATAGATCCAAGCACTCCACCTATAACACAACATGCTGCTAAAATAGCTGCGGTTGGAATTAGCATCTGATCTCCAAACATGAGACTTTCTCCATTCACTAAAAACAAATCAAATTGGTAGGAACCTAATAGAATAAGTCCGATAAACACTCCTGTAATAACAAGGATTAGTAAACCTGTTGCAATTATATTGAACACAATTTGAATGGAGTATAAAATTGTACGACCAGCGAATCGAAATATAGCAAATTTAGATAAAAAGACAAAAATACCAAGAATTAAAAATAAGGCGATAAATCCTATAAGATAAATACTATAATCAACGAGTGCTTCTGCAAATTGTCCTGCCATTTATGTAACTCCTTTTTAAATTTCCGAGATGTTTTTTAGTTTAGCAAACATTAAGTATTGTGAATATAGTTTTTGTGAAAAATAATACTTTAGTGTGATATGAAATAGGATGGATTGGATATTTATAAGTATATTTCATAAGAGTAAATAAGTGGAATAAGGTGGGTTGTTTTTATTCATTGCATTTTATCATTCAAACACGTATAATAATAAATGCCGTGCTAGGTGGGGAGGTAGCGGTGCCCTATCACTTGCAATCCGCTATAGCAAGACTGAATCCCCTTCTTAGGTATGGCGACTTTATGGTCTGTCTTAAGGAATTAGTGTTGACGTATAGATCTCACGCAACAGGAACCCATGAACCCTGTCAGGTCCGGAAGGAAGCAGCAGTAAGTGGTCATTCTTGTGTGCCGTGGGGCAACCTAGACCGAGCTATGCACTTAAGCAACGCATAGGGACGTCATATCGATGTTGGGTGCACGGCTTTTATATTTAAAAGCCGAAGGAAAAGTTAGGAGTACCTAGCTTTATATATGTTAAAAGACTTTCGTATGTTATACGGAAGTTTTTTTTGTTATGCATTTGAAAATCCCTGGCTCTGCTGGGGGTTCTGGATAGCTTTTAGAGTGATATTAAAAATGCCTCCTATCGTGATAAAGTTGCAAGAATACAGGTCGAAGTTGCAAGAATACAGGTCGAAGTTGCAAGAATACAGGTCGAAGTTGCAAGAATACGAGGCGAAGTTGCAAGAATACGAGGCGAAGTTGCAAGAATACGA
>DXHX01000116.1 GCA_019113205.1 Candidatus Pseudogracilibacillus intestinigallinarum | reverse complement strand
TCTCCATTAATATCTTTTTTTATCGCTTATTATATGGTACAAATTTTTGTCGAACAGGATATGTTATCTATCTTGTTAATGACGGTTTTCCTATTGTTTGTTGTTACAGTATGGAAAATGAGAACGAGTATATGGAAGAAGGAAATAAATAAAAGGAGTGTTTAATATGACAGGAAATTTACCACATGGCGGTACATTAATACAACGAGTGCATATAACCGCTGAAAATACGACTACAAAAAACATTGAATTAGATGCGATTGCTTTAAGTGATTTAGAATTAATTGCTAACGGGACATATAGTCCTCTAACAGGATTTGTGTCAAAACGTGATTATCATTCTATTTTAGATAATATTCGTTTAGCAAATGGGGAAGTATGGAGTATTCCGATTACTTTGCCTGTTACGGATAATATTGCGACATCTTTAAAAATCGGAGAAAAAGTCGGGTTAAAAAATAATGGGCAATTGTACGGATATATTGAAATAACTGAAATATATGGAGCAGATAAAGAGAAAGAAGCTAAACATGTATATGGAACATTAGATGAACAACATCCAGGGGTGAAAAAATTATTAGAACGTCCAAATAATTATATAGCTGGTCCTATTACATTAACAAAATTTCCAGAACGGGAATTTTCCCATTATCATTACACCCCGAAAGAAACTAGAAAACATTTTGAGGCACTTGGTTGGGAAACAATTGTCGGTTTCCAAACGCGTAATCCTGTACATCGTGCACATGAATACATCCAAAAAGTTGCACTGGAAACAGTCGATGGGTTATTTTTAAATCCTTTAATAGGAGAAACGAAAGCAGACGATATTCCTGCATCCATTCGGATGAAAAGCTATGAAACTTTGTTGGAAAACTATTATCCAAAAAATAGAGTGTTTTTAGGGGTGTTTTCTGCGGCAATGCGTTATGCAGGACCACGTGAGGCGATTTTTCATGCGATTGTACGGAAAAACTTCGGTTGCACGCATTTTATTGTTGGACGTGATCATGCTGGAGTCGGAGATTATTATGGCACATATGAAGCACAGCATCTAATAGCTCAATTTGAAGAAGAGTTAGGGATTACGATTTTAAAGTTTGAAAATAGTTTTTATTGCACTGCTTGCGGCAATATGGGGACGACAAAAACGTGTGCACATGATAGTTCGCACCATCTTTTGTTATCAGGAACAAAGGTGCGTGAAATGTTGCGAAATGGAGAACATCCACCGAAAGAATTTAGTCGATCTGAAGTAATCGACGTGCTTATAAAAGGATTAAGAGAAAAGAAAAAGGTGTCAGGGGGAACTAGCAAATGAGTACACATATTGTATGGCATGATTTAGCAGTAACGAAACAAGAGAGGTACGCATTAAAAGGGCATAAAGGTGCTGTTATTTGGCTAACTGGTTTATCAGGGTCTGGAAAATCAACTATTGCAAATGCTGTAGATTACCAATTACATGGGCAATCTATCCATAGTTATGTATTAGATGGCGATAATATTCGTCACGGTTTAAATGCCAATCTAGGTTTTTCAAATGAGGACCGTAAAGAAAATATTAGACGGATTGGGGAAGTAGCGAAACTATTTGCTGAAAGTGGGCAAATCGTGATGACAGCTTTTATTTCTCCATTTATAGAAGATAGAGAGATAGCTCGTCAGTTATTTGAAGCAGATGAATTTATTGAAGTATATGTGAAGTGCCCAATAGAAACATGTGAGGCGCGTGATCCGAAGGGATTGTACAGAAAGGCTCGTGAAGGGATCATTCCTGAATTTACAGGTATTAGTTCCCCATATGAAGCCCCAACACAACCGGAAATAACGATCGAAACAGACGTGTTAAATATTGAAGAAGCGGCAGCGAAAATTATTCAATATTTACGTACACATCATTTTATTCAATAAATAGGAGGCATTTTGTATGGGAAAAGGAAAAGTGTATATTGTCGGTGCAGGTCCTGGAGATGCAGAACTGATTACAATAAAAGGGAAACGTGCTATCGAAGAAGCAGATATTATTTTTTATGATCGATTAGTTAATAAGCAATTACTCACATATGCAAAACAACAAGCAACTTTTATTTATGCAGGAAAAAAACCAAATTATCATGCGATTAAACAAGACGCATTAAATGAATTACTCGTAAATCATGCAAAACGTGGGAAAGTTGTTACACGTTTAAAAGGTGGTGATCCTTTTATATATGGCCGTGGTGGGGAAGAAGCATTAGTACTTGCTCAACATCAAATACCATTTGAAATTGTTCCAGGTATTACAGCGGGTATTGCAGCACCAGCATATGCTGGCATTCCTGTTACACATCGGAATGTTAGTAATAGTTTTACCGTGATGACTGGTCATGACGAACAAATAGAAAAAATGAACTGGAGTCAATATGCACAATCGAACCATACACTCGTTATTTATATGGGGATGAAAAACCTTCAACGAATCGTCGAACAATTATTATTAGCAGGTCAAAACTCTAACATGCCAATAGCGGTTATTCAATGGGGTACGACAGACACACAACGGACAGTTTCTAGCACATTAGCACATATTTTATCCCATCCTGAAACGAAGGAGTTATCTAATCCAGCAATTATCGTTATTGGAGAAGTTGTTCGATTACAGCAGCACTTACAATGGTTTACAACATCGCAGTATGAGGATCCACTATTAGAATTACATGTAAAGTGAGGGATTGACTTGCAAGCTATTTTATATGTAGCACATGGTACGAGATCACAAGCAGGAGTCACGGAAGCAAAAAACTTTATTTCATATTATATGAAGCATGTTCCAGTGCCGATTCAAGTAATGAGTTTTATTGATTTTGTTTTTCCCGCAGTACATGAAGGGATCGACCTTTGTGTAGCAAAAGGGGCAAAAAACATTGCAATCGTGCCATTATTGCTTTTAGAAGCAGGTCATGCAAAAAATGACCTACCAAAAATGATAAAAGAAGCAAAAAAGAAATATCCACATATAACATTCACATATAGCCCTCCTTTTGGTGTGCATGATTATATGGTAGATGCTATTATTGATCGTTTACAAGAACACGGACCGATGAAACAAGATGCTTCAATTTTGCTGATTGCTCGTGGAAGTTCTGATGTAAGTATTTTAAAAGATTTACAACACATTATAGAAAAATTAAAAGCGAAAATATATGTTCGGAAAATTAGTGTATGTTATTTAGCGGCACAGACACCTACCTTACAAGTAGGATTGGATCAGCATATAACATATGGTGCGAAACATATTTATGTTGTACCATATTTACTATTTACTGGTTTGTTAATGCAACATATAGAAAAGACTGTCGATGTAATGCAAAGAGAAAACCAAGCGTACGATGTTCATTTATGCACACAAATTGGAAAAAGCGAGGCTATTACACCTTATATGTATGAACGCATTCAGCAAGTGACAAAAGACCGGAGTATATCAGATGGCGTACTATCCTATATGGATTAATTTTAGTGCGAGAAAAATACTCGTCGTTGGTGGTGGAAAAATAGCCGAACGAAAAGTGACGTCATTTGTAGGTTTAGGTGCCAATATCGAGCTTATTAGTCCACAGATTACAGCACGTTTAAACCAATTTGTGGTGCAAGGGGAAGTACAATGGAGAGAAAGGCAATATGAGAACGGGGATGAAAAAGAAGCGTTTTATGTCATTGCGGCAACAAATGATCGCCAACTAAATGAAAAAATTGTGCAATCTTGTGCACCATATCAATTAACATTAAATGTATCAGACCATACGGCAAGTAATACGATGATGGCAGCAATGATAAAAACAGAGCAAATCCAAGTAGCGGTAAGTACGAACGGAAAACAACCAATATTGGCAAAGAAAGTACGAGATGACATACGTACATTTCTTAAAGAAGGAGAATAAGTATGTCAGAATGAAAAAAAGAAAGTGCTAATAAAAATAAACATGATGTGCGACATAATAGGGTAAGTTTTTAAGAGAAGTCATAGATATGCCTCGTGTTGGAGTTATAGTATGTATAGGATATAGTAGCTAGTACAGTTTCGGATGGATAAGGGGCGGTTTGTATTTTGGAATTATATATGTGGAGAAGCGCAGGAATAGGTTTATTCAGCTCTACAATATTTGGTGTTGGTGGAAAATAATTCACTGGCACCTTTTTTATGCATAAAAATAGAAAACAAGTGAATTTCCCTTTAGAATGAAAGTCGTCGATAACCTAATCCAGGAGGGAAATCACTTGTCTCATTCTAATAATATAAAATTACTGCTTGATATACATGATAAGAACATCGAAGTCGAAGAAAATGCTGTAGAATTAAGGTCATATCAAGGAAGAATGGCTAAGTTTATTACAGCTAAATTTGACGTAAACACTAAATACCGTTGACCAATCGTTATACTTTCATTACATGAAGACAAGCATTAAGACATTGAAAAACATATATCGTATATCAAACATAG
>DXHX01000115.1 GCA_019113205.1 Candidatus Pseudogracilibacillus intestinigallinarum | reverse complement strand
TATTCTTGCAACTAAAAATAATTTGTCGTCTATATTTTGGAGCGAAAACTATCGTGGTCGGGAAACCAACCTGATCCTATCACGATGAGAGGAATTTTTTATACCACGCTAAAAGCTATCCGGAACCCTTGGTATAGCCAGGGGTTTTCAAATGCACAAAAAACACCCCATTCGTTAGATGTTAGTCTAACAAATGGGGTGCTGCTGAAGTTAGCATCGTTCGTTTTTTTCAATTAACCTTTTAAATCTTCTGCCTTTTCCTCTGCTTTATCGAGGACTTCGTCTTTCTTTTCTTTCACTTCTTTTTTCGCTTTAGCGGCTTTCTTCTCTGCTTCTGCTTTAATTTCTTCTGCTTTTTTCTCAGCCTTTTCTTTCACTTCTTCTGCTTTTTCTTCGGCATCATTTTTCGCGCTCTTTACTTTATCTTTCGCTTCTGCAAATTTCTCTTCGGCTACATCTTTCACTTCTTCCGCTTTGTCCTTTGCTTTTCCACCAATTTCTTTCGCTTTATCTGTCGCTTCTTGTGCAACTTCTTTTGTTTTCTCTGTTACATCTTTCGCAACATCTTTCGTTTTTTCAGAAACATCTTTTGCGATATCTTTTGATTTACCTGCAACATCTTTTGTAAAGCTCGTCGTAGAATCTACTGCTTTTTTCGTTACGTCTGCAGTTTTATCTTTTAATTCAATGCTTTTTTCTTTTGCTACCGCACCATACTCTGTTCCTTTTTCTACTGCTACATCTTTCCATTCGTCCACTTTGTCGAATGCTTGTTTCGTACCAGTACTAAGATCTGCACGTAACTCTCTACCAGTTTTCGGTGCAAATGCTAATGCAACTGCAGCCCCAACTACTCCACCAAGAAGTGCTCCTAGGAAAAATCCACCACTATTATTCTCACTCATACGATATATTCCTCCTTAATTTTTACGGTTCTTAAAGACATTCACAATTGCTGAAGTCCATTTAACAGCTTCTTCTGCTTTCTCACTATCAACATCTGCTGCTTTATTTACAGTGTTGGATAATTTTTTCATAGATAATGTTAAATTGTGGAATGTTTCCCCAACTTCATGAACACCATCAAATACGCTGTTTAATCGATCAACTTTATAGTTTACATCTTCCGCTAAATCATTCGTTTTTTGTAATAATAAAGTCGTTTCCGTTGTAATACCTTCTACTTGTTTCTCCATTGATTCAATTGTATCTGCGACGTTATCTAACGTACGCTTTGTAGCTGTTAAAGTTTTTGCAATATAAGCTACTAAAACGGCAAATGCCACCGCTACAATAATTACTGCAATTGCTATTGCTGCATACATCGTTGTCAACTCCTCTAATTTATTTTTCAAACGGCATATGTATAGGTATTCACATTTATACTACCCCTTACAATACAGTTCGAAACCTACTATATACTAATACTAACGCATTTTTACTAAAAGTTTCAATCAATTTGTGTATAAAAAAAGTTGGAATACAAATTTCGTCCGCATAAAACGATGATTCCAACTTTTTTTCTTATTTTACATGTTCGTTTTTACTATTTTCATACGCTTTTTGAAACTTTTGAATGTCTCCTGCTCCCATAAAAACAAGTGCCGCATCTTTATGTTTCGCTAACACATCCACATTATCTAATGTAAGTAATGTGCCATTAGGTATTTTATCTAATAAATCATCAATCGTTAAATCGCCTGACACTTCACGTGCGGAAGAAAAGATATCACATAAATAGACACAATCCGCTTCATTTAAACTGTCCGCAAACTCTTGTAAAAATGTTTTCGTACGTGTAAAGGTATGTGGTTGGAAAATGGCTACCACTTCTTTGTCCGGATATTTTTTTCGTGCTGAATCAATCGTCACCGCAATTTCAATTGGATGGTGTGCATAATCATCAATAATGATTTGTTCGCCAAATTTCTTCTCTGAAAAACGACGCTTTACACCAGTAAATGTACTTAAATTATGCATCACTTTCGGGTCAATGCCTTCATAATGACAAAATGCAATGACTGCTAATGCATTTAAAATATGGTGATTTCCATAAAGCGGAATCGTGAATGTATCAAAATACGTATTACGAACATACACATCAAAAGTCGTACCTTCTTCTGTCACTTTAATATTATTCGCTTGGAAATCATTTTCAGCACTGAAACCATAGTAAATAATCGGTACATTCGATTGTAATTCGTGTAATTTTTCATCTTCCCCACACGCGATAATACCTTTTTTCACTTGGTTTGCAAGCGATTGGAACGCATCAAACACATCATCCAAATTACGGAAATAATCTGGGTGATCAAAGTCGATGTTCGTAATAATCGCATAATCTGGTTTGTAATGTAAAAAATGACGTTTATATTCACATGCTTCAAATGAAAAATACGTGCTATCTTCATGCCCACATCCTGTTCCATCACCAATTAAATAAGATGTCGGTAAACTCAATGATAAAACATGGGATAATAAGCCTGTCGTCGACGTTTTCCCGTGGGAACCTGTCACCGCAATGCTCGTATATTTATCTGCCCACTCCCCTAAAAACTCATGATATTTGAAGAATGGCACCTCTAATTCACGTGCACGTTTAATTTCGATATGGTCTTCTGAAAAAGCATTTCCAGCTATGACCGTTACATCTTCTGTTATGTTATTTGCATCAAAAGGCATAATACGAATCCCTTTTTGCTCTAAACCTTCTTGTGTAAAAATAAACTTTTCGATATCAGAACCTTGCACTTTTTGGCCAGAATCATGCAAAATTTGCGCCAATGCACTCATACCAGTTCCTTTTATTCCTATAAAGTGATAAGTAGTCATCACTAACCTCCAACTTATTGTATAAAATTTATTCCCCTAAATATGGTACCTCTTCTAATCTAGGGTTCGGACGATATTTACGCCCATATTTTGCTGAATGTGTCCCATTTAGTAAAACATTATCCCCTGTAAATCCATAATTAACAGACAATAAGTTTCTTCCGACACCATACATGTCTACAGGAACATTTTTCGCTTCAAATTCGCGAATTCTCTCTTCATTAAATCCTCCACTAACAACAATTTTTACATAGTGAAAGCCTTCAGCATCTAATGCTTCCCGTAATGCAAAAACGAGTTCAGGATTTACTCCACGCGGGTCAAATGTACCTAATACATGTTGATTACGTAAAAAATATTTATCCACTAATGTGTTCGATGTATCCAATCGAACAGCTTTTAATTCTTCCTTAAATGCTCGCGCTACTTTCAATGAATCGGTAATTACATCATTGTTATAATCCACGAGTGCCATCAATTCATCTTCAGGGAAAGTTTCATTGTATGCCTCTGTTGCTGTAACGATATCACCACGGAACATTTGAATAAGGGCATGTGGCATCGTCCCCATTCCTTTTTTGCCCCACCATTCATTCATCGCATGTGTCGCTTGTGCTGTCGACCCACCGATAAATGCGGCATATCCATCTCCCGCCTGTTGTGTATAATGGTCATCACGGTCCCCCATGAAAATAATCGGCTTATCTCCAGCCGCTTTTACAACATTATATACATTCGTTGCGACAGATGTTCGTCGGGATAAAATCCCATCGATGATACCTTCTAAATAACCGAAATATTGATATGGACCTGTCACCGTTAAAACTGATTCGAATGGAGAAATTTTATCGCCGTCCTTTAACGATTTAATTTCTAGTTGTTCTGGATGGTCCGCAAATGTATGTAATAATGCAATTACTTCATCTGTTCCACACAATACTGCATGATCTTTTTGGAAAAATTGCATCGTTACAATATTGTCCTCCTGATATTTTTCAACGATTTCTCTCGTTTTCAAAAAATAAACTGCTGAAAACCAACCTTCTTGAATACGTTCATCAAATTTAAATGTTTTATTCGTTAATCGACTAATTTTTCCTTCTAGTTTTAATTCTATTTCTTTCATAACAGGAACTCCTCGTATATTTTATTGTTCTAATTGTGCTGTTGAAATTAAAACTTCTCGCGGTTTAGATCCGTTTTGTTCGGAAACAATCCCTTTCATCTCTAATGTATCGATTAATCTAGCTGCACGATTATATCCTATTCTAAACCTTCTTTGTAATAAAGATGTACTCGCTTGATTTTGGGAAACGACAAAATGAATAACTTCATGCAATAATTCATCTTCTTCCTCTTCCTCCACATCAAGCAATAATTGTTCTTGTTCAAATAAATAGTTCGGTTCTGCTATCGTTCGCATATATGCAGCAACCCGATCCACCTCTTCATCTGAAACGAACGGTCCTTGTAATCTTACACTTTTGTTTGCCCCATTTTCAACAAATAACATATCCCCTTTTCCGAGTAGCTTCTCTGCTCCTACAGAGTCAAGCATCGTGCGGGAATCTACTTGCGAAGAAACACTAAATGCAATACGTGTCGGGATGTTCGCTTTAATTAGTCCTGTAATGACGTCTACAGAAGGTCTTTGTGTTGCAATGAGCAAGTGAATGCCACATGCACGTGCTTTTTGTGCAATACGACAAATCGCATCTTCTACATCTTGTGGAGACATCATCATTAAATCTGCAAGTTCATCAATGACGATGACGATATATGGCATCTTCTCATCGTCTTTTCCTTGTTGTATCATCTTTTCATTATATTTCGTAATATTTCGTACACCCGCTTCGACGAAACGCTCATAACGACTATCCATTTCTTTCACTGCCCATTTCAATGCCATCGTCGCAGCTTTTACATCTGTAATAACTGGTGAAATAAGGTGTGGGATGCCGTTATATGGAGCAAGTTCCACCATTTTCGGGTCAATGAGTAAAAATTTCACTTCCTCATAATTCGCTTTATACAATAAACTTAATAAAATCGTGTTTATACAAACACTTTTACCAGACCCTGTCGCCCCTGCAATAAGGCCGTGTGGCATTTTACCAACATCCGTAATTAACGGTTCCCCATCAATCGTGAGCCCTAATGCGATAGATAATGGCGACGTTTTTTCTTTAAACTGCTTCGTTTCTATTAATTGTTGTAAAGTAACAATTTTTGGATAGCGGTTCGGCACTTCAATCCCAATTGTATTTTTCCCTGGAATCGGTGCTTCAATACGTATATCTTTCGCTGCCATATTTAATTTGAAATCATCTGCCAAATTTCGAATGCGGCTTACTTTCACTCCTAATGCTGGTTGAATTTCAAATCGTGTTACAGCAGGTCCTTGTGTAATATTAACGACATTCGCATCAATATTAAAATGTTCTAGTGTTTGCTCTAACAATATTTGTTGTTCAATAACCCAATCCTCATCACTTTCTTCCTCTTCCATCGGGTCATTTAATAAATAATCTGGAACAGCCTTATAAGGTTTCTGGACAGAGGATGTTACTGTTTTATGTGCCTGCACCGGATTTTCTTTTCTTTGTTGTGCAAATGATGGCGTTGGAACCGCTTCTTGTTGGATAGGCTCGATCATTTGCGCTTCCTGTTCTACAGGCGTTTTATGCGGTACTACTTCCTCGACTTCTTCCACCACGGATGGCACTTCTTTGTCCATTGTCCATTCTTCTATAATAGACGACGTTTCCACTGCTGACATTTCATCCTGTTCTTCCGGAAGTTGTTTTGCCGGTTCTTCTTGCAGTGGTTCAATTGTCTCTTTCACTTGAAAAACAGGCTGTTCAGCGCTTTTTTTTTCGTAATCACGTTCGACCTCGACCTTTCGTCGATTGAATATACGGTCTAATTCTTCATGACGTGTATGTTTTGATAAATCTATTTTATTTACCTCTTCAACATGTTCCACTTCATTTTCACTTTGTTGGACCGGTTCTTCCTTCTGTGGCACACGGTCTGTTCGCCTTCGCATATATGCAGGAACTTCTTGTAACGTCCTTTCAGAGATGTCGCGCTTTTTCGGTTGTCGCGGACGCATATGTGTAGGACGTTTTGTGCCATTTGTTTCTGTTTTTCGCGTTCTTTTTCTATTCGTTCGTTCTACCTTTTCTTCTCTTTCATCTGGAATGACTGGAAAAGAAAAAGCATGATTATTTTTTGGATATTGATACATTACTTTAACATCTTCTTGTAATGGTTGGTCCATCGTTACATTTCTTCTTTGTGTTGCATGATTTGTTCCGTTTTGTTTCGGTGTTTCTTCCTCTTCTATTTCTTCGTAATCTTCTACTTCAATTTCACGGAAGAAAATATCACTTACTCGTTTTTTCCAATTTTTCCACATGTTCTCACCTGCATTTCTTCACATGGAGTATTCTATTCATTTTACCAAGAATTCTACCATTTTACCAAATCATTTTTTACTATTTGGTTTGTTTTTCGCTAATATAAAAATTGGTTCCAATTTATCGCCGTCATAAATGAATGGAAGCGACGTAATTGGGATTCTTCCTTCTGCAAAAAACTGCATCGTCATCTGTGCAAGAATGTCATAGCCTGTATCATTTTGGATATCTGCAACGATCAACACATCTTGATGTGGAACAGCGACAGCAACTTCACCAGTACTTTTTTCGAACATTTCATCTAAAAATGATTCTTGCAAAATTCGACTTGCATCATATCCATCTTGTAATGCAACAAAATGAAAATCATTGCCTTGTACGGTATCTGTTTTATAATCAAATTGGATGGAACGTAAATTAAATAAGGCATTTTCATGGATCCTTGCCTCTGTCCATCCTTCGTTTTGTAACATTGCTTCATCAATTAAACGGTACGACTTACCAATGTCTAACGCATAAAAAATGCGTGTTTCTGCCGTATGTTCTTTCGTGACAAGTTTTTTCCCATCTTTCATTTCTGTTGGAAAAGATGTCGAACGAATTACTGGAAAAATGCTTTTTTCATTTCCAGCTAATGTATATGTTCGATTCATCATTGCTAACGCTTCTTCCACGTGGGAAACTAATTCATCTACTGCTTCATCCCCACGTTCATTATATTTAGCAATCACTGTCGGTAATTTAATAGAAAGACCTTGTTTTGATTCTTTCCATTCTATACGAAATATATCTTTATCACGATCAAAAGACGTTCTAAATGCGTCTGTTTTTAATTTTTCTTCTAACAACCTTTTCATTTTTAAACTAGTCATTTTCATTTTTAAAGCCTCCAAGGAACTTTTTTGAATAGATTGGTTCCATTATCCTTTCTATTTTACCACATTTTGTGCAAATGATTAATTAACTTCTCTTTTATCGAATTGCTATAACGGGTTTTCCTACAAAATAACACCACAGTTTGTAAAAATTTCTCTTTATGTTGAAAAAATAATTTTCTTCATCCATGCACCAAATATCATTTTCTTCAAATGAGTATGCCACTTTTTTTCCGATTTGCTTGCATCCTATCATTTTCACCTATCTCCTGTCACATTTTTACACTATTTACTTAAAACCGTTGAGATATTGTAATTTTCTTAACATTTTTAGTATAATGTGCTTTGGAGGGATGTATTATGGAACTGACAGTATATTTAGCCGGTGAAATACATACAAACTGGCGTGAAACATTGAAAAAGCAAGCAGAAGAAAAAGGATTGCCTTTGACATTCGTTTCTCCACAAACAGATCATGACCGTTCAGATGATATTGGAGAAGCAATTCAAGGAAAGCAACCAAATAATTTATATCGAGATGAAAGAGCATCCGATGTCAACAACTTCCGCACGCAAGTAATGTTACAAAAAGCAGATGTAGTAATTGCATTATTTGGAGAACAATATCGTCAATGGAATACGGCAATGGATACAGCAACGGCACTAACATTGAATAAACCGACAATCATTATTCGTCCAGAATCATTAATCCATCCGTTAAAAGAATTATCGAACAAAGCGAATGTAACAGTTGAAACAGTAGAGCAAGCGATTGATGTATTAGCATACGTATATGAATAAAAATAAAAAGTTGGGCCTTTTCAAGTATTCTCTTGAAAAAAACCCAACTTTTTTATGCTTTCTCATGCAAATATTGTCCATATAATAATGTGACGACTTGTGCGAACATTTCTTGACGGTTTAATAATCCGTTCGTAAAGATGCCAATCGCCCCTTCATGATGTCGTATATCATGTCGCTTCGTATAAGCATTCATTAAATCGCTCAATTCCGTCCCATTTTTTAACGGTTCTATAAATGCATCTGGCAAGCGAACACGTGCCCCACTTGCATGATAGACGTTCCCTTCTGGCGTTAGGAGTGTTCCCCAATTACAAACATACAACTTCCCTAATGTTAGGATGACGCCCCCTTCAAGCCCGACACCGAAGACATGTCGTTCCAATTCCTGTGCATGTTTGGCCCGATTTAATGCTCCTTGCAATGTTTCCTCATCACCAAACGGCTGTGCCGCCACATCTGATGGAACATCTGCACCAATCACGGTTGCTTTCGTAAAAACATCGGCAACAGCTTGTACTTTTGTTTGATTTTTTGATCCTACAATTAGTTTCATTTTTTTACCTGCTTATCGTTGACGAATCGCATCGACAGTCGCTTTGTCTGTCTTTTTAACTAATGTAACTAACAACTCTTTTGCAGCTGCATAATCATCCACATGAATAATGGAGCTGGACGTATGAATATAACGTGAACAAATACCGATTACTGCAGATGGTACCCCGTCATTTGCTGTATGGACACGTCCTGCATCTGTTCCTCCAGGTGAAACAAAATATTGATATGGAATTTGATTCGACTCTGCCGTATCTAAAATAAATTCACGCATGCCGTGATGTGTAATCATCGTACGGTCTTGAATTCGTAATAATGTTCCTTTTCCAAGTTGCCCGAACTGTTCCTTATCTCCTGACATATCATTTGCAGGAGAAGCATCTAATGCGTAAAAAATATCCGGTTCAATCAAATTCGCTGCCGTTTGTGCCCCGCGAAGTCCAACCTCTTCTTGTACAGTCGCTCCAGCATACAATGTATTCGGTAATTTTTCTCCATGCACTTCTTTTAATAATTCAATGGCAAGTCCACAACCATAACGATTATCCCAAGCTTTTGCCATAATTTTTTTCTCATTTGCCATCGGTGTAAACGGACAAATCGGTACGACCGTATCTCCAGGCTTCACGCCAATTGCAAGTGCATCCTCACGGTCATCTGCCCCGATATCAATTAACATATTTTTTATCTCCATTGGCTTTGCCCGAACAGCCTCTGTTAATAGATGTGGCGGAATCGAACCAATTACACCTGCAATGATTCCTTTGTCCGTCATAATTTGTACACGTTGGGCAAGCATAACTTGGTTCCACCAACCACCTAATGGTTGGAAACGTAACATCCCATTTTCCGTAATTTGTGTAATCATAAATCCTACTTCATCCATATGCCCTGCGACCATTACACGCGGTCCTTCACCACGTCTTACCCCAAACACACTACCTAAATTGTCATAAACAACATCATCCGCATATTTTTCTAATTCAGCCGCCATAAATTCACGAACACGCACCTCATCTCCTGGTGCTCCTTGTAATTCCGTTAACGTACGAAACATTTCTAAAGTATCTTTTTGCATTCTTTTCACTCACTTTCTTTATCTCTACTCTGATTTTACACATAATTTAACTATTTTGTCATACATTTGCTATGGAACGATTGAATTTATCATGTATAATGGAAAAGGAAGGAAATTAATTTCGAGGTGAAAAAAATTGAAACGTAGAAATATATTAATTGCTGCTGGAATTGGTGTTGTCATTGGCTACTTATTAAACAACAATGCGAAAAAACTTACTCCAGAAAAAGCATTAGAAACAGCGAAGGAAACATTCCAAAAAAATGGTCCGATCAATGGGTCATGGATTTATATGAAACCGAAACGTTTAGAGAAAAACGGTATCATGTATGACACGTATCGTGGTGGGATTAGCCGTAATATTGACGGTGAAAACAAACAATTCGATTTTTACATCGATATCGAGACTGGAGCAATTATCGACGCGGAACCAGTCGTCGCATAATATAAATAATAGAAAGGTTGGCAAAAGAATACTTGCCAACCTTTTTTTCTTACATACGAGTTAGTTTAGAAAGGATTCTACATTATATTGGGCGAAACATCTATTTATTCATACGCATGTCTCGTACGTTCGATTTGTTCCACGACATTTCCAGCTGGATCAAATTTTATTGCACGATAATATGCATCATGGTAAAACGTATACCATGCACTACGCTCATACCCATATACCATCCACTTTTCCTTTTCATGTACAGAAGTAACTGGATAATCATCGTAAGCCATCGCCCATAATTTGTTTTGATGTCCATGTGTCGCCATTAAATCGGCCATATGTATAAAACAATCTTCCCCATCTTCAAACAATAAAATAGCATGTCCATCACTATGCCCACCTGTGTGAATCATTTTCAGTTCTTCTGTTATATTTATTTCCCCTTTAAATGGTTGCACTTGATCCACAATCGGTTCCCAGTTCATTGGCCAATATGTATTAATCGAGCGAATATTCGGGTTACGCATTTCATTCCATTCCACATCAGAAGTATAAATTGGTACATTAGGAAAAATCGATTCATACGTGTCCCCTACTTTTTTCGTTAATCCACACGCATGATCAAAATGTAAATGTGTCATTAAAATCGCATCGATATCGCTTACATGTAAGCCGACTTTTTGTAAATCACGTTCTAAAAACGATTCTTCTAATACACCAAAATTACGTAACTGTTTATCTGTTAGTTTGCCATTACCCATTCCGGTATCGACTAAAAAGTTTTTCCCATCAACTTGAATAAGGATTGGGTCTGTACGCAATTCAATTTGGTTTTTATCATTGACAGGATATTTTCTCGACCACAATGCTTTTGGTACAACACCGAACATCGCACCACCATCAAGGAAGTTCACACCACCATTGAGCCATGTTAATGTTGCTTTGCCTACTTTTAATTGTTCCATTTTATTCCTCCTTCACATGAATATTACGTATATTATAACAAAAAACGGTAAAAATACATATGAGGGGATGATAAAATGTGTCTCACAGTTCATAATCAACTAACATTATTACACGACCTTTTAGATGAACAATTAATGTATAAAACCGTTGAATTAGAAGAATATCGCCAAATAAAAAAATTGGTACAATGTATGAGTTGTAATAAACAAACAGCCCAAGCATTGGAAAACATTTTACCTGAAATTTATTCGTACAGTTTAAAAGGAGAACGCGTTCAATCGTATATAGACCACATTATGACGAATGAACAAGCGATAAAAAAATGGTTACAAACGATAAAAAAAGCAAGGAAGACTATTTCCTAGCCCCTTGCTTTCCTTTATTTCATAAAATATGTAAAACATATCGCGACCTTCTATGTTACTATGGTACATGCTTATGGATCGTCACATAATGACCTGTTTTATACATTTGTGCGCCGTTCGTTTCATTTACTTCACCATCTGTCTGAAACAATATATTGTTTTCCGTACGAATATCAATTTTCTTCCCACGAAATGTCGTCACACCTTGAAACCGTGTATGCATCCCGAAAAAGACCGTTAAAAACAATAAAAGAATTTTCCATTTCGGAAGATCATGTGCAACGATGACAAATAAATCTTCTTTATCGTGGACAGCGAATGGATTAATTTTCATGCCACCACCCATATATGGATGATTATTAACGGCGACAAATAATGTTTTGGCAAAATGATATGTTTTATCATCTATTTTCAACTGCATCGGTGTCGGTGTATAAATAAATAATGCTCGAATAAGTGCTAACACATAAACCATCCGACCTAAACCGACTACATTAAACAATCGTTTCACTTTCGATTCATTGGCAAGTTTGGCAACGAGTGCATCAAAACCGAAGCCAATACAATTAACGAAAACTTTTTTCTTTCCGCCTTGTATGAATTCCCCTGTATAATACGGAATAGTATCCTCTTTCATCTCGGAAATTCCTCGATAAAAATCGTTCCCAGATCCACTTTTTATGTAATGTACTGGGGCATGAGCATCTCCTAAACCGTTTAATACTTCATGTATCGTTCCATCTCCACCGATAACGACGAGCAATTTGATGGAGGCAATTTTATCGTCTTTCACTAAGGATGCGACAAAATTTGCTGCATCGTTTGGGCCTGTCGTCATATATACGATGGAACATTCTTTTGGAAAACTGGATGTTTGTTGGAGTTGCTGGAACTTTTGTAATGCACGACCTTTTCCAGCGACTGGATTTACAATGAAATAATACAAAACCTATGCCTCATAATCAGCGACCGTTTTAAACTCATCATCATCTTTTTCCCATTCTGGCCGTCTAACAGCGGTTGTTTGACAATGACGTAATAAAGCTTCCATCGCTTTTAATTGCACATTTTTCAATGGGGAATGTAACGCTTTTTTTTCATCCATCCAATCTTCGTACTCATTTTTTCCGACAAGTTTTGTCTGATATGGTGCTGTATCATATAAAAAATAATTTGATTCCGCCATAATCGTTTTCTGAATCGGTATATCCACACCATATTTATTTAAAATACTTCGAACGACATGTTCTGTTCGCTTCAACGCAATAGTCGGATCAATTAATTTTGTCGTCTTTACTTCTGTTTCTACATCCCAAACTCTTTCACCCGTCATGACAATTCTCGCATTATGTGGTGCATCCACGATCGTCAAAATTTCAATCCCAATCGGACTAATAATAATAATTTCACTTTCAAAAGGCGCATTTTTCACATGAAAAATCGGATAATACATAATGAGATAAATATCTGGTAAACGTTGTAACAATGTTTTTAATTTTTCTTCATACATATAGTTTTTATCTGTAAAAGAAGTATGAGTAATTGTCGATGTCGCCCACTTTAACTGAAAAGGCATTAATTGATTTAAAAAATACGTAATTAACTGCTTTTTCGTCGTTGGCAATGTTCGAATAAATCTTTCTTCCAATATAGGCGACTCTTTTTTCTTAAAAAACTTCCATAAGAACTTTTTCTTTTCTTCTTTCGTTTCACTTTCTATTTTCTTTTCATCATTCGGAATTTGTTCTAGTAATTCTAAATCATTTTCTTCTTCCCATTGGCGCATTAGTTGCTCCCAATGCTCTTGTTTCAAACGAATAAACTGTGTAGGATAATGAAAGGCTTTCGTTTCATATCTTGTTATATAATCGAGTAATTTTACTAATTGAGCCATTTCACCCACCCTCTCATTTTATATTTGTGTAATTGCTGCTAATTCTTCCTCTGTCAATGGGCGCATTTCCCCGATCTGTAATGAAGCATCAAGTTCAAGAGGGCCAATCGTTAATCGTTTCAAATACGTTACTTCCATTCCAATCGCTTGAAACATACGCTTCACTTGATGAAACTTCCCTTCACAAATCGACAATGTAATTTCAGATGTTGCATCACTTTCAATAATCGTTAAATATGCTTTTTTCGTTTCATATCCATCATCCAATGTAACACCATTTAAAAATGTTTGAATATGTTCTTCCCGTACTTCACCATCAATTTCCGCATAGTATGTTTTATACACTTCATTTTTCGGAGAGGTTAAGCGATGGTTTAACTTGCCATCATTCGTTAATAAAATTAGCCCTTCTGTATCTTTATCTAAACGTCCGACAGGTGCTAATTTATAATGCCAATACTCAGGATCCACTAGATCGATAACCGTTAAGCCGTGAGCATCTTCTGTCGCTGATAAATATCCATCTGGTTTATGCAACATCAAATATACAAATTTTTCATACAACACTTCGACTCCATCGACCACTACTTCTGCTTTTTCCGGATCGATATGCACATTACTTTTCGTGATAACTTTATTATCGACCGTAACGAGCTTTTTCTTTAGTAATTGCTTCACATCTTTTCGTGAGCCGAAGCCTGTATGTGCTAAAAATTGATCAATTCGCACGTTTTTTCCTCCTGAAACGATTCATTATGTTCATCGTACCTAATACATGTTCCATTAATGTAGATTTATACGCTAAAACTAAATATACTATGCCACCTACTCCAACACCAATTGTTAACATGACTGCTGCAGCAAAACGGCTCGTTTCGTATGGTAAAAATAATCCAAAAATTGATTTCATTACTACAATCGCTAAGGCCATCATGCCACTAAATATAATGACGAACAATGTACGTTTCGCAGTTTGTTTGTAAGAAAAAATAATCGATCGTTTAATCCACCATAAATTTAAAACAACTGCCGTTCCAACTGCTAGCGCTGTACCAAAAATCGATCCTTTTCCCGCAAACTGTTGAATTAACATAGAGTTTAAACTTAATTTAACGATAAACCCAGCTGATAAACTAACTAACGCAAATCGTTGTTCATTAATCCCTTGCAAAATGGCAGCCGAAACGGTAAATAATGCAAACAATAAAGCAACAGGTGCATACCACATTAATAAATTACCTGATACATCTAATTGATTCATACCGAATAACGCACCGTACGCCTCATAAGATAATACAGACAATCCAACAACCGCTGGAATAACAAAAAATAAAACGATTTGCAATGATTGGTTAATTTCTTTTTCTAATTTTTTCGTATTATGCTGTGTAAAGGACTCTGTTAAGCCTGGAATTATTGCCATCGATAAACCAATCGCAATTGTTACCGGGATCATAATTAATTTATGTCCATACATATTGATGGTTGCTAGTGAAATCGTCGTTAATTCCCCAAATCCACCTAGTGCCATCGCCTTATTAAACGTAAAGGAATCAACGGCTTGATATAAAGGCGTCGCAATTCCAACAATAACAAACGCTCCTGCATATGATAATAATTCAAGTATTAAATCTTTATTCGAAATATAAATCGATTTTTGCTGTGTCACTACATTTTCATGCATCTCACGCTTCTTTTTCACCCAATAATAAAACAATACCGCAACGGAAGCTAATGCACCAAGGAAAGCGGCAAATGTTGCAACACCTACCGCAGAAACTATGCCTTTATCCAAAATTTTCACGACGACAAATGCTCCACTTAAAACAAATACAATTCGAATAATTTGTTCCACTACTTGAGAAATCGCTGTCGGTTCCATCATATGATACCCTTGGAAAAATCCCCGAACAACACTCATCGCCGGAATAATAATTAATGAAAAACTAATCATTTGTAACACTAATTTTAAATCCGCAACCGTACTTCCATGTTCAGTATCATATGCGTATTTCGTTGCCAACCATTCCGAACCAAAAAATAAAATGAGAAAAGCAATCATTCCTGTGATCAACATTAAGATGCTACTTAATCGAAATATTTTAAATCCGACATCATAATACCCTAAACTATTATATTTAGATACCATCTTAGAGACAGCAAGTGGTATTCCGACCGTTGATATCGCAATTAAAATCGTATATGGGTTGTATGCATAATAATACAATTCTCCACCTTGAGCGCCAACAAGTTCATTAAACGGAATGACATACACCATCCCTAAAAATTTCGAAATAAAGGCTGCCCCTGTTAAAAGAGCTGTTCCTTTTATAAGTTTATTTGACATTATTTCACCTACGCTATTTTTATTTCTTATGCTAATCTATATTGTATCATAATTAAAATGACGTTCGTACTATGTTGAAGCTATCTTTATACCTAATTTTGTCTCGTATGAAAACTTACTAATTGTTCAAACTACTATTAACTTTTTAACTAAAGGAGTATAAATGATGAAAAAACAGCGATACATCTCATTTTTCTGTTTTGCTCTCTTTTTCTTTTTGCTTTTCTGTAATCGTTCCTTCCAACAAAGTAAAAAACAAAAGGCTTTAGAGAAAGAAAAAGATCAGATTGGACCTTTAGGTACATTTGGAATGAGTTAACTTGGTTTTCTGTACACCACACACACCATAAAAAAAGAAGCCTACAAATAAAATTTGTGGGCTTCTTTTATACTCGCCTAGCGGCGTCCTACTCTTGCGGAGGTTAAACCTCGACTACCATCGGCGCTAGAGAGCTTAACTACTGTGTTCGAGATGGGAACAGGTGTGGCCTCTCTGCCAAAGCTACCAGACAATTTTAATTGCTTGTTGATGATTTTATACCATCAAAACTAAATAAGAACTCAAATCAACTTGACTTAAAACTTAGTTAAGTCCTCGATCTATTAGTATTCGTCAGCTCCACGTATCACTACGCTTCCACCCCGAACCTATCAACCTTATCGT
>DXHX01000114.1 GCA_019113205.1 Candidatus Pseudogracilibacillus intestinigallinarum | reverse complement strand
ATTTTTATTATGCACGTTTGTTTCTAGCACTTTTTACAGTCGTAACTAAGTCATTGTTTGTAATGACGATAGCATTCCCATTTACCGTAACATCACCATCAGACCAGATGATTGTAGCACCTACATTATTTTCTACTGTTGCCTCGTCTGTATAAAGGATGTCTACAATAGTTTCTGTCACATCTTGTACTTTCACAATATGATATCCTAATGGACGTAATTCATTTGCTTTTTCTAATAGCGCATCTGAACCTTGAACTGCAATTGTTTTTGCGCGTAGTCCTTCTGAACGATCAAATGGTGAATTCGTTACCCAATCAATTGCTGCATTGTTTGTCGTTTCAAGCACTGTTTCACCTGTTGCTTGTTCGATTGCGCGATCTAATGTAGCTAAAATGTCGTCAATTGCTTCGATACCGATAGAAAGACGAACAAGATCTTCTGTTACACCACTTTTTGCAAGGTCTGCTTCATTCAATTGTTGGTGTGTTGTAGAAGCTGGGTGGATAATTAATGACTTCGCGTCACCTACGTTCGCAACATGAGACCATAGTTCAATGTGGTCGATCAATGTTTTACCGGCTTCTAGACCACCTTTAATACCGAATGTAATAACAGATCCATATCCATATTCAAAATATTTATGTGCCAATTCATGTGATGGATGATCGTCAAATCCAGGGAAGTTCACCCATGTTACACCAGGATGATCCTTTAGGAAATTAGCGACTTTTATCGCGTTTTCACTATGACGTTCTAAGCGAACATGTAAAGTTTCTAATCCTTGTGTTAATAAAAATGCGTTATGTGGGCTAATTGCTGCTCCTGTGTCACGTAATAATTGAACACGAATCCGAAGTGCAAATGCAACTGGACCTAAATCAGCGAAGCGAACACCACCATAGCTTTCGTCCGGTTCTGTAAATCCAGGGAATTTATCGCTATCCCAGTTGAAACGTCCGCCGTCGACAATGATTCCACCAATCGATGTCCCATGTCCACCAATCCATTTTGTTGCAGAATGTACGACAATATCTGCTCCCCATTTTAATGGTTTCGCAAATTTTGGAGCGAAAGTGTTATCAATGATTAATGGAATGCCGTGTTCGTGTGCAATATTTGCTACAGTTTCAACATCAAATACATTTAAACTAGGGTTCGTAATGGTTTCTCCAAAAACGGCTTTTGTTTTATCTGTAATAGCATTTCGAATCGCCTCCGGATCTGTCCCATCGACAATTTTTACAGTAATTCCGAAACGTGGCAATGTATGAATGAATAGGTTATATGTTCCACCATATAAATTACTATCTGCTACAATTTCATCGCCTGCACTTGCAACATTTAAAATCGCATATGTAATTGCAGCCATCCCTGAAGCAACTGCCACTGCCGCTGTTCCATCTTCTAATTGTGCGACACGTTGTTCAAAAGCGTCTGTCGTAGGGTTCATTAAACGTGTATAAATATTACCAGCTTCTGCTAACGCAAATAAGTTGCGCGCATGGTCTGTATCGTTAAATACGTAAGAAGTTGTTTGATAGATTGGTAGTGCACGAGAACCTGTTGTAGGATCTGGCTCCTGACCTGCATGAAGTAAAATTGTTTCATCTTTCTGAAAATTGAATGTTGACATGTAAAACTCCTCCTTAAAATTTTGAACTTATTGTATTCCATTTGAGAAGGCGATGATATAAAAACCCTCTTCTACATGATTGTAAGAAGAGGGTATCATTATGTATTATCCTC
This sequence comes from Candidatus Pseudogracilibacillus intestinigallinarum, assembly GCA_019113205.1. GTDB lineage: Bacteria > Bacillota > Bacilli > Bacillales > Amphibacillaceae > Pseudogracilibacillus > Pseudogracilibacillus intestinigallinarum. The sequence goes on along the minus strand of DXHX01000114.1, from coordinate 13,888 downwards.
CTCTTATCTTCCAGAATATCATCTGTAGGATTTGGCACCGTTAAAAGCAAACGCTTTAAGGTTGCTGGACTTCACAGGGCCTATTCCCTCCGTCCGTCTTGATAAGAGATGTGTCGATGAAATTAGTATCCATTATACATGTTTGTAAATCAATGTCAATTAATTTGTGAATTTTCTAACTTTATTGACTTTTAATGTAGAAGATACAAATAAAATTAGCGCAATCCAAATACATGTAAACGTCACGAAATGTGCAGACGTAAATGGCTCATCATAAAGAAATACTCCGAGTATCAGCATAATTGTCGGTGCGATATATTGTAAAATTCCTGCTAAGGACAAAGGAATGTATGCGACTGCATAGCCGAACAATAATAGTGGGACGGCTGTAGCGATCCCGGAGATGAGTAATAATCCTGTATCTGTCCATGATGTACTTGCTGCAAATCCTAAATCTACACCAACAAACGTGAATAAGTAAATGAGTGCAATTGGAGTTAATAGTAACGTCTCCACTGTTAATGAATATGCTGAATCTAGCTTAACAGCCTTTTTAAACAACCCATATAAACCAAACGAGAGTGCTAATGCAATAGAAATCCAAGGAAAGACACCATATGATATCGTTAAATATAATACGCCAAAACTTGCGAATAATAATGCAACTTTTTGTGCTGGATATAATGCCTCTTTTAAAAATAGGACACCTAATACGATGCTTAATAAAGGATTCATATAATAACCTAAACTTGCTTGAATGACGAAATTATTATGTACAGCCCAAATGTAAATGAGCCAGTTTGCGCTTATCACAATAGATGCTAATGTAATGTAGAGCATTTTTTGCTTATCTTTTAATAGTGTTGTACATAATGAGAAAAAGGAACGTAATTTGCCTGTGAAGAATAAATATCCGACCATAAAGAGACAAGACCAAATGATGCGATTCGCTAAAATGACATCTGGTTCATATATGTCTAATAGTTTCCAATAGATTGGGAAAAATCCCCATAAAATATATGTAATAATGCCTAGCATAATGCCTGTTTTCATGTTTTTATTGTCCATTTCCTGCCTCACTTCACTGATGTTTTCTCCCATCATTTTACGCCTATGTTCTAGCTGTTGGCAATTGTTCCGACTTTTTCATCCATTCATGCATGGTCAAACAGAATTATCAGAAAGTTTGTTATACTAGAGTTACATAAATAAGAGGAGGAACGGGCATGAAAAAATTTGAAACGATGTCCATTCATGATGGATATGATGCAAAACAATTGCTAGGTAGTGTTTCAGTGCCAATTTTTCAAACGTCTACATTTGAATTTCAGTCTGCTGAACATGGGGAGAAAAGCTTTAGTGGAGAAGCAGACGGGCATATTTATACACGAATTGGGAATCCGACTGTAGATGTATTAGAAAAAAGGATGGCAGTGTTAGAAGGTGGCGAGCGTGCATTAGCATTCGGTTCGGGAATGGGCGCCATATCTGCTGTACTCATTGCACTTACAAAAGCAAATGATCATATTTTATGTTCGAATGGTTTGTACGGTTGTACATTCGGCTTATTAAAAATGATGGAAGAGAAGTATGGAATGGATGTCGAATTAACAGATTTTGCATCAGAGGAAAAAATTCGCCATGCCATAAAAGAAAATACGGCAGTTATTTATATTGAAACGCCTATTAATCCGACGATGCAATTAATCGATTTAACATTGATTAGCAACATTGCAAAAGAATACGATATACCTGTCGTTGTAGATAATACATTTTCAACCCCTTATTTACAACGTCCGATAGAGCTTGGGTGTGACATCGTTGTACATAGTGCGACAAAATATTTAAATGGGCACGGAGATGTCATTGCTGGAATTGCCGTCGGAAAAGAAGAGATGATGAATGACATTGCAAGTACGACACGTAAAGATATTGGTGCTGTATTAGCGCCATTTGATGCATGGCTTCTATTAAGAGGACTGAAAACATTGCCATTACGGATGGATCGTCATTGTGATAACGCGGAAAAAATTGCAGCTAAATTGCAAACACATCCGAATGTAGAAGCGGTTTATTATCCAGGATTAGATGATCAGATAGTGTATAAGAAGCAAATGCACCGTGGTGGAGGTGTTATTGCATTTGATATAAAAGGGAATAAAGCTGAAGCGCAGCAGTTTTTAAATGCGTTAACATTTGTTAAAGTAGCAGTGAGTCTAGGAGATGCAGAAACTTTAATTGAACATCCGGCGACGATGACCCATGCAGTGATTCCCGAAGACGAGCGAATTCAGATGGGCATAAAAGACTCTCTTATTCGCTTATCTGTAGGATTAGAAAATTGGGGAGATATATGGAAGGACCTTGAAGTTGCATTACATACACTCTCTTAAGTTCAAAATATGTTAGAATATAAGAAAGAATCAGAGAGGGGATGCCTATGCAACTTGTACCTATATTATTTGGATCAGTCATGATTGTGAACTTTGTCCTTGCATTTACGGTTATTTTTTTAGAGCGGAAAAATGCAAGTTCCACATGGGCATGGCTAATGGTCTTATTTTTTATTCCTGTTTTAGGTTTCCTTCTATATTTATTGTTTGGTAGAAATTTAACGAACCAAAAAATATTTACATGGGATACGAAAAGTAGGCTTGGTGTAAAGAAGGAAGTGCAAGAGCAACTAAAGGAAATCGAAGAAGACCAACTTCCTTTTAAGCAAGAAGAACTAAAGGAATATAAGGAATTATATTATTTACATTTAAAGCATAATGATGCTATTTACACGCAAAACAACGAAGTGGAAATATTTACAGATGGAACAGAAAAATTCACATCCTTAATTCATGATTTAGAAAATGCTAAACACCATATCCATTTACTTTATTATATAATTCGGCAAGACCAACTAGGAACAAAAATCGCAGATGTGTTAATAAAAAAGGCACGTGAAGGAGTAGAAGTTCGCTTTTTATACGATGATATGGGTTCCCGTGGATTAAGTAAGAAATTCTTACAGCGATTAGAAAGAGAAAATATCCAGGTTGGCGCGTTTTTTCCACCAAAAGTGGGAAAAATTAATTTTAAAGTAAATTTTAGAAACCATCGAAAATTAGCTATCATTGATGGGGAAGTAGGATATATTGGTGGATTCAATATTGGAGATGAATATTTAGGGCGTTCCGAAAAATTCGGTTATTGGCGTGATACACATTTACGTGTACGAGGTGATGCCGTCAGAATGATGCAAACGAGATTTATTTTAGATTGGAATCAAGCATCACGAAATCATGTATTATATGATGAACGCTATTTTATCGGAGGCGAAAAGGGCCAAGGTGATGTAGGGATCCAAATCGTTTCTAGTGGACCAGATCAACAATGGGAACAAGTGAAATATGGTTATATAAAGATGATTTTGGAGGCAAAGGAATCGGTTTATATTCAAACACCATATTTTATTCCAGATGAAAGTTTAATGGACGCGTTGAGGATTGCGGCATTGTCAGGCATTAAAATTAAAATTATGATTCCAAACAAACCTGACCATATATTCGTTTATTGGGCAACATTATCGAGTGTCGGGGAATTATTGAATGAAGGCGCCGAAATTTATTTATACCAAAATGGATTTTTACATGCGAAAACAATCGTTGTCGATGGAAAAATGTCTTCTGTTGGAACAGCGAATATCGATGTACGTAGTTTCCGTTTAAATTTTGAAGTAAATGCCTTTTTATATGACGTGAAAATTGCCCAACAATTAGTAGATACATTTGAACAAGATATTATGTTATCAACTCAGATGACGAAACAGTTATACGAACAACGTTCATTATGGATTAAATTTAAAGAATCTATATCTAGGTTACTATCACCGATTTTATAAGGAGAGAAAATAATGGAGAAAAAACCGAGTTCGAATTCAAAGACAGTAAAAACAGCACAAATCTTACCACCAGATGCCAATGCATATGGAACATTATTCGGTGGTAAACTAATGGCGCATATTGATGATGTAGCAGCAATTGCTGCGGTACGTCATGCACGTAAATCGGTCGTCACAGCATCGACAGACTCTGTTGATTTTTTATTTCCAGTAAAAGTTGGAGATTCTATTTGTGTAGAAGGATTTGTTACATATGTACATAAAACATCAATGGAAGTATTTGTTAAAGTAATTAAGGATAGTTTGCTAACAGATGAACAAACTGTTTGTGCAACCGCGTTTTTAACGTTTGTTGCATTGGATGATGATGGGAATCCGGCGGAAGTTCCTGCGGTATATCCTGAAACAGAACAAGAAAAAGTATTATTTGAAGGTGCAGCATTACGAAGAGAACGTCGTAATGAAAGAAGAAAAGAATCCCAAAGAATGGCGGAATTATTCGGAACAGACTAACGTATGGATGTTTATACGAATGGTATATGGCGGCTTTAATCTAAAAGTAAGAAAGGTGAGTTAACGAATGGAACAACAAAATATGGAAAAGTATGCACAACTAGTTTTACAAAAGGGGGTTAACATCCAAAAAAACCAACCACTTGTCATTAATGCGCCGATTGAAGGGGCTTATTTCGTTCGTGAAATGGCAAAGCAAGCATATGCATTAGGTGCCAAGGAAGTACATGTGAATTGGGCGGATGATACATTAACTTATTTAACATATAAACATGCGAATGAAGAAGTGTTTCAAACATATCCAAAATGGAAAGTAATGTTACAAGAATCATACGCAGAACAAGGTGCGGCATTTGTTTCTATTCATGCAACAGATCCAGACTTATTACAAGATGTTGATCCAACACGTATTGCAGAAGCGAATAAATCTGCTGGAATTGCGCTGAAAACATATCGTGAGTATATTATGAATGATAAAGTATGTTGGACGGTAATTTCTATCCCGACGACTGGATGGGCGAAGAAGGTTTTCCCAGATGTATCAGAGGAAGAAGCGATTGAAAAATTATGGCACGAAATTATGAAGATGGTTCGTGTAGATAAAGAAGACCCAATTGCTGCATGGGATGCACATAATGACTTATTGAAAAAAGCGAATGATTACTTAAATGAAAAACAATATGAAAAATTAGTTCTAAAAGCGGAAGGAACTAATTTAGAAGTTGGTTTACCGAAAGATCATATTTGGGCTGGTGGAGTAGCTATTTCTGAAGATGGTACAGTATTTAATCCGAATATGCCGACAGAAGAAGTGTTTACGGCACCACATAAATATAATGTGAATGGTGTCGTATCTAGTACGAAGCCATTAAATTATGGTGGGAATGTCATTGATGATTTCCAATTAACATTTAAGGATGGAATGGTTGTCGATTATCAAGCAAAACAAGGTGAAGAAGTTTTGAAACATTTATTAGAATCAGATGATGGGGCAAAACGTTTAGGTGAATTGGCGCTAGTACCGCATGAATCGCCTATTTCACAATCGGGTTTAATTTTTTATAATACATTATTTGATGAAAACGCCTCTTGTCACATTGCGTTAGGTAAAGCCTATCCGACAAATGTTGCTCGTGGTCCTGAAATGGATGAAGCAGCTTTAGACAAAAATGGAATTAATGATAGTATGGTTCACGTTGATTTTATGATTGGTTCAGCAGAAATGAATATTGATGGTGTAACAGCTGATGGAAAGGTGGAGCCGATTTTTAAAGATGGAACATGGGCGGTAACATTTAAATAATATAATATAGGTTGAGGCGTAATAAAAAGCAACGTGACACACGAAATGTCGTTTTATGTAAACATGTTTCGATACGGCTTAGACATGTATGCCTTGGCCTTTTTTAATCTTATGTGATGAGTGAGTGTCCAGTCACTATATATTTTATAATTATGTAGGCCCAAATATGTATCCTATTTATTTTGCTTGCAAATACTTTACATTCTTTTCTTTCCTATTTACAATATTGCCTATATCCATTTTCATGTACGATAAAAATAGAAAAAAGGCGGAAAAGTTACATGGAATTATCCTTATTAATTATTATTATGTTAATTGGTGTGTTAGGAATTGGTTCACAGTGGATTGCGTGGAAATATAGTTTGCCGGCAATCGTCATTATGTCTATTGCAGGACTGATTGTTGGTCCTGTACTAAATATTATGAATCCAGAGGAGAGTTTTGGGGCGATTTATGACCCGATCATTTCTGTTGCGGTTGCCATCATTTTATTTGAAGGAAGCTTAAATTTACGTTTTAAGGAATTGACTGGATTAGGAAAGCCAATCTTTCGTATTGCGACAGTAGGTGCTTTAATTGCCTGGATTTTTGGTTCTTTAACAGCACATTATGTCGCCGGTTTATCATGGGAAGTTGCTTTTGTCATTGGTGGGCTATTTATCGTTACAGGCCCGACAGTTATTATGCCTTTATTACGCCAATCGAAATTGAAGGCAAGACCTGCGAAGATTTTAAAATGGGAAGGAATTATCGTCGACCCGATTGGGGTACTTTTAGCAGTATTTGCATTTGAAATTATTACATTTTTCACATTGGAAGATAAGACGGTTTCAAGTCTATTATTCTTCTTTATGATAGCAGCTTTCGGAATGTTTTTTGGATGGTTTTGTGGAAGGGCAATTGGTTGGATGTTTGAAGGTGGCCATATTCCAGAGTTCTTAAAGTCACCTGTCGTCGTTGCAGTTGTTTTACTATGCTTTACATTACCAGATGGCTTTGTAAAAGGGGCTGGGTTATTATCTGTTACAGCGATGGGAATAACGTTAGCGAATATCGGTATTAGTTCATTAGATGATTTCAGACATTTTAAGGAAAATGTGTCTATTTTACTTATTTCAGCGATTTTTATTATGCTTGCGTCTTCTTTACAAATGGAGACCATTATCCAAATTTTCCAACCAAATATTATTGGATATGTTTTATTAATGATGTTTGCAGTACGACCATTATCCATTTTTCTATCGACAATTGGGACGGAGCTGTCGATACAGGAGCGAACACTTGTCGGATGGATTGCTCCACGAGGGATTGTCGCTTTAACGGTTTCGAGTTATTTTGCGATTATTTTATTAGAGTCAGGATTTGAAGATGCAGAAATTCTTACGACATTAACATTTGGTTTAGTAATTTTTACGGTTGTTGCACACGGGTTTACAATTAGCCCATTAGCGAAAAAACTCGGTTTATCATTAGAAGGAAAACCTGGTATTATCGTTGTTGGAAGTAATCCGTTTACCGTTCAATTAGCAAAGTCATTTGAAAACTTAAATTATCCATCATTAATTGTTGATTCATCGTTTGCAAATTTACGTTATGCTAGAAATGCTGGTGTACAATTTTATCATGGTGAATTGTTATCAGAGCAAACAGAATACAATTTAGATACAATACCATATGATTTTATTATTACTGCAACACCACAACATTCATACAATGCATTAATTTGTACGGCGTTTTTACCTGAATATGGTCGAATGAATGTGTTCAAGTTAGATCCGAGTAGTGCAGAAGATGCTGGGATTGTAGATCGTGTCGGTGGACGTTCATTATGTAAAGAGGAAATTACACTGAATGAGTTTATTGATAAAATTAATAATGGATTTACGTTTAAACAAACAACTTTAACAGAACAATTTGATTATGAGCAGTATAAGGAGGAAAAAGATGAGCGATCGGTATTCATTTATTTTGTAAAACCTTCTGGTCAAATTGTTTTCTATGCGAACGATATGCGTTTATCTCCTCAAGTTGGAGATACGGTCGTTAGCTTAGCACCACAAAGCAAAGAAATTGAAGAAAAGCTAAACAATCATCCGATTATTTAAAAAGAAGAGCCTGAGGCAAATGAAAGTATAAGATGAAAACATGATGTGGATGCCTATCGGATCACGCATCAGTTTCAATTACTTATACGAAATGTATGCCTCAAGCTCTTTTGTTATTTGCTCGCTAGTTGATCATTTATGGCAGAGATTTCTCCCTCTAATCGTTCTAATTGTTGTTCAATTGGAGAAACTTGTCCTCCAACTGCCTCCATTTTATCTAAATCTCCTTGAATTCGGATATAATCAGATTTTAGTTCTAATAATTTAGCTTCTAATTGTTTTCGGTCCATTTTTGTCCCTCCTCATTATTGGTAATGATACATTTAGTATAACTTTTCCACTTATAAACGACAATAAAAAGTATACTATTAGGAAAATGGACAAGTTGTATGCTATAATAAAACCATTCAAAAGAGTATATTAAAGGGGAGTAGCTTACAGTGTAAGTCGTCACTACGAGAATTCGTTCTCCGGCTGAACTGGCAACTCTTGTTGTTTGCGAGACCTTTACTATGGAAATATTTTCTGCTTCAATGGGGAAAATACATTCATAGTAAAGGTCTCTTTTTATTTTCATAAGAAGGAGTGCATAAAATGGACGCACAGTTATTGTTGGAGTATCTTTGGGTGTTACTTATTTTAATTGGATTAGAAGGATTGTTAGCAGCGGATAATGCTCTAGTTTTAGCAATTATGGTAAAACATTTACCAGAAGAAAAACGTAAAAAGGCATTATTCTATGGATTAGTAGGGGCCTTTATTTTACGGTTCGGTTCGTTGTTTATTATTTCGTTCCTTGTCGATGTATGGCAAGTACAAGCTATTGGAGCGATTTATTTAATGTATATTGCGGGGAAAAATTTATATGATAAATTTGCACAAAAAGATGGTATTAAAACGAAACAACGGAAAGAGAGCGGTTTTTGGATGACCGTATTTAAAGTAGAAGTAGCTGATTTAGCATTTGCGGTAGACTCTATTTTAGCTGCAGTTGCTTTAGCAGTTGCATTGCCACCATCAGGGTTATTTCATGTCGGTGGACTAGATGGAGCACAATTTATCGTTATTTTTGCAGGGGGAATGATTGGTGTCATCATTATGCGTTTTGCTGCCAATATGTTCGTGAATTTATTACAGAAACGTCCAGGTTTAGAAGTAGCAGCATTTCTCATCGTTGGATGGGTCGGTGTAAAATTGTCCGTACTCGTTTTAGGACATCCAGACGTACAAATTATCCCAGAAACATTTATTCATTCATTCGGTTGGAAACTGACATTTTACTTAGGCTTAATTATTATTGCAGTTAGTGGTTGGTTTTTATCTGATATTGGTAAGAAAAAACAGTCATAAAAGATTGCAAATAATTATATTGTACTAGTAATGCTATTTTGACGAATTTTCAAAAAATTGATTGAAATAGCAATTAAAACCGAGTATAATCAACATTGATTCAAGAATTTATAATCAATTGATATAATGAAAAGTAATCAAACAAAATGTCATAATGGATAATAGAAGGAGTAAATAGAAATGTCAGGAAAAGATTATCGGGTAGAAGAAGATTTATTAGGGCAAAAAGAAGTGCCTGTTGATGCGTATTATGGGATCCAAACGATTCGAGCGAAGGAAAATTTTCATATTACTGGATATACGATAGAGCCTGAAATGATTGTAGCCATTGCGACAGTTAAGAAAGCTGCCGCTTTAGCTAATATGGAAATTGGACAGTTAGAAGAAACGAAGGCAAAAGCAATTGTTGCTGCTGCAGATGAAATTATAAAAGGAAAGTTCCATGACCAATTCATTGTCGATCCGATTCAGGGTGGAGCAGGTACATCTGTCAATATGAACGCGAATGAGGTTATTGCGAATCGTGCTCTAGAAATTTTAGGAAAAGAAAAAGGAGCATACGATGTTATTCATCCGAACACAGATGTAAATATGGCACAATCAACGAACGATGCTTTTCCGACAGCTATTCATATTGCGACAATCCAATTATTAGACGAGTTAGAAATAACATTAAATAAACTAATGCATACATTTTTAGATAAAGGAAAAGAATTCGATCATGTAATTAAAATGGGAAGAACTCATTTACAAGATGCCGTTCCAATTCGTTTAGGGCAAGAGTTTCAAGCATATGGGAAAGTGTTATCACGTGATATGAAGCGCATCAGCCGTTTATATGAAAATTTATTAGATGTAAACTTAGGTGCAACGGCAGTAGGTACAGGATTAAATGCAGACCCATCATATATGGAGAAATCTGTTCGTCATTTAAATGAGATTACAGGTATTCCTTTAAGAAATGCATCTGATTTAGTTGATGCAACACAGAACACGGATGCATATACAGAAGTATCTGCCGCATTAAAAATTTGTATGATCAATATGTCGAAAGTAGCGAATGATTTACGTTTAATGTCATCTGGGCCACGTGCGGGCTTTGGCGAAATTAATTTACCAGCACGACAACCTGGTTCCTCTATTATGCCTGGGAAAATTAATCCAGTTATTTGTGAAGTTTTAAACCAAGTAGCTTTCCAAGTAATCGGGAATGATCAGACGATTTCTATGGCGTCTGAAGCAGGCCAATTTGAATTAAATGTAATGGAACCCGTGTTAGTCTTCAATTTACATCAATCGATTAAAATTATGGACCGTGTGCTAAATACATTTAGACAGTATTGCTTAGAAGGAATTGAAGCGAATATTGAAGTGTGTAAATCATATGTAGACCGTAGTATCGGCATTATTACGGCATTAAATCCACATATTGGGTATAAAGCTGCAACGAAGATTGCTAAAGAAGCATTAGAAACAGGCATACCTGTGAAAGATTTAGTGTTACGTGATAAATTACTGTCGGAAGTTGCTATTAATGAGATTTTAAATCCATTTGAAATGACTCGACCAGGAATTGCCGGAGCGTTATTGTTGAAAAAATAGTTCAGGTGGTGGCATGATGGAGTTACACGATCAAACATCGTTATCTTTGCAACATATTTTACAAGCACAACATCGGATTAAGCCGTTTGTTCAACAAACACCACTTATTTCTTCTGGAAAATTAAATAATATATATGAAGCATCTATTTATTTAAAGCTAGAAAACTTACATGAAACAGGTGCATTTAAACTTAGGGGAGCAGCGAATAAGCTGCTCTCTTTAACAACTACAGAGAAATTAAATGGTGTAACAACATTTTCAACTGGAAATCATGGAGTTGCGGTAGCTTATATGGCGCAAAAACTTGGAATAGAAGCGACGATTTGTATTTCGAATCGTGTACCAGATGCAAAAGTGAAGCGGCTCGAAGCATATGGGGCAAACATAGTAAAAGTAGGGGAAAGTCAAGATGATGCTGCCAAACATTGTTATCGCTTACAAAAGGAAGGGAAGACATTAATTGAACCTTTCGATGATTTAGCAATCATTGAAGGCCAAGGTACCATTGGTTTAGAAATTTTAAATGATTTACCGGATATAGATCTAATAATTATTCCCGTCTCAGGTGGTGGGTTGTTTGCTGGTATTGCATATGTGTTAAAAACATATCATAAAAATATTAAGGTAGTCGGTGTGTCGATGGAACGTAGTGCGGTGATGTATGAAAGTATACGCGCCAATAAACCTATTATATTGAAAGAACATGATACATTGGCAGACAGTTTATTAGGTGGGATTGGACAACATAATCGGTACACCTTTTCGGCAGTAAAAAAGTATATCGATGAATTTGTGTTAGTTTCTGAAGACGAAATAAAAGAAGCGATGAACTATATGTTAGAAGAACATAAACAACTTATTGAAGGAGCGGCTGCGACAAGTATTGCCGCTATCTTAAGTGAGAAGGTCCATGTTCAACATAAAAAAGTAGCAGCTATTATTACAGGAAATAATGTAAATCTTTCTGTTTTGCGTACAATATTATAATTATGGGGTGTGAGGAAGATGCCTGTTTCCGTTCAAAACATAGTGAACTTGCCAATATTTAGTACAGCTACGATTCTAACTGGGATGGAAATGTTGGAGCAACGCCAGGTAGAATGGATGTCTGCAATTGAAGGACCTGTAGAAAACTTTGTACGTGAAAAGGAATTTATTTTAACGACAGGAATGGGATTTGAAGAAGATTCAAATGCTTTATTTCAATTTGTGAAAGACGTCTTTCGTGCGAATGCATCTGCCTTGGCGATTGCAACAGGAAGGTATGTGACAGAAATTCCCCGGGAAATAATTGATTATTGTGATGAGCGCCAATTTATTTTATTGGCATTACCGTGGGAGTTACGTTTTACCGATATTCAAAGAGAAGCGATGATGGAAATTAACCGACGGCAAGAAGACTTTTCAGAGACAGCACGTCGCATCCAACAAACATTAATTCAATATGTCATTATGGATAAAGATTTATCTGATATTATCCGTTATGTGGAACGTGATTTATCTTGTACCATTGTATTTACCGATAATAAAGGACGAAAACAAGGGACGGTCGAACATCCAGATGATTACATTAATTTATGGTATAACGCAGAAGAGGTCGAAGAAAATTACTTAGGAACATTTATGCAATACCATTCTATCAAAGGAAATGCAGGGTCATTAATAAAAAAGGAAATAACTTCTGGTACAAAAAATTTAACACAAGGATATTTTATTATTTACTTTGAGAAAGAGCGAAACTTGACCTATTATGACCGTCAGGTATTAGAGAGTTTAGCAGCAGCAACAGCCCTATGGATTTCGCGAGAAGATGCCATTGTAAAAACAGAGATCCGATTACGAAATGAGTTTATATGGGGATTAGCGAAAACACCAAATATGGCATATGACGAAAACTTATTATCACGGGCAAAGTTGTTTGGTTATCAACTAGAGTTACCGTATATTTGTCTAGTCGGTTATTCGAAAAACTTCGACACTTTTTCAGAGACGAAATACGGAAAAGAGATATCGGGTTTTAAAAATATCATTTATTATATTGAGGAAGAAGTACGTAATGCGGCATCTGTAGTTGATAAACATGTCGCCTTTACGTTTGACGGCGAAAATTTAATTATCTTTTTAGAATTGGAGGAAGAGGAGCATTTTGCTGTTCACCATTTTTTAGATTTAGTAGATAAAAGATTACACGCTCTCGTACCGGGGATTGTTTTTTCGTGGGGAATTGGAAAAAGCGGAGACGGCTATATGAAGTTTTATGAAAGTTATCATAAAGCACAAGCTGCTCTAGAAATGGGTTTAACGAAAGACGGCGAAGGATTACGCCATCATTTTGAAGATACAAAATTAAAACGTCTCTTGCTTCATATTGTCAAAGACACCGAAGTAAGAAGGATTACATTAGGAACGATTGAGCCATTAATAGCATACGAAGAAAAGCGAGAAATGGATTTAATTGATACATTCATTGCCTATGATAAACATAATGGTAATGTAAGCCAAGCGGCACGAGCTTTAAACTTACATCGACAATCTCTTTTATATCGGCTGCGCAAAATAGAAAGTTTAACAAATTTATCGCTCGACCAACCTGACGATGTTTTCCTTTTGAACTTAAGTATAAAAGTATGGAAATCTCAATTGACGAGCAAATAAATCGTGTTCCAATTTTAAAAGGAACATGTTGCATTCCTTTATAAAATAAAGGATGTATAACTGAAATATTCATTAAAAAATCGTATAAAATCATTCATTAGATAAAGATGAACACTTACATCCACATTGTCTATACAACACCCTTTCAACTTAGTTGGAAGGGTGTTCTTTTTGTGCATTTGAAAACCCCTGGCTCTGACGGGGATTCTAAGTAGCTTTTAGCGTGGTATTAAAAATGCCTCCTTCTGTTATAAGATAAAGTTGGTTTTCCGACCACCATATCTTATAACAGAAGGAGACAATCCTAGTGCAGGACAAGAAAAGACACAGTGGAGATGTAAGTATCATATTGTATTTGCTCCAAAATACAGACGACAAATTATTTATGGAAAATACAAAAAGAGCATAGGAGAAATTATAAGAAGTCTTTATGATAGAAAAATGTAGAGATTCATGAAGCAAATGCTTGT
>DXHX01000113.1 GCA_019113205.1 Candidatus Pseudogracilibacillus intestinigallinarum | reverse complement strand
CTTGCTAAGCCAGGAATAATGGTTAATTGCAAACAACCGATAATTTTCCCATCTTCCACAGCAACAATAATTTGATTCCCATTCTGTTTCTCTATTGCATGAAATGCTTCATAATATTCTGCAGGAATTGGATCTTCAAAACGTTCACGGTGTGAGCCTAATGCATCATCAGCAAGTAAACGAACAATCTCATAGACATCATCTTTCGTCGCTTCACGAAATTTCATCCTTACCACTCCATTTCATTCATTGATCAAACAAAATCAACATCGGAAAATAATTACCATTCCCTAGAATGAATGTATGTATGTAAAATCGTAAGTAATTGAAAAATAACACTTTGAAACTTTGTCTTATAAAAGCGTGTAATCATCTATCCGATTTATTCTATTATATATTATAACAAATCGTTACAGAACATCACTACTATTTTTTCTTTTACCCATTAAAAAAACCCTCCCCCATAAAAATGGGACAGGGTTTGTAAAGCATTATTTATTTTTGACGATTACGACGTTTTTGGAAGTTTCCTTTTCCACCACGGCGTTCGCCACCGCGTCGCTCGCCGCCACGACGACTATCTCCACGGCCACCTTTTGAACGGTTACCGTAAAAACGTTTGCCGCCACCTTTACGGCCTTTTGGACCTTTAGAGCGAGTATTTTTCACGCTAATCGGTTGAACAGATGAAATAGTTACTGGAACATCTTTACGTTCCTTCGTTAACATTTTTAATGCAGCAGATACAACAGAAATTGAATCATGATCATCCAATAATTCCGTCGCTGTTTGATGGAATGATTGTAAATCTTCATTTTCAATTAGTTTTAATAATTTTTCTGCTGTAGCTTGTTGTTTTCCACGTGCCGCTTCTTGATTTGTCGGTGGAACCATACGTTTCATCTTACTTTTCGTTACTTCTTCGATTAAACGTAAATGTGGCATTTCACGTGGTGTAACAAATGAAATTGCCTCACCCGTACGTCCTGCACGACCTGTACGCCCAATACGGTGTACATAGCTTTCTGGATCTTGTGGAATGTCGAAGTTGTAAACATGTGTCACACCTGAAATATCAAGTCCACGTGCCGCAACATCTGTCGCCACTAAGATTTCAATTCGTTCGTTTTTAAATTTATTTAACACGGACATTCTTTTTCCTTGTGTTAAATCCCCATGAATTCCTTCTGCACGGAATCCACGTACTTGTAAACCGTCCGTAATCTCGTCTACACGTTTTTTTGTACGTGTAAATACAATGGCAAGTTTCGGCGAATAAATATCTAAATGGTTTGTCAATGTGTCGAATTTAAAACGCTCAGGTACTTCCATGAATGTTTGTTCGATATTTTCAACCGTCATTTCTTTCGCTTTCACTTTAATTTCTGTCGGATCATTCATCAATGTCGTTGCGATTTCGCGAATCTCTTTCGGCATCGTCGCTGAGAACAATAATGTTTGGCGTTCTTCGGGAATTGCTTTTAAAATATCTTTAATATCATCGATGAAGCCCATGTTTAACATTTCATCTGCTTCATCTAACACCGCTACTTTAATATCGTGTAATTTAATTGTACGGCGATTTAAGTGGTCTAATAAACGCCCTGGTGTTGCAACAACGATTTGTGGACGATCTTTTAATGCTCTAATTTGACGGTCCATTTGTTGTCCACCATATACTGCTAATGAACGAATTCCTTTACTCTTTCCTAAACGGTTTAACTCGGCTGCAACTTGAATTGCCAACTCACGAGTTGGTGCAACAACTAATCCTTGTACACCTTTTTTCCCTGTTTCGAAATTTTCGATCATCGGAATTCCGAATGCTGCTGTCTTTCCTGTTCCTGTTTGTGCTTGCCCAATCACGTCTTTTCCTTGTAGTGCGTGTGGGATTGTTGCGGCTTGAATTGGTGTTGCTTCTTCAAAGCCCATTGATTCTAATGCGTTTAATACGACATCAGAAACTTGTAATTCACTAAATTTAGTCATTACTTATTACCCTTCCTTTTTCTGTAAAATTGTTTACATTTAAGGAAACCTTTTCTCATGATAATTATGTTCAACAGTGCAATTCCCGTTTGAACTATTAAACATCTCATTATTTTTTATTTGAATGTCATTTCTTTAAAAGTATTCAAAGGCTTCCTCCACATGGATTTATGCCCAATTCCATTTCATGTATCAATGCAACTTTTCAATTATACCATATAACGAACAATAATGGGGGATTGTTACAATTATTTATTCCGTTTATTTCCTTTTCTCTAAAATAGTTGTATAAATTAACTGCAAAATTCCATAAAATATATTATACTTACACTCAATTAGTCGAAATATTAAAGGAGTATAGAACATTGCGATTTCCGCCATTTAATCCATATATAGCAGTCATCATAGGGGTCATTGCAGTTTCTACGTCAGCTATTTTTGTAAAATTAGCTAGTGGAGCACCTGCAGGGATCATCGCTTTTTATCGCTTGTTTTTTTCTGTCGTATTAATGTTACCCATCATTTTATTAAAATATAACGATGAATGGAAATTAATTCAAAAGAAAGATTGGATACTTGCGACATTTTCAGGTGTCTTTTTGGCGTTACATTTTATTCTTTGGTTTGAATCATTAAATTATACATCTGTTGCAAGTTCCGTCGTATTAGTTACATTACAACCGGTCTTCGCTTTCATTGGAACGTATTTTTTCTTTGGAGAACGGTTTGCCCCCGCCGCAGTTATTAGTATGCTCATTACGTTAATTGGAAGTTTTATTATCGGGTGGGGAGATTTTCAAGTAAGTGGTTTAGCGTTATTTGGAGATATCCTGGCATTACTAGGGGCAGTCACTGTTACAGGATACTTTTTATTAGGGCAACAATTACGTAGAAGATTATCACTAATGATGTATACGTTCTTAGTGTATGGAATTAGCTCCATCACTTTACTTTTATACAATCTAATCAAAGGGGATGCGTTTTTCCCGTACTCTATGGACATTTGGGGTTGGTTTATAGCTTTAGCCATCATTCCAACTTTCTTAGGACATTCGTTATTTAATTGGGCTTTAAAATGGTTAAGTACTTCAACCATTTCCATGGGAATTGTATTCGAACCAATCGGGGCATCGATTTTAGCTTATTTCATTTTAGGCGAAAAAATAACATCGAGTCAATGGCTCGGAGGAACGGTCGTTATTTTTGGGTTATTCCTTTTTATTATGAGTACGACAACTAAAAGAAATGTAACGATTTCCCATCGGGGTGGTCCCCCATTAAAAAAGTAAAAACAGGCTTGAAATAGTTTCAGCCTGTTTTTTTATGTGTCTTTTTTTAAAAAGCCTAACACCATTTGATTTAGCACATCTTTATCATGGCCAAGACAAATTAGATGGCTCGATTCTTCAAAGAAGACGATTTCCTTGTCTTCAGATCCAATCTCTTCTTCTAGTGCGTATGCAACTTGATATGGGACCATTCCATCCTGCTTTCCTTGTGCAATAAACACCGGTGTCGTAATTTCTTCCAAATAATCTTTCGTTTTATTTACTAATTTCATGAATTCAATATTTGCACTTAATGGCACAGTGCCAAATTTACTTTTATAGTGACGATATATTTCATTTTCTTCTAATTTGCCTTTAAAACTATCCCCAATTACTTCTGCCACATATTGACTTAAATGCTTAAATGACAAATATTTTCTAGCTGTTGCAAGTAAAACTAGTTTATCTACTTCAATTGTTGCCGCTAAATAAGCTGCAATCATTCCACCCATTGAAAAACCAATAACATATACTTTATTACATGCTTGTTTTAACTCTTCTAGTGCCCTTGTCGCATCTTCCAGCCATACTTCATAAGAGACATCTTTCAAATCTAATTGTTCGCCATGACCAGTTAATGTAGGTACGACAATGTTCCAATCTGTTTGTTCTACTAAATATTCTCTTAGCGGTTCTACTTCGTATGGTCCACCAGTATATCCGTGAATGATTAAACAACCTATCATCGTTGATCACCTAGCTTTTTGTATGAATTTTAAGTAGTACGAAAACTGCGAACTAAATCATTTAATTGTTTTATCACTGGAGAAACTTGTTGAACAGTGTCTGCAAATTGTCCAACTGTTTGTAACATTTTTTGAATATCGACTTGCCCATCCTCATTCATAAATTGCTGAATCATTTTGCTTTCCATTTGTTGATTCATTTCATCTGTTGAAACTGGAATCGTATTTTCTTGTAACGGTATTTCACGTCCACTCCTCACCTCTTGTCGTTCCATATGACAAGTAGCACAATATGGGGCATGCATTGCATATGGACATGGGTGGTGATAATAAAGGGAATGTGGCGTCCAATATGATTCGTATTCCATCGTAAACACCTCTTTCAAACGTAATAAACGTTGATACAATATATGTTTACGATATATAAACGTGAAGGAGGATTCTATCTTTATTTTAGCGTGAAAAGGATAAAAAAAACAAGCTACAAAATTGTAACTTGTTTAATATTCTACTTTCCCTAATAAATAAGCTGTGAATAAACCTAATACAAATACGATTAAACATAAAATAAAGCTTGAAATCGTCGAAGCAAATCCTGGGAATATAACAAAAATCGACCCAATTACTAATCCTATAATGAGAGCAAATGTCGCATGACGATAATATTTTAAAAAGTAGTGAATAATTTTACTCATCGTAATAATTCCAATTGCAATCCCTGAACCAACTACAATGATGACTGGAATTTCTAATTCGCTCACTGCATGCATAATCGTCGAGTAGACTCCGATAACTAGCATAATAAATGAACCACTAATACCGGGTAAAATCATCGCCGCACTCGCAATCATTCCAGAAAAGAATAATAAAATATATGTACTCATTGATCGATCTGTAATGATAGGACTTTCTGTTGGATTTACTGGTAAAGCTAAAATAAGAATAATACCGAGCAACATTAATGCATAATGATACCATTGGAAGGTATTTTTCGCATCTGACTCACGAAACAAAAATGGTAGTACACCAATAATTAATCCAACAAAGAAGTAGTATGTTGGCTGACTATGATTCGCTAATAACCATTTCATTAAATGGCTTAACGAATAAATTGCCGTCCCCATTCCAAGCACAATAGGAATTAAAAAAAGTATACTTTCTTTCCACTTTCTCGAAAAAACATTATTGATCGCAGCAATTAGTTGATCATAAAATCCTAACAAAACTGCAATAGTTCCTCCACTAACTCCTGGAACAACATCACTAACTCCCATTGCAAATCCTCTATATAAATTTTTCCATTCCATAATATTGCATTCTCCTTTTTTATTGCATCTATTTTCGCATGTGTTGCATCTAGTTTTTAGTTATTGCATCTGTTTTCGCAGTTGTTGCATCTAGTTTTTGTTTATTGCATCTCTTTTCGGCAGTGTTGCATCTAAATTTTGGTAATTGCATCTATTTTCGCAGTTGTTGCATCTAATTTCTGTTTATTGCATCTGTTTTCGCAATTGTTGCATCTAATTTTTGGTTATTGCATCTATTTTCGCATGTGTTGCATCTAAATTTTGGTTATTGCATCTGTTTTCGCA
>DXHX01000112.1 GCA_019113205.1 Candidatus Pseudogracilibacillus intestinigallinarum | reverse complement strand
AATCTCCATGTGAGAAATTTAGGCGTGCAACATCCATGCCACCTATCATTAATTTTCGTAATTTTTCTTTTGATTCTGATGCCGGACCAATCGTACAAACTATTTTCGTTTTGCGCATTCGCATATTCATAGCTCCTATCTTTCTGTTTAGTTTTATATTGATAATTGTTTTGATAAATTGTATAAATATTCGTCTACTTCGTGTTTTTCTTGTAAAACTACCTCATAATCTTGTGGGATTAATTCATTTTTCCACATCGTTACAATTTTACTTGTTTCACCTTCTAACAGTAAATCGACTGCCCTTCCACCTAATCTACTTGCGAGGACTCTATCTGTGGCTGTTGGTGTTCCACCACGCTGGATGTACCCTAATACTGTTACTCTCGTTTCAAGACCAGAAAGTTCTTCTATTTTACGACCATATTTAAACCCTTCGGCAACTCCTTCAGCAAGTACGATAATACTATGTTTCTTGCCTCGTTCTTGTCCATTTTTTAAACGAGAGACGACCTCCTCCATCGGTGTTTCAATTTCCGGAATAATGATACTTTCTGCTCCACCTGCTAACCCAGCATATAAAGCGATGTCTCCAGCATTTCTTCCCATTACTTCAATCACATATGTTCGTTCATGGGAAGTTGCAGTGTCACGAATTTTGTCAATTGCTTCAATGACGGTATTTAATGACGTATCAAAGCCAATAGTTCGATCTACACGAGCAAGATCATTGTCAATCGTCGCTGGAATACCGATCGTTGGAATGCCAAGCTCTGCTAAAGATTGTGCCCCTTTTAAACTACCATCACCACCAATAACGACTAATCCATCTATTTCATGTTTACGTAATTGATTAACAGCTAGAAGTTTTCCCTCTTCTGTCATAAATTCCTTACTTCGAGCGGAATAAAGAACTGTTCCACCTCGATGAATAATATCTCCAACAGAACCGAGTTCCATTCGTCTCATATTCCCTTTTATAAGGCCATCAAACCCATTATAAATACCAATTGGAACGATATGATGGTAAAAACATTTACGTACGACCGCACGAATTGCCGCATTCATTCCCGGTGCATCTCCACCACTCGTTAACAGACCAATTTTTTTCATTTTGTACCTCCTACATTGAGCCGTTGCATGAATTAGTATAACTTTTTTTATTTAAATATTGATTTGGCATAACGTTATTCTACATTTAGTACATACTATTCCCTTACATGGAGAAAGGATGGCCATTATAAACGTATCATAAGTAGTTCGTAATAGAAAATAATTCTATTACCTCTATCTTATCACATTTATAAGACCATCCTTTTATTTATCCATTATTATACTTCACCGAATTCGCCCATCTGTTTAAACTTTTCCCAACGTTGGTTTAATAAGGCTTCTTCTGTTTCTTTCGTTAATGTATTGATCGATTGCTGTAATACCTTATCAATATTGGCAGCTTGTATTTCCACATTTCGATGAGCTCCACCTTGAGGTTCTGGAATGATCTCATCAATAATATGGAATTTCTTTAAATCATAAGAAGTAATTTTCATCGATTCAGCCGCTTTTTTCGCTTGTGTAGCATCTTTCCAAAGAATCGATGCTGCACCTTCTGGCGAGATAACAGAGTAAGTAGAGTTTTCTAGCATATGCACGTGGTTTCCAACCCCTAATGCTAATGCTCCACCACTTCCACCTTCACCGATTACGATACAAATAATTGGCACTTTTAACCCTGCCATTTCTTTTAAATTATATGCAATCGCTTCACTTTGTCCACGTTCTTCCGCTGCTTTTCCAGGCTCTGCACCTTTCGTATCGATAAACGTCACAATTGGACGATTGAATTTCTCTGCTTGTTGCATATGACGAATCGCTTTACGATATCCTTCAGGGTGTGGCATCCCAAAATTACGACGAATGTTTTCCTTCGTTTTCTTTCCACGTTGGTGGCCAATAATCGTTATTGGTTTGCCATGATAAAAGGCAATTCCTGAAACAATCGCTTCATCGTCACCAAAATAGCGATCTCCATGAAATTCGATAAAATCCGTAAATAAGTGCTGTATATAATCCAATGTCGTTGGACGCATTTGATGTCGTGCAATTTGCACACGATCCCACGGCTTTAAGTTCGAATAAATATCGTCTGATAATTTTTTTAAACGTTTTTCTAACGTATCGATTTCTTCTGTTAAATCAATTTCACTCGTTTGTGATAGAGCTTTTAATTCATTAATTTTATCTTTTAAATGAACGATTGGTTTTTCAAATTCTAGCACTTGGTTCATCGAGTTTGTCCTCCTTCAACTGAAACGACCTTTGTTTCAGGAGTTTTTTCTTCTGCTACTTCTTCTACTGCATGTAATGCTAAAATGGTCGTTAACAATTCTTTCATTTCATGACGATGAACGATACGGTCCAATTGTCCATGTTTAAATAAAAACTCCGACGTTTGGAAATCTTTCGGTAACTTTTCACGTGTCGTCTGTTCGATTACTCGTCTTCCAGCAAAGCCGATTAAAGCACCTGGTTCGGCAAAGTTGTAATCACCTAACGATGCAAAACTTGCCGTCACTCCACCTGTTGTTGGGTGTGTCATCACGGAAATCATTAGGCCACCCGCTGCAGATAAACGTTCAATAGCAACAGATGTTTTTGCCATTTGCATTAAACTTAAAACACCTTCTTGCATTCGTGCTCCACCTGATGCTGTGAAAATGATAAATGGAATCGAAAGTTCTCGTGCACGTTCTACTGCTCGAGCAATTTTTTCACCGACAACGGAACCCATACTTCCCATACGGAAGTTTGCGTCCATCACAGCAAAAGCTGTCGGATATCCACCGATAAGCCCTTTACCCGTGACAACCGCTTCATTTAATCCTGTTTTCTGACGGTCTTTGTCCACTTTTTCCATATACTCTGGAAAATCCATTGGGTTTTCAGAAATTAATTCTTTATCCCACTCTTCAAATGTTCCATCATCAAACAAGCTATTAATTCTTTCCCAAGCATTTTGCTGGTGATGATAATCACAATTAGGACAAACGTGAATATTCTTTTCTAATTCTTTTCTGTAATATATTTGTGAGCAATGATCACACTTCATCATGATGCCTGCTGGTACTTCTGATTTTGCTTTTTCGTCTGGTATGACGACATTATTTTTATTTCTTGTAAAGATTTTTTTCAGCAATGATTTCCCTCCTTATTAACATTGCTTCTGAGCAAGTAATGTATAAAATATAAGATGTATAAGTTCCAATAATATATAACTATAGAGATACATTATCATGCTCATTTTTACTATACTTTAAAAAATTATACATTTCTAGTATTTTTATCATCTTTTCTATTTTAATGTATAAGGAGGCAATGTATCAAATATTATTTGTTTTCTAATGCACTTAATTGTCTCGTTTTTTCAGCAATCTCTTCAGGTTCTACTTCAATTCTCGCGACACCACTTTCCATCGCAGCCTTTGCAACCGCTTTAGCAACAGCTGGTGCAACACGTGCATCAAACGGATTTGGAATGACATAATCTTCGTTTAATTCTGTTTCAGTAATTAATTCTGCAATAGCTTCTACTGCGGCAATTTTCATTTTTTCATTTATTCTAGTCGCGCGCACATCTAATGCACCACGGAAAATTCCTGGGAATGCTAAAACGTTGTTCACCTGGTTTGGAAAATCTGATCGTCCCGTACCAATTACTTTCGCTCCTGCTTTTTTCGCATCGTTTGGTAAAATTTCCGGATCTGGGTTTGCCATTGCAAAAATAATCGGGTCTTTATTCATTTTTTTCACCATTGCTTCTGTTAATGCTCCACCGACAGATACACCGATAAATACGTCTGCACCTTCAATGACATCTTCTAAGGAACCTTCTAATTTTTTCGGGTTCGTTTGTTTTGCCACAATTTCTTTTACTTTATTCATTCTTCTAGGGCGTCCATCGTAAATGGCTCCTTGAGAATCACACATAATAATTTCGCCCACACCGAATTGATTTAATAAATTAATAATCGCAATCCCTGCTGCTCCTGCACCATTTGCAACGACTTTAATTTCTTTAAATGATTTGCCTACTAATTTTAATGCATTTAGTAATCCTGCAACCGTCACAATTGCCGTACCGTGTTGGTCATCATGGAAAATTGGAATATTTGTTTCCTTTTTTAAACGATCTTCAATAATAAAACAATTTGGGGCTGCAATATCCTCTAAATTTACTCCACCGAATGTTGGCTCAATTAATTTCACTGTATTAACGATATCGTCAATATCATTTGAACCGATACAAATTGGGAATGCGTCTACTCCAGCAAATGATTTAAATAGAACAGCCTTTCCTTCCATAACTGGCATTGAAGCTTCTGCACCAATATCCCCTAAACCTAATACAGCTGTACCGTCACTAACGACTGCAACCATATTCCCTTTCATTGTATAATCATACACGGTTTGTTTATTTTTATGGATTTCTTTACAAGGTTCTGCAACACCTGGTGAATAAGCTAAACTTAAGTCTTCAGAATTTTTCACTTCTACTTTCGTCTGTACTTCTAACTTCCCCTGGTTCACTTTATGCATATGTAAAGCTGCATCTCTTAATTTTGACATTGTATACATTCGCCCTTTCATTCCTACATTTCTCTTCCCACATGTCTGTCTCGTACAGTTGCATGTTTATAATATTTATTATTATAGCAAAAGATTTTTAAAAAGATAGTATTTTTTCTTATCATAAGTGATTATTTATTTTAATACAACGAAACCGGCTCCGAAAAATGTATGTAATTGCTGCATTATTTCATCGTTTACATTTAGTTTATATTGCTTTTCTAACATATATGCTTTATTTTCCCGTTCATCAAAAATAACGATGTGTCCATCACCTTGATTCGTTCGTGCAATCTGACGTAAAAAAGATAGCGCTTCTTCACGAGAACGGTCTTTCGATAATTTAATATATATTGTTTTCGGAGCAGATTGTTTCCATGCTTCTAAATCAAATGGAGTAATTTCGTTTGCAATCAACTGCTTTTTCTCACGGAAACTATCTGTTTTCCCTTGAATCATAACAATACTTTCTTCTTTAAACCAATGACTAATTTGTCTATATACAGATGGAAATACGACGATATCTATTTCTGAAAATTCATCCGATACCGTAGCAAACGCCATCGTTTCTGATCGTTTCGTATGTGTTTTACGAAAACTTTCTACGATACCGACTGTACGTATTTGACTATTTTTTGCTAATTCTTTTATTTGTGCAATCGATTGGACTTTTTCTAAAGATAGTTTTGTTCGAATATTTTCAAATGGATGGCTTGATACATACATATTTAAAATATTTTTCTCTTCTTGTAATTTTTCCATTAAAGAAAAGTCCTCCATTTCTACGTAGGCGGTTGACAT
>DXHX01000111.1 GCA_019113205.1 Candidatus Pseudogracilibacillus intestinigallinarum | reverse complement strand
GGCGGGAATTGCGTGGGAACTTGCGAAATTAAGCCATATATTCGCAAGTATAACGGGAAATATGTGATAACTTGCGAAATTAAGCCATATATTCGCAAGTACAGCGGGAAATATGCGATAACTTGCGGAATTATACCATATATTCGCAAGTGTAAAGGGAAATACGCGATGACTTGCGGAATTATACCATATATCCGCAAGTCAAACGGAAATCACACAACTACTTGCGGAATTATTTCATATTATTGTCATTCGCTGGAAACCCTGTCCACAATGTCTCCAATATTTCCTCCATTGTCTTTCCCATACTAGCTTCCACCGCAGCGATGTAGGATCCTTCTACGATTGGCGCTTCGGCGATGACAATTTGGTCATCAGCCAGCATTTCTAAGACGACTTCGGCATTCATTTTGGCACTGCCTAAATCATAAAACAAAAGGACACCGTCTCCTTTGTTTGCTGCATCAATGGCGGATGAAATTTTTTCTATTGTTGTACCGATTCGTCCATCTTCTGTTCCGGCCGCCAATTCAATTGGAACCTCTTGGATTACTTGTTGAATTAATTCTTTTACCCCACTAGCAATTTGCACACTATGTGAAATTAATACGATACCTACATTAGCCACGTTGACACGCTCCTTCTTCTAATGTTTCCGCGAGAGCTTCAAATATAATATACGAGGAAGCTGCACCAGGATCGATATAGCCTACCGATTTTTCCTTAAAGAAACTTGCACGCCCTTTTGACGCAGCAATATGTTCGGTTTTATTTCGTGCCTCTTTTGCTGTCTGAATGATGGCACTTGCATGAAACGCTCCGTCCTTTTGCAGTTTTTCTACGACAGGTGCCCAAACGTCAATCATCGTTTTTTCGCCGACTTCGGTACGACCGCGTTTTTTCATGCCGACAACCGCTTCTTCCAATGCTTCGATAAACATTTTTTCTGTGACCAATTGTGCTCCATTTAGATGTAAGGACATCCGTAAAAAGGCTGTACCATATAGAGGTCCTGCCGCCCCGCCTACTTTTGACATAACGGATAAAGCACACGCTTTAAGCATACTAGAAACTGTATCATAGGATGTCGTCTCGAGCATATTTACTGTTGCTTGAAAACCTCGTTCCATGTTCACGCCATGGTCCCCATCTCCAATTGGTTGATCCAATTTCGTTAAATAACATTTATTCTCTGTTATTTTCTCATTTATTTTGTTTATCCAACATTTTATATGCTCTTTCGTAATTTCCATTTACTTCACCCTTTTATGAACGAACAAAGAAATTTTTCGCATCAGATGGAGCATCTAATAGTTCTTTCCATGCCCCATCTAACTTTAGCAATGTCACAGAACAACCACCCATTTCAAGTGCTGTCATATATTCACCGACAAATGCTCGATATATATTGATTCCTTTTTCTCGTAAAATTTTCTCCACTTCATGTTGTATAATATATAATTCCATTTCAGGAGTTGCGCCGAGCCCATTAATAAGCACTGCAACATCGTCCTCACTGTTTATTTCGATATCGGCAAAAATTCTATCCAACATATATGTTGCAATTTCGGATGCAGACATCATTTTTCTTCTTTCTATACCAGGCTCTCCATGGATTCCGATTCCAATTTCTATCTCATCATCTTCTAAAGTAAAAGTAGGTTCGCCGACTGCAGGAATCGTACAAGGATTTGTTGCAACACCAATTGAGCGGACATTTTTCACAACTTGTTCTGCTACTTCCTTTATTTTCGCTAAGGATGCACCTGTTTCAGCCAAAGCCCCAATAATTTTATGAACAAAAATTGTTCCGGCAATGCCGCGTCGACCAACGGTATATATACTATCTTCCACCGCAATATCATCACGGACAATAATTTGATCGATTTGAATGCCTTCAGCCTCAGCAAATTCACGTGCCATCTCGAAATTCATGACATCCCCAGCATAATTTTTTATTATTAAAAATACACCACTTCCACTATCGACCGCTTTAATCGTTTCATAAATATCGGCCGCACTTGGAGAAGTGAACACTTCCCCAATTACTGCCGCATCTAACATGCCTTTGCCAACATATCCTGTATGTGCTGGCTCGTGTCCGCTTCCACCACCACTAATGATTGCGACCTTTCCATCTGTCGGTGCATTTTTCCGAGTAATGACGTTTTTATCCTCAAGTCGTTTATATAAATCAGGAGATGTAGCAAGCATCCCTTCTATCATATGATCCACAACTTGATTTGCTTCATTTATAATTTTTTTCATCTTGCCCACCTCTTTCATGATTTATGACGTAAAGATACGTGTTGCTTCTACCGCCTTTTTCCAACCTGTATACAATATATCACGTTCTCCCTCATCCATTTCCGCGACAAATGTATGATCTTTTTGCCATAATTGTTCAATCATTGCTTTACTTTCGAAAAAGCCGACCGCAAGACCTGCTAAATATGCTGCACCGAGCGCTGTCGTTTCGTTTATACTAGAACGGTCGACTGGTACATGCAATAAATCACTTTGGAATTGCATCAATAAATCATTTTTTACGACACCACCATCTACACGAAGTGATTTTAATTCCATTCCACTATCTTTCGTCATCGCATCTAATACATCTTTCGTTTGATATGCTAAAGACTCCAATGTCGCACGTATAAAATGTTCTTTCGTCGTTCCGCGTGTTAAACCAAATACAGCGCCACGAGCATCACTATCCCAATAAGGTGTTCCTAAGCCTACAAATGCCGGAACGACATATACACCATCTGTCGAGTCTACACGTTTTGCATATAACTCACTATCGGCGCTATTTTTAATCATACGCATGCCATCACGTAACCATTGAATAGCCGATCCAGCAACGAAAATACTACCTTCTAAAGCATATTCAATCTTTCCGTCTAATCCCCAAGCAATTGTCGTTAAGAGCCCGTGATTCGATTTGACACCTGTTTCTCCTGTGTTCATTAACATGAAACAACCTGTTCCATATGTATTTTTTGCCATACCAGATTCAAAACATGTTTGCCCAAACAATGCTGCTTGTTGATCTCCCGCAATACCGGCAATTGGCACTTCTGCACCGAAGAAATGATAATCTACTGTATGAGCATATACTTCAGAAGAAGAGCATACTTCTGGTAACATATTTTTTGGAATAGTTAAAATATCTAGTAATTCATCATCCCATGTAAGATCATAAATATTAAACATTAATGTACGTGACGCATTGGAATAGTCTGTCACATGTGCTTTTCCACCAGATAATTTATAAACGAGCCACGTATCAATCGTACCGAATAAAAGATCTCCACGTTCTGCTTTCTCTCTAGCTCCCTCTACATTGTCCAGTATCCATTTTACTTTCGTACCGGAAAAATAAGGATCTAATAGTAATCCTGTTTTATCTTGAAATAAAGATTCAAGTCCAGCTTCTTTTAATTCATCACAAATACTAGCCGTTTGGCGTGATTGCCATACGATGGCATGATAAATTGGTTTTCCTGTTTCTTTATCCCATACGACCGTTGTTTCACGTTGGTTTGTAATACCGATTGCTTCTATTTGTGTTGGACGTATATCAGCTTTTCGTAAAACACCCGCAATACATGCGAGCATTGACGTCCAAATTTCATTTGCATCATGTTCGACCCAGCCAGGCTCTGGAAAAAATTGTTGAAATTCATGTTGCTCAGACGTAACAATTTCTCCCTTTTTATTAAATAAAATCGCGCGTGAACTCGTCGTTCCTTGGTCAAGCGCTAAAATATATGTTTCGTTCATTTTTTCATTCTCCTCTATGTCGCGACATTTATTTAACCGCTTACTTTATTTTAACAAGTTATCGATTCGTATGCCAATAGGAAAACTAACTAGAGCAATATTTTTAAATATGCTACACTATTTGTAGTAAAATAAGGTATGTTTCAATTGGGAGGGAGAGAAGTTTCAATGGATAAAAAGGTATATGAACAGTGGAAAACAACGAGGTATACACTCAATCAAACGTATACTTTTGATGACACAATTGCCATTGAATTCCCTTTTACGATTTTCATTCAAGGGGAGGAGTTTGCAACGATTGTTTGCACTCCAACTCATATAGAAGAACTTACAGTAGGTTTTCTTGCCTCTGAAGGTATTATTTTGCAAACATCAGACATCACATCCATTCAAATAGATGAAACGAAAGGCTTCGTCTATATAGAACTACATAAAACGATGCCAATGATAGAACATGATCATTCCAAACGGTTTATCGGTTCATGCTGTGGCAAAAGTAGACAATTTTATTTTAAAAGTGATGCCCGAACAGCGAGGACAATTTATACAACAACTTCTATTACAGTAGCACAATGTGTGAAGTTAATGAACGATATGCAAGAACATTCAGAGTTATTTAAAGCAACTGGTGGAGTGCATAATACGGCACTTGCAACATCTGATGCTATTATTACTGTTAGAGAAGATATTGGGAGACATAATACATTAGATAAAATATATGGACATATGTTGCAACAGCATATCCGACCAAGTGATAAAATCATTGTTTTTAGTGGTCGACTTTCTTCGGAAGCTTTATTAAAAGTGTCTAAAATGGGAATCGGCATTATTATATCAAATGCCGCACCGACAAACTTAGCTTTGCAACTAGCGAATGATTTACAAATTACTACTATTGGATTTGTCCGTAACGAACAGATGAATGTATATACATATCCTGAACGAGTAAAAGAGGGATAATACTCACTAGAATACAAAAAGGACGAACTATTTATACTCTCTCAATTTATAATTACAACGTAAGAGATGTACGAAAGCTTGGTATCTACTAAGATCTCGTACGGTCTGGCAGTAGCACATACTTCAACTATACTAGGCAAATCCATCCGTTAGAATGCATGTTTATTTCGAAAAAAATAGTGAGTTTGAGCTATCAGTTAGTAATAACTTTCCAAATACGAACAATGTATGTTACATACCATCTTCCCAAATTTACGAAGTACCATCGGTCGATGATTCGTATTTTATTCTAACTGAATAGTTAGTCTCAAACTCACCGGTTTTCATCTAATTTGTATATGCATCGTACACTGCAATCACGCATGTATACATATATTTCATTAAAATGGCTTAATGTTCATGCGGGAACAATAATCTTTCTTCATCGCGACTATGAATCTCGTTCACGTGAATAAGTGTAAATAACTTTTGAATAATTTGATCATTTATCCCTTCATTTTTTCTTTCCATCTCGATATCTTTTACGATAATCCGTAATAATTCATGATCTCTTTCCAATTGAATGACTGCACGTTCTAAAGACGGATCATTCGTTACAACTTCTTCATAAAATCCTGACTCTTCTGCATCCGCATGACTTATAATTCTCGTTTTCCAATAATCGATGACATCATCTAATGCGGCTTCCGCTCCTTCTAGTTTCTTTTCCCACCAAAGCGATAAAAAGGTTTCTGTTTTTTCGATCGCACCTGACAATCCACCATCATGAATTGCTCGATGTGCATGTAATTGTTTCAATGCTGGTCCAGCCATTAGTCTCCACCTTTCTTTTTTCTTTATAATTCCTCATCTGTAATATCTGTAAACGTACCGACATAACGAACATCTTCGCCAGCACCATCTTTTACAGCACTAATATTTAACCACTCTAAATATTCTTCGCCATCTTTTTTCTTATTCCAAATAGCCCCTTGCCACATTCCAGTTTCATGGATACTATGCCACATTTCATCATAAAATGCTTTATCTTGACGACCTGTTTTTAATATAGCAGGTGTTTTTCCGACCGCTTCTGCTTCAGTATATCCTGTTAACATCGTAAATGCAGGATTAATCGCTAAAATAGTGCCACTTCGATCCGTTACTAAAATCCCTTGCCCGGTAGAATTAAACACTTCATTTGCCACTTCTAATTTATCTTGATAATGCATGCTAATGACGATGACTAAACTTGCTAACGAAACAGAAGATAATAACATGAAACCAATCGAATATTGACCAGTGATGGAATGAATCGCTGCAAGTAATAACGGTGGGAAAAATCCTCCTAATCCCCCCATCATCGAGACGATACCATTTACGATACCTGCCTGCTGTTGGAAATAATAAGGGACTAGTTTAAAAATAACTCCATTTCCAATTCCTGCACTTATGGCAATTACGATACAACCGACACTATATAAAAAGATGGATGGTGAAAAGGCTAGTAACATAGCTGCTACTGTATATGTAACGAATACACCCATCAGTAAAAATAAAGGCTGAAACTTGTCTCCCAGCCAACCACCGACTGGACGTAATGCTGTAGCGACTGCAATGAATCCTGCCGTTCTCATCCCAGCATCTACTTTATCTAATTCAAAATAACCGACAAGGAAATTTGGTAAATAAACGGTAAATGCTACGAATGATCCGAATGTAATGAAATAAAATAAAGAAAAATACCATAGTTTTTCATTTTTATAGACGGATTTAATTTGCTTAACAATCGGTGCCTTCATTCGTTCTTCTTTTCTATCACCAAAAACAAAGTTTAATAGTGCGAAAATAAGTAGTAAAATTAAATATAATTTTACAGTCATCGACCAACCAATTTGTGTTGCAATAACTGGTGCAGCAAAAGTAGAAATTGCTGTTCCAATATTCCCTGCTCCATAAATCCCGTTCACAAACCCATGTCTTTCTTTCGGATAATATTTTGGAAGAGATGTTACCCCGACAGAGAAAACTGCTCCACCGATCCCTAAAAATAACCCACCAATCATTAAATCAATATAACTTGATGCCTCACTAATATAAAACACTGGAAATAACAATAAAATAAAACTAACGAGAAATACAATTCTTGCACCGAACACATTCGCATAATAGCCTAATGGAATACGTAAGATGGACCCTAACACGACCGGAATCGCCGTTAAAATAGCAATTTTATCTGCTGGAATTTGAATATCTTCTTGGATAAATGGTAAAAGAGACGAAATAATAACCCATACCATAAATCCAACGACTAAGTTTAATGTTTGTAATGGTAATTGCATTTTTTTAATCATAAAAGCTCACCTTTTCCTTAGGTAATGAATGTATAAGTATTAATTTCCTTATCTATATTTTACCTAAAGTACAAACAGAAACGAATAAGGGAGTACCCTCTCTTACCTCGGATATTCCCTTAACATATTAAATAATGAGCGTATTCACTTGTTCTAATAGTTTCTCTTTATCTGTTTCCCGCATCATTCGTTCGGCCATCGGAAATAACACCGATTCTTCTTTTACGAAGTGCACCGTTAACACTTCAAAGGCTTCTCCCGCATCTTTAACTAATGCTTTCATATCAGCTAATGACAATGTGTCTAAAGACATTCTCGTATGATGTAAAAAGTGACCGATATATGCATCAATTTCTGCATGCTCTTCTTCGATCGATAATATTGGCCCTTGTTCTAATCCTATATATTGCCCTAACAGTGGAAAAAAATAGTTCTCTTCTTTCTCTGTATGATTTTTTAATGGATCTATAAAAGCAATCAATTGTTTACGCAATGTTTGGAATGCTTCTCTACCTGTCGTTTCATCGTAAATATCATGTTCAAAATTTAAAATGATCTCATGCCACTCATCCATTAAATATGTTAAATAACGATGTTCATTTTCTAAAATTCTTAAAGCTTTATCTTTCGTCTGAAATTGCATCGGCAAGTGGCCTCCTTTTAAAAGTCTAATAACTTTTTCTTAAATGCATATTCGACTAGCTCTGGACGTGTTTTCAAATGAAGCTTATCCATTATTTTCGCTTTATGTGCTTCCACTGTTTTTACGGAAATAAATAATCTTTCTGCGATATCTTTATTGCCATAACCTTTGGCGACAAGTGGTAAAATTTCTAATTCACGTTTGGATAAAACGTGAAACGGATCATCTGGTGCGTGACTTTTATTCTCTTCGACAAACTCTTTTACAAGCGATGTCGCCATTTTCGGATGAATGTATGTTCCACCATCATGTACAACGCGAATCGCATGTACTAACTCTTTATCAGGAGCATTTTTTAAAATATATCCTGATGCACCACTTTTTAAGACGTGAAACATGTACTCCTCTTCATCGTACATCGTTAAAATTAATATTTTTGTATTTGGAAAATCTGCATGGATTTTACCCGTCGTAATTAACCCACTTTCTCCTGGTGGCATACTAATATCGAGTAATAAAATATCCGGTTCGTATTTCGCTACTTTTTGGTATGCCTCCATTCCATCCGCTGCCGTAGCAACGACTTCCATATCTTCTTGATAATTAAGGATCATCGAAAATCCACTTCGAACGACAGCGTGATCATCCGCTATGACGATTTTCACTTATATTCCCCCTTCAATTGGCACAGATAAGACGACCTTTGTTCCTTTGCCAATTTCTGTATCAATCTGTATTGTCCCATTTACGAGTGCTGTCCGTTCTTTCATACCAAATAAACCTAAACCTGTTCCTTTCGCATTATAATTCGCTAAATTAAATCCGTTTCCTTGGTCAATAATATGCAACATCACGTTGTCATCAGCTTCATATAGATGGACAAAAATTTCATCGACATCGGCATATTTTAAAGCATTCAGTATAGCTTCTTGTCCAACACGATAGATGACCGTTTCTATCTCACTATTATAGCGTTGTCCGTTAATTTCAGATGTATAATGAATTTCTAAACCGTAATTTTTTTCAATCCAACTAAAATGGGAGCGAAAGGCAGCTTCAATACCTAAATCATCTAAAGATGCTGGCCTTAATTCAACAGACATATTGCTAATATCATCTAATAAGCGAGATAAGGATCCTTCAATTTGTTGTAATTTTTCATGGATTGCTTCTTCATTAGGTAAATATTTAACTAGTTGAATCTCTAATAAAGAACTGAGCACTTCTTGAGCGACACTATCATGTAACTCCCGTGATATTCGTTTCCGTTCATCTTCTTGTGCCTTGATCACTTTTTTTACCGTCGTATTTTCTAATAATTTATTTTGTGTTTCCATCTGTTTTGTTAATGGTCTTAACATGAGCATTTTGATTCCATATTGTTCATCGATTGTTTGAAAACTCGCAGCATAAGGGACAACTCCTTCATTTTTTGTATTTAAAAATAATTGAAAAGAGCTAAAATCCCGCGATTCCTCATGAAAATAACAAGATTTACACGTGACTAATGCATCCTCACTTGTATATCCATGACAAGTTAAACAAATCGCATTCGCTTCTCCTAAAAACATTTTTTCTATTACTTCTATATCGACAATTTGCTTTGCTGCATTGTTCAAATAGACGAGGTTGCCGACGACATTAAAGAAGAAAATTGCTTCCGAACTGTTGTCATACATTTTCAATAAGTAATTTTGCAAGGACGAAGGAACTGTTTGCTTCATTTTGTGACCATCTCCTTATGATAAATATATTGAAAATCCGCTTCTATGTTTCCTAATATTTTATCATAAAGTTCTATTGTCATTTTGTCTTTTTCTCGAAAACCTAGCAAAACAACCCCTTTTACTCGATTTTGTTCGTAAAGTGGGATCGCACACATACTTTTTATTTTTTCGGATACGATAATTGGATAATTAAATAACATATCGTCTGTAAAGGCTTCTTCCGTGTTTTCCACATGCATTGGTTTACCTGTTTTATAGACGATGCCTGCGATTCCTTTTCCGGACTTTAATACGATTCGCTTAAACCTTTCTCCGATATTCCCGACCGCATATTCCCATCTTAAATTAGTTTCATATGGTTGCATATACACATTTGTCACAGCGACAAAGTCTAATGCATATTTCTCTTTTATATTTTCTATCATTCTTTGAATCGACCTTGCCATACTACTTCCTCCTCTTACCACTCTGTTATCCTGTCTTTAGTGTACACGATAATAGAGTAGTCGAAAAATATTTACTAAGAGGAACCTATTGTGAAAAACGTCAAAATAATACTTCCTCTCGTCCTTCTGTGAGCATGAATAGAGTTGAATATATTTTGACGTATCATAATATAAATTATGTTCGATT
Organism: Candidatus Pseudogracilibacillus intestinigallinarum; assembly: GCA_019113205.1. GTDB lineage: Bacteria > Bacillota > Bacilli > Bacillales > Amphibacillaceae > Pseudogracilibacillus > Pseudogracilibacillus intestinigallinarum. Next base: position 5,067 of record DXHX01000111.1, on the reverse strand, counting down.
TTTTCGATAAATAATATAACTTCTTCCGACATAATTTAATGGTACACTCCACACGTGAACGAGTCTCGTAAATGGCCACATTCCAAAAATAAAGAAGCCTGATAATACATGTAATTTAAATGCAAGTGGAACAGATTGCATTAAAGATGCATCTGGACTTAATAGGAATAATTGGCGAAACCAGACAGAAATAGTTTCACGATAATCAAAATCTGGTTGTACAGCATTGGTAACTAATGTCGCATACATGCCCATAAAAACTATAAACAATAAAACAACATTTACGACTAAATCAGATGTCGTACTTAATTTGCGGACGGTTTTTTTCGTAAACCGTCTCGATGTTAAAATAATCATCCCGAGCAATGTAATAAACCCGAAAAAGCTACCGACATAAACAGCTCCTAAATGGTATAAATGATCACTCACACCGATTGCATTCATCCATGACTTCGGTATACCCAACCCTGATACATGCCCTAAAATAACTGGAAATATACCGATATGAAACAAAAGACTTCCGATCATTAATTGTTTTTTCTCAATAAATTCACTTGATTTTGCCGTCCAACTAAATTGATCTGTACGATACCTAAATATATGTCCGACAATAAATGTAACGATACATATATATGGAAAAATTACCCACAAAAGCTGGTCAATCATGTTCATTTGACATGACCTCCTCTTGCAAACAAGCCTTCAATGTTTCACGAAATCCTTTCACGAGTGGATAGTACACACTATTTATTTCCTCCAACCCTTGTAATAAATGATATGTACCATCTTCTAATACAGCCATTAAAATATTGAAGCTGTCTTCTGCCCTACTATCTCCAAGCCATTCAGCTGCATATAAAAATTCACTTATGAGTGGCAAGTAATCTGATAACTCGCCACTCGGCATTTCTAACCCAAACATTTCATACATAACTTTTAATTTCGCTAACATTTGCCCGCGTTCTTTCGCATCTTCAAATTTAAAAAATGTCATATAAAGGGTTGCCTTTTTATGAAAATCAAATGTTTGTACATATAATTCTTGTAGCTGTTCTAAACTGTACGATTGTACGTTTTCCCAATATTGTTTTATGAATGGATATGCTGGATCATCTACTTGAATACTTTCTTCAAACAACTTTGGATGGTAAGTGCTTTTTTCTGGATAGGTTAATTGTTGTGCAAAAAATCCAAACGCTGTTTTCTGACTGTACAATTTTTCTAAGTTAATCACGCCAAATCCCCCCATAGAAATTTTCCTCATAAATTTCTTTCCCTGATTTTTTCGGTGGATTTGGTGAAGCAGGTCCACATCCGTCACAACCCATATCATATCCCATCGAACCTTGTGCACGATATGGATCCATATAACCTTCACGATGTGATGTTGGAACGACAAAGCGATCTTCATATTTCGCAATTGCTAGTAATCTGTACATTTGTTGCGTTTGGTGTGCTGTTAAACCGACACGATCTAACCGACTTTCATCAAAATCTTTCCCAGATGATAGTGCTCGCATGTATGAACGCATCATCGCCATTCGTTGTAATGATTCTTTCACTGATTTTGTATCACCAGCCGTAAGCATATTCGCTAAATATTGAATCGGCGTCCGCATTTCTTCAATTGCAGGAAAAATCATGTCTGGATTTTTAATCGAATCTTTACCTTCAAAATAACTCATAATCGGGCTTAATGGTGGTACATACCAAACCATTGGTAATGTACGATATTCTGGGTGTAATGGGAATGCTAGTTTATATTCGATTGCTAATTTATAAACGGGTGAATTTTGTGCCGCTTCTATCCATTCCTCTGCAATTCCGTCTTTTCTCGCCTGCTTAATTATTTCAGGATCGTTCGGATCTAAAAATAAATCGCACTGTGCTTCATATAAATCTTTCTCATCTGGTGTTGACGCAACTTCTAACACACGGTCCGCATCATATAACAAAACACCTAAATAGCGAATTCGCCCTGTACATGTTTCAGAACAAACTGTTGGTAGTCCAGACTCAATTCTTGGATAACAAAACGTACACTTTTCTGCTTTATTCGTTTGCCAGTTAAAATATACTTTTTTGTATGGACACCCTGTCATACAGTAACGCCAACCACGACATGCTTCTTGATCGACTAATACAATTCCATCCTCATCACGTTTATACATCGCACCAGACGGACATGATGCTACACAACTCGGATTTAAACAATGTTCACAAAGACGTGGTAAATACATCATGAACGATTTTTCAAAATTGAATTTGATTTCCTCTTCAATTTTTTGAATATTTGGGTCTTGAGGACCTGTAATATGAGCTCCAGCTAAATCATCTTCCCAGTTCGGTCCCCATTCTAAATCCATTTTTTCGCCTGTTACAGCTGATTTTGCACGTGCAACCGGTGTATGTTTCTTTTCCGGTGCCGTCGTTAAACTTTCATAATCATATGTCCATGGTTCATAATAATCTTCCATCTCAGGCATATCTGGATTATAAAAGATCTTTCCTAACGCGACCTTAGACATTTTCGAACCAGATTTTAGTTCGAGTTTGCCGTTTCGCATTTGCCAGCCGCCCTTATAATGTTCTTGGTCCTCCCAACGTTTCGGATACCCAATTCCTGGTTTCGTTTCAACGTTGTTAAACCACATATATTCGGCACCTTTTCGGTTCGTCCAAGTGCTCTTACATGTCACACTACACGTATGACACCCGATACATTTATCTAAGTTCATGACCATTGCAATTTGCGCTTTAATCTTCAAGCCAATTTACCTCCTTCATCTTGCGGACAGCCACATATCCGTCACGTTGGTTTCCGATCGGACCGTAATAGTTAAATCCGTAACTCAATTGGGCATAGCCCCCAACCATTTGTGTCGGTTTTACATGAATTTTCGTTGGTGCATTATGGCTTCCACCTCGTTGTTCGGTAATTTCAGAACCTGGAACTTGAATATGTTTATCTTGAGCATGATACATAAACATCGTTCCCTTTGGCATACGGTGACTTACGACCGCTCGAGCCGTTACAACACCGTGGCGGTTATATACTTCTAACCATTCGTTGTCGTCAATATCATGTTCTTTTGCATCTACATCACTAATCCAAACAGTTGGACCACCGCGGAATAATGTCAGCATATGCAAATTATCTTGATACGTACTATGGATATTCCATTTTCCATGTGGTGTTAAATAACGTAAAACGAGTGCATCTTTTCCACCGACAATTTTCTTATCGTTTGCCCCAAAAACAAGTGGTGGCAATGTTGGTTTATAAACAGGTAATGATTCACCATACTGTAAAAATATTTCATGATCGATATAGAAATGCTGTCTTCCAGTCAATGTTCGAAATGGAACAAATCGTTCAATATTCGTCGTAAATGGTGAATACCTCCTACCTGCTTTATTCGATCCACTAAATACAGGTGTTGGAATAACCTCTCTCGGTTGAACTGTAATATTTTCAAACGTAATTTTTTCGGCTGCCCGGTCTGCTGAAATATCTTTTAATTCCATTCCTGTTATGCCTTCTGCAGTTTCCCAAGCTTTTTGAGATACTTTTCCATTCGTCGCAGAAGATAAATGTAATACGGCATTTATCGCTTGCTTTGCAGTCCGCATCATCGGTAAACCATTTTTGATTGTTTCATCAAAATGTGTGCCGTTAATTTTCTTTATATCGTCATACTCTTCTTCAACCGGGAACGCAACACCGTGCGCACCTATTTTTCCTTTCTCTAATAACGGGCCTAACGAAACGAATTTATCATAAATTTTCGTGTAATCTCGCTCTACAACAGAGAAGTTCGGCATTGTTTTACCTAAAATCGGTTCAATTTCGCCCTTCTTCCAATCTTTTACTTCACCTAACGGTTGTGATATTTCACTTTTCGTATCATGTGCAAGTGGTGTTGTAACAAGGTCTTTATAAATACCTGGTAAATGTTCCTCTGCCATTTCACTAAACATTTCCGCTAAAGAACGATAAATATCCCAATCTGATCTAGACTCCCATAATGGATCTACCGCCGGATTAAACGGGTGTACAAATGGGTGCATATCTGTGGAGGAAATATCATCTTTTTCATACCACGTTGCAGCAGGAAGAACGATATCAGAATATAAAGGTGTCGAAGTCATCCGGAAATCTAAAGAAACGAGCAAATCTAATTTTCCTTCGACATCTTCTCTCCAGACAATTTCTTCTGGTTTTTCATCTTCATTTGGTGAAGCAAGCAATCCATCTGAAGCACCAAGTAAATGTTTCATAAAATATTCTTGCCCTTTTGCCGAACTTGAAATAAGGTTGGAGCGCCATACAAACAGTGATTTCGGGAAGTTTTCTGGTGAACCAGGATCTTCCACTGCTGCTCTTACTTCACCTGTAACGACTTGTTCATATGCATGTTGAACAATAGCTTCTTCTGACGTCTTCCCTTCTTGAGCCGCTTCTTCGGCGAACAACAAACTATTTTTATTAAACTGTGGATAAGACGGTAGCCAACCAAGTCTTGCAGCTAGCACATTATAATCTGCTGGATGTTGGTAACGAATATCATCTGCAAGTGGTGATTTTAACGCATCTGTTCCACTTTCTTCATATTTCCATTGGTCTGTTGCAAAATAGAAAAATGATGTCGCATTTTGTTGACGTGCTTGTGTTTGCCAATCCTTAGCAAATGCGATTGTAGACCATCCTTCAATCGGGCGTACCTTTTCTTGTCCGACATAATGTGCCCAACCTCCACCATTGACACCTTGAGAAGCAGTTAAAATAACGAGGTTTAAAATAGAACGATAAATCGTGTCACTATTAAACCAGTGGTTAATTCCAGCTCCCATAATAATCATAGAACGACCATTTGTATCAATAGCATTTTGGGCAAATTCACGAGCAACTTGTACGACGATTGATGCTTTCACACTCGTAATTGCTTCTTGCCATGCAGGTGTATAATGCGATGTTTCATCCTCATAACTTTTAGCGTCATATGGACTATTGAACCCGCGGTCTACCCCGTATTGGCTCAACATTAAATCATAGACAGTAGCAAT
>DXHX01000110.1 GCA_019113205.1 Candidatus Pseudogracilibacillus intestinigallinarum | reverse complement strand
TGCGGAATTATAGGTTATATCCGCAAGTTCGTCGTGATTTTTGCTTCCACTTGCGGAATTACGTGATATATCCGCAAGTTCGCCGCGATTTCCATGTCCACTTTCGGAATTATGGCACATATCCGCAAGTTCGTCACGATCTCCGTGTTCCTTTGCAAAATTATAGTTTATTTATGCAAATTATTCGCAGTTTCCACTAGCTGCGCAAACATTCGTTGACGAAATGCATCACGGTCGTAAGGATAAATCGTTCCGAATCCGTCCGATTGTTTTAATTCTAGCAATCTATGAACGGCATTTTCCAAACGAGTTTCTAATATAGCGCCGGCCTTCGCTTGTTCGGTAAGTTCGTTTAATAGTGTTAATTGTTTTTCATAATTATCATGTATGACAAAGGCATCTGCTCCATCATGTAGTGCTTCAATTAGTTCATTCGCTGTCACGTTCGTAGAGTGAAAGTTGGCAACGATTAAACCGTCAAATCCGAACGTCTCCCTTAATAAAGCAATATTATTTTTAAAGTGGATGGAATCCCCTTGCAGAAAAAGTGCAGAAGTATTTTTTAACAGTTTATCCACATATAAGCGAATTCGTCCTTTGTTTGTCGCATTAGATGCGGCAATATTTTCAATGATCGCATCAACATTTGGAACAGATTGTACGACCGCTTTTTTATATCCTTCCATCGTCGCGATCGCATGTTGCATTTTTGGACGAAACAGATCAACAAACGGTTTAGGATTACCATCATCGAACCGTACATTTGGTGCAATAATTGTATTAATTCCAACCGCACGTAATTCTTTTCCATACAATTCTGCTTGCTGTTTTGTGTATAAGCGATTATTCAATTGTTCCATCATATTATGTGGAATCGGCTGCGTCATCCCAGATAATGTTAGCGGGTGTTCCGCTCCTTCTATTCCGATGAATAAAGGCCTTCCAACTCCTGCATAGCGCTGTAAATAATCAGTTATATGATGGACTTGTTTAGGTTTTTCAAATAGTTCATTCGTTAATAAGACACCACCGATATGGTGGTTTGATACTAAATGGATGATATTTTCATTTATATGATTTTCATCAAAACGTACAAAACAAAGTTGTCCAATTTTTTCTTCTATCGTTATAGCGTTGTCAGTAGTCATAAGCAAACGCTCCTTTAATTAATAAGTATGAGCTCTTCTTTGTATAGTCATCATATCTAATTTTCTGACAATTTTCAATAAATGTAAGCGATTCACAAAAGAGTCATGAAAAATATTAACTTCTCATTAGTCATTTAGTACTTCCGTATGATAAAATACGGTGTAAATAAGATATTGTTATTTAGACTATTTGAGGTGGGAAAATGAATATTATAAAAGTTGAAAACAAAGAAGCATTAAGCATAAAAGCGAAAGAAATGTTTGTAGACGTTTTACAAAATACAGTGGCACCTATTTTAGGGTTGGCGACAGGTTCTACACCAGAAGGAATGTATAAATTATTAATTGAAAGTTATCAAAATGGTGACATTTCATTTAAAAATGCATTGGCATTTAATTTAGATGAGTATGTAGGTTTAGCACCGGACCATCCGGCGAGTTATCGTTATTATATGCAACATAAATTATATAATCATGTGGATACAAAAAGAATGAATACATTTTTACCGAATGGCTTAGCAGAGGATCTTGATGCGGAATGTATAACATATGAAAAACATATACAAGAAGCAGGAAATTTAGACTTTTTAGTTTTAGGTATTGGAGAGAATGGACATATCGGTTTTAATGAACCGGGTACTTCATTTGAATCTCGTACACATATCGTTACGTTGACGGAAAATACACGTGAAGTAAATGCAAGATTCTTTGATTCGATTGATGAAGTACCGACTGAGGCATTAACGATGGGGCTCGGTACTATTATGGATGCGAAGCAAATTATGCTTTTAGTTCAAGGTGAGCGTAAGAGAGAGATTTTAAAAAAAGTGATTTATGGAGAAGTAACGGAAGAAGTTCCGGCATCGATTTTACAAAAACATCCTAATGTGACCATTATTACGGATTTAGATGTATAAAAATTAAGGCTTTTGAAACACGAATCGCTTCCTCGAAATGACTACTTTAAAATTGTACTGTACTAAATCGAGGGTGGATTCGTGTTTCATGTAAACCTTTGTAAATTGTGCTGAATTTTTATTTGAAAATGGAAGGGTCGTTCGTAATTAACCCGTCCACACCGATATTTTTATAATGTGTGGCAAAATCAATGTCATTTACAGTATAAACGTTCGTTTGTAAATGACGTTTTTTTGCTTCTTGTACCATTTGTTCCGTGACGTAATAATAATTCGGGTGAATCCCGTATAACGGAAAAGAAAGATGATCGATATAATAAAACGGATCGACTAAATTACCGAAAAATAAGACACTAAGTTTCACATTCGGATCGAGCCTGTACAAATGTTGCAAACTTTTATGGTCAAATGAAGAGTAAATAACACGATCTTCCATATGATAATGGGAGACGTGTTGTAATACTTTCTCTTCTAATTGAGGCATCATAACAGGACCGTTTTTTAATTCGATATGTAGTGTCATATCTGTTTGTTTTAATAATTGGAGCGCTTCATCGAATGTTGCAATTTTTTCTCCTTTGAATTTTTTGGAAAATTTACTCCCAAAATCAAAGGACTTTAATTGTTTTAACGTATAATTATGTACGAATCCCTTTTCGTTTGTTAGTCGTTTGATTGTAGAATCATGACTTAAAACGAGCTCCCCATCTTTTGTTAATCGGACATCTAACTCGATTGCATCGGCTTGTAATTCAATTGCTTTTTCAAATGAGGCGATAGTATTTTCTGGTGCAAATTCAGAGGCGCCTCGGTGTGCGATAATTTCCATATGTATGTCACAACCTTTCGAAAGTTTGAAATAAAAAAATATCAATAATTTACCTATATTGTACCAAAAATGAAGAAAAACTGTGTATAATGTACAAGTAGGATGTAAGTGAGGAGACGATAAGATGAAAAATGAATTAGTTGTTGTCATTGATTTTGGTAGTCCATATAATCAATTATTAACTCGTAGTATTCGCGAGTTAGGCGTGTATAGTGAATTACTTCCTCATACGGTTGAGGCAGAAACATTAAAGAAAATGGAGCCTAAAGCAATTATTTTATCAGGTGGCCCTTATTATGTACATGATGAAAACAAATATAGAATTGATGAAGCGATTTATGATTTAGGAATTCCTGTACTTGGAATTTGCTATGGGGCACAATTACTTGCAGAACAGTTCGGCGGAGAAGTAGCACATGAAGCGGCGCGTACGTATGAAATAACAGATGTAAACATTGAACAAAACACAGATATGTTAGCTCATGTAAGTACAGTATATGCTTCAAAAGGGGACCAAATTACAAAAGCGCCAGCTGATTTCTCAATTGATGCAACATTTGCCAATGGAGAAGTTGCGACGTTTAGTAATGAGGCAAAGAAAATGTACGGTATTCAGTTTTACCCTGAGAAAACTGAAACAGAAAATGGAAAAGAAATTTTAAAAGACTTTTTATTTACAGTGAGCGGATTAGAAGGGGACTGGACGATTGAAAGTTTTATCGATTCAGAAGTTGTAAAAATTCGTGAAACAGTTGGCGATCGTAAAGTGTTATGCGCACTAAGTGGTGGGGTCGATTCAACCGTTGTAGCAGCTTTATTGCATAAAGCAATTGGTGATCAATTAACATGTATTTTCGTAGACCATGGTTTATTACGTAAAAATGAAGCAGATGAAGTCATGGGCTTTTTAATGAAAAACTTTAAAATGAACATTCATATGGTTGATGCAAAAGATCGCTTCTTGAGTAAACTAGCTGGAGTAGATGATCCAGAGAAAAAACGTAAAATTATCGGTAATGAATTTATTTACGTTTTTGATGAAGAAGCTGGAAAATTAACAGATGTTGATTTCTTAGCACAAGGTACGTTATATAGTGATGTTATCGAAAGTGGTAGCTTAACAGGTCAAAAGGTAAAATCACACCATAATGTTGGTGGTTTACCAGAGGACATGCAATTCAAATTAATCGAGCCTATCCGTTCGCTATTTAAAGACGAGGTACGTGCATTAGGAACTGCTTTAGGGTTACCAGATAGTATTGTTTGGAGACAGCCATTCCCTGGACCTGGATTAGGTATTCGTGTACTTGGGGAAGTGACAGAAGAAAAATTACATATCGTTCGTGAAGCAGACGCGATTTTACGTGAAGAAATTCGTCTTGCAGGCTTAGACCGTTCGATTTGGCAATATTTCGCTGTCTTACCTAATATTCGCAGTGTAGGTGTATCAGATGATGCACGTTCATATGATTATACAGTTGGGATTCGAGCAGTACATTCTGTCGATGGAATGACATCAGAATGGGCACATATTCCATTTGATCTGTTAGAAAAAATCTCTCGTCGTATTACGACTGAGGTAGGCCATGTGAATCGTGTCGTCTACGACATTACTAGCAAGCCACCAGCGACAATTGAGTGGGAATAATAAGTTAACTTGATTTGGTGAGAGAACACCTATTTAACAGCATTTAAATTGATTTAAAACGGATAAAAAGATATAAAAAGATATGGTTCCCTACCAAAAACCCTACCAATTAAATTTTCTGGTAGGGTTTTTTAATGTATTTTGTTTATTTAGATATTCTTATATGTTTGCCATCTATAATTGATTTCTAAAATGAATTAATATTACTTTGCCATTAACTTTGTTCAAATAAGCTTGCAATACATTTAATGTCTTCCGATTTATAGTTATAAACATAAAAATAATCTGGTTTATCTGAATAAGTAAAATACATAATTTTAGATCCAGCTATAATTGAATATCATATCCATAAAGGATAATATCATTTGAATTTATTACAACATCTTTAATTTTATTTATTTGTTGTGATTTATTTATTTTATCAAAATTAAGCACAGCATCAAGTAAATTAAAACCAACTTTAGAACAACTGTTTTTAACATATACCAAACGTAATCCCTCCAAACAAATATATGTTTTTGAAGTTTTGTAAAGAATA
>DXHX01000010.1 GCA_019113205.1 Candidatus Pseudogracilibacillus intestinigallinarum | reverse complement strand
ATTTTTTGTTGGTATTTATGGTTTTCAACCGCTCAAAGCCTGTCACTCCGTTTTTTTATTTTCATTACTATCAGCGACCCCATTGGGGGAGTTCTCGTAGTGATGAATTGATAGAAAGCTGAAAACAGATTGACTTGTAAAAAATTCGGTTGAATTTTGCATGTTTTTACGTTAAGATGGATATAGATAAGAAAAGAGGAAGGACTGTCATCCTCCCTCTTGCAGCCTTAGCCGTACAGGCGATGGTTGTCACAAATGTTTATTTATGAAAACCACCCTTTTGCTTGCTACGGCGCCGGGTGGTTTTCTCTTTGTCAAAAAAAGTTTTCTGGAATAGATGTGCACTAACTGCACGTACAATTCCTTTAATAACTTCTTTTATCAAATCGAATATATCCATGGTTGTTCACCTCCATTCCTTGAAAAACAAGAAAAGGATTCTAAGTGACAACCGCCACCCGTATAACTTATAGCTACATATTTATTTTATCATAATTGAATAGAATAACCAATGAAAGAGGAACGTGTGATCTGTTATTGGTTATTTAATATTTTTTTAACCGCTTAAACCCTGTCATTCCACTATTTTATTTTCATCACCATCAGCAATCCCCATTTGGGGTGTTTTTATATGCCTAAATTTTGCAATGATTTGAAATATCTACTGAACTTTTTTGCTGTTTAGAGGTGTTTTGTACCAATCTACGTATGGATTCACTATCATCTCCATAAAAACATAACACATATCGGAAAGAAATGAACTTTAACATATTTTCATTCGAATAAACTTCTTACATATTGACCTAACTGTTCGTTATTATATCCTTTTTCAATTGCTTGTATAATGTTCGCTCTCAATGTTGACTCATCGATGTGAGTTTTAGGGTTATTTTGTCGTTTCATTTGTTCGTGTTGTTTTTGGAAATATTTGATCGCTTCTCTCGCTGTATCTATTTCCTGACGTACGAAATAGTTCGTTAATTTATGAATATAGGGCCAGGAAATATTTCTATTTATTAATAACATATAATGCAAAATTGCATTTACAACTGGATCAGTTACACCTTGTTCCCGAATGCCTGTAATAATATCGAGGTCACTTTTCGTTGGTTTGTTCTGTGTTAATTCCCCGATTAATTCCTCCGGCGTAATCGCTTCTATATATTCGATGAATTGATCCATTTTCTGCTCCTCTATCATAGCAAATACCATCCTTTACTTGTATCATTTTTTAACAACATAATGCTATTCTTTCTTTGAATATTTAATGCCTTTTAAAGTTACTTCGTATGATATCGTAATATGAAACACTTAATTTTTGTCTATGTTTTAGGGTTTTTCAGTTTAATTTGTTTAATCACTTCCATCGTATCATTATAGGATAGTCTTGAAAACAAATTATTGTTTGAATAAAACCTTTCTTATTTCTATATAGGTGTAAATGATCAATAATTATTAAAAATAGGGGAGGAGCGATTGAAGGTAAAGAGACAGTAGTTCAATAGAAAAACATGCTATCTAAGGGGCATGATGTCTTATAATCAGTACCTGACTTTCCAGTTATAAATATGTTATCATATTTTTATACATAAAATGTAAGGTAGGTTAACACACATGTTTTTTGCAATATTGTTTTCGATAGTTATCATATTGCTTCTCCTTCGATTAGTTACCTGGATGATGGGTTTAGGTTATGTAATGGCAGTCGTTGTTGATGTACTAGTGATAGGTGGATGTTCAATTTATTATGCCCATAATGAATGGTTTGTCCATATTGCCAGTGGAAAAGCCGTATATTTTTGGGATGTTTTATTGTTCGTTCTTATAGGTTTTGTTTATGGAGTAATCGTTGTGCTAGGCACGAGCATGTTTCCGCGGATAGCTGGATTGTTCCATTATATAATAGCTTGGATTACGACGGGATTTCTGTATGTTTTTATTAATTACGCAGTTTTTGGTGTTGTTTTTGGTCCATTGTTAGATAATGAACAAATGAATACAGTTGTTCATATTGTCATTATTTCGGTTCTTGCCTTATTTATTTATAATTCGAGAATGCGTATTTTTAAGCAAAATTTAACGTGACGTCCTTTACGGGGCGTCACGTTTTGTATGAAAAAATGGTTGCAATATATATTCTATGGCATCTTATTCAATACATTTTTCACTGCTTCTTCAATCTCCTTATACCCCGTGCAACGACACATATTGGACTCTAACCACTCTTTCATATTGCTATCAGATGCATTTGGTAGTTGATTGACTAGTGCATGACAATTCATAATAAATCCAGGAGAACAATAACCACATTGAAAGGCAAAATTTTCAATAAATTGTTCTTGAATAGGTGCTTGTTGAAGCCCTTCAATCGTTGTAATCTTTTTTTGATGCCCTTCAATCGCAAGCATAAGGCAAGATTTCATGACCTCCCCATCGATTTCAATTGTACAGGCACCGCAATCCCCGTTTAAACAGCCTGGTTTTGCACCAGTTAAACCAAGTTTTTCTCTTAGAACATAGAGCATCGTGTCAGCATTACGTGCATGAAAGGTTCGTTCCCGGCCATTAATTTGATATGTAATTACTTGTTCTTCCATTTAGCTCATCCCTTTTTTAAAGTGTCGATGACATCTGTTAAGACATTTTTTAAAACAAATTTACGATACGTATCTGATCCATGAATATCATGTAATATTTCTTTATGGAATGCTTGTAGGGCACGTTCTATTCGTTTAGTTTGTTCCGTATTAGGTTTGTTCAGCTGTGCATCCACTTTTTCACAGTGAAATGGATAGGCATATAAACCACTATAAGCTGTGTGGATGTGTGTCTCTTTTAAAATGGCAGCAATGGTAAGTAAAGGATAGCCAACACCCCATTGACGGCGCTTTTTCACTGTGAAGAATGGGAGGGAAAGGTCTTTTGTCGCTACTTTTATTTGGACAAGAAATTCTTCTTCCCTTAATTGCAATGTTTGATCGAACAACTCATGGAATGGTCGTTCTTTTAAACCGTGTTTTGTTGCTATAACCGCATATGATTCCGTAAGTAAAAATGGAAGAACGGCTTCTCGGTAAATGATGTTCGCACAAATATTACCACCTAATGTAATTTTGTTTCGTGATGTTCGGTCTGCTATTTCAGATACGACTTTTTCTAATAGGGGAAATTTTTTCATCTCTTTTATACTAGTCAATGTTAATGCAGCACCTAATGTAAGCCATGTATCATCTTGTTCTAAAATATGGCATGCCGGAATATTATTAATGTCAATGACGGCATCGGTAACTATTTTGTTCATTCTTCCTAACGTAATAACTTCTGTTCCTCCGGCAAAGTAAATAGGTGACTTGTTTTCTTGTAATAAAGATTGGAAAAGGTTTGTCGCTTCTTTAATTGTGGTCGGTTGATAATATTGAAAATTGTATGGAATCATAAAAATTTGTCACCTACTTTTTTGCGCCAAATCATTTCAGGTGTGAGTGGCAATTGATTTAATTCGACTCCTACTGCTGTTGATAATGCATTGCCTAATGCGGCAGGCATACCGATTAATGCATGCTCTCCGACACCTCGTGCACCATACGGGCCGTCAAGATGTGCTGTTTCAATGAATTTTGCGATATATTCTGGATGGTCACCATATCGTAATGGGCCATATGTTCTTAACTTTGGTATGTTCATCGTTCCATCTTCTTGGAATTCATATGCTTCGGCACTTGCGTGGCTTAACCCCATACTCATAGAACCCATTACTTGACCGAGTGCTGCTTTATAGTTTAGTACTTTACCAATATCGATGATAGAAAAAGCTTTTAAAATTTTGTAAGTAAAGTCACGTCGATCGAACTCTATTTCGACACCTTGGGCACCGACAGTCCATTCTGGTCCTGTTTTTCCTTTTCCTGTCTTAGGGTCTAAATGTGATAAGTGACGAATCGTGTAATTTCCTTTACCAATTACTTGTCCACCGATTGAGTGTCCGTTTGAATATTGATAACCGTAACAGACATCTTTTATATAGACGTACGTAGTTGGATCATCACGCACATATACTTTTTCATATCCAACTTCTAAGTCTTCGGGGGAACAGGTGAGGACGCGTGAAGCAATATCACGTAATTGTTCAACTGCATCATCAGCCGCTTTTAATAAAGCACGGCCAGCGAGTAATGTACCTCTACTGGCGACAGTTTTATAATGTTCGGGAATTGTTTTTGTATCAACATCCATTTGTACGTGGATGTTATTTATATCCATTTTCAATCTCTCGGCTAGTAATTGAGCGAGGATCGTTTTTGTACCCATTCCAATTTCTACAATACCAGATAAAATATTGACGCTTCCATCTGCATTAAAAAGTAAAACAACACCAGAGCTGGCACCAGAAATAGTGGATGTTTTCCAGGAACAGCATATTCCTTTTACACGGATTTTCCTTTCATCAATAGGGATGATGACTCCTTCTTTCCAGTTCATCATGTCTTGTAATTGGTCGATACATTTCGGTAAATTTCCGACAGAACTTTCGTTTAATAATGTTTGTGTAGGGGATGTATTGCCTTTAACGATCGCATTCTTTTTTCGAAATTGTAATGGGTCCATTTCGAGCTTTTTTGCTAATGTTTCCATGGCTCGTTCAAACATAAATAAAATTTCCGAATGGCTAAAGCCACGATATGCAGTAATATATGGATGGTTCGTATAAACACAAATCGCGTCACATCGAATATGGTCTATTTTGTAAGGCCCCGTACATGTTGCTGCGACAGCTTTTGTTAGCAATGTCCCTTTATCAGCATATGCGCCAGTATCGATGAAGTATGTAATTTCAGCGGCAGTTAGTTTGCCATCTGTCGTTGCGCCGAGTTTTACTTTTGCATCTATTCCCATGCGAACGGGTGCTGTGAGCATGTCTTCTTCTCGTGTGTAGGTAAGTTTTACACATTTTCCGTTTACTGCTTTGGATGCGATATAGGCGATTAACTCCAACTGGGTAGTAACTTTTCCACCGAAGGCACCTCCGACAAGTGGAGTCGTCGCAATCACTTTTCCTTCTTCTATTTCGAATGTTTCGCTGAATTCTGATTTGATACCGTAAGGAGCTTGTGTTGTAGATGTAATCATTACTGTGCCATCTGGTTTTATTTCTACAATGGCACTTCTTGTTTCGATTGCAGTATGGTCTGAAGGTGGAATGATGTAATTTTCTTCTATTGTAATATGCGATTGTAGCCACGCTTTTTGAATATCACCTTTACGTACTTTGACACGATTTGCGATATTTGTATTTGCCTCAGGAAATACTTTGTCTGTTTTTTGATAGGTTGCTAAGTTTTCATGTATTAAAGTTGCTTCTTGTTTCATCGCTTCTTCTGACGTGTTAATTACTGGTAGTGGTTCATAAGTTACTTCGATTAATGCAGCCGCTTGTTTGGCAATATATGGATGTTCTGCAACGACAGCTGCGATTGGTTCTCCAAAATAGCGTACTTTTTTATAAGCTAAAATCGGTCTGTCTTTTATATCTGTTCCTGTTAATGGCAATGAGTCTCCGACGATGATGGCATGTACTCCGGTCACTTTTTCAGCTTTTGATGTATCAATTTTCTTTATTTTGGCGTGTGCATGTGTACTAACTTTTAATTTTACGTGTAACATTTGAGCATCTGACTTATCATCTGTATATTTAGCGGATCCGGTTACCTTTTCTTCGGCTTCTTTTCGAGGAATGCTTTTTCCAATCATCCAGTCCATGAATGTTTTCACCTCAACATATAGATTGTCTATATGTTAAAATACACTCTTTTTAAAAAAGTATACGTGTTAATTGGAAAATAGGCAGAAAAAAAAGGATACAGTGGGGTCCTGCATCCTTTCATCATAAGTTAGTTTATGTCCTATCCCAGAACCGTTTTTTAGCAATTGCTACGAGAAATTCTTGTGAAAAATTCGGATTATCTTTTGCGAAAATGACACCATTTAAATTGTTTTGTTTATGAATTTTCAGAAGGGATGTTGCATCAGTTGCGATACCGATTGGTTTAAAATGCTGGTACATGACATCCGTATAATACATCATATCTTGATATGATTGTTTTTCGTTGGCAAAGTCGCCGCCGACGAGATAAAGTGAGTCGAGTAGATATGGGCTTGATGTTAAAAAGGTTTTATCTACCTTTAACGGTGTTCCTTGGTTACCAACAACCGTCCCGAGCGTTTGGCTAATAATATCAACAAATACACCTTGTTTCATTAATTGATTGATCTCCTCTAATACTTCCTCTTCCGCAAAATTATTTCCAATGAGAACTCCAACCCTTTGGGTGTAGGCATAATTTGGTGAATTTGCAATGCTTAAAGATGGATAACGTGTAGAGACGGATACATTATTACCAGGTGGCCGCTCCACACCGACATTGTCCGCGATCGTATAAGCGAGTTCTTTGTCGACATTTACAAGAATGTTCACCGCTTGCTGTCTGACACTTTCACGTATACAACTACCTATTTGAAAACTTAATGCTTCTATTAAATGATGTTTTTCAACGGGCGACATACTGTTCCAAAAAATTCTCGGCTGGGAATAATAATCCATGAAGGATTTACTTCGGGCTCTAATTTTTCTTCCTTCTACTTTTTCTGGATAATGAACATATCCACCTTCTTCTGGGGTGGAAGTGAATGGAGTGTTATTGGCAATAGCGTTTTTATGGTACCAAACTTCGTCTACATCGATTCGATATCGATTGGCACCTCTACGTTGGTTGTTATGAAATGGACAAAGCGATTGGTTAATAGGTAATTCTTGAAAATTTGGACCAAGTCGGTGGTAGTGAGCTGGTAGGTAAGCGGCTAATCTCCCTTGTAAAACTGGATCATTAGAAAAATCAATTCCCGGTACAACGTTTCCAGGGCTAAATGCTACTTGTTCGGATTCAGCAAAATAATTGTCTACATTTTTGTTCAATGTAAGTTTTCCGACAAGTTCTACAGGTATCAATTCTTCAGGCCAAAATTTCGTTGGATCTAGAATATCGAAATCGTATTTAAATTCATCTTCTTGTGGAATTAATTGTACCCCTAATTCGTATTCTGGATAGGCTTCTCTGTCAATCGCTTCTCTCAAATCTCTTCTATGGAAGTCGGGGTCAATGCCACCGATTTTTTGTGCTTCATCCATAAGGAGTGCATGGTCTCCGAGGACAGGTTTCCATACGAAGCGGACAAAGGTTGCCACTTCTTCAGCATTTACGAACAAATATGTGTTGATGGACCAAGCGGACATCATCCGATAACTTCTTATAATTCCGTAATCAGACATAATCCAAAGTACTTGGTGTAGACCTTCTGGATTGTTAGCAACATAGTCCCAAAATGTGTCATGTGCTCCTGAAGCAGTTGGCATATCATCACGAATATTATTAAAATAAGCGTGCATTGCATCAGGGAATTTCATTGCATCTTGGTTAATTAATACAGGATTATTAATTGTTGTTAAATCATAGTTTCCTTCTTCTGTGTAAAATTTTGCTCCCCAACATCGCATATCTCTTGCCGTATCCTTTGAACCACTTCGTCCTTGTACTGTTGAAAAACGGTTGAATACGGGAGTGATTTTTCCAGGTTCTGAAAGGAAGCCCGCTTTTGTCACATGTTTCATCGATTGGTAGCATTCAAATATTCCGTGTGCACCATAGCCTCTTGGATGTACCACTCGTTGAGGTATCTCTTCTTTTACAAAATGAGTCATTTTCTCCAAGTATTGATGGTCTTCTCGTAATGAGGGGCCACGGGGACCTACTTTTAACTGTTCTTCATCATTTGATATTTTTCTACCGACATTCGTAGTCATTGGTTTATTTTTATTGCTAATCCGATATTTATCTAATTGTTGTTGTTTTTTATTTTGCGGGCTCCCGTTCGGCTTGTTTTTATCACTCACAAAAAATACCTCCTATATGTTCAATTATGCTTCATCATTGATATATATGGAGAGATGCCTATTATTAGAACTTGTCTATGATATTTTGTTGTGGATTAGTTAGTGAAGCCGCTTTTTGGGTGGATGCAGGTTACCTTGTGAATATCCGTTTTAATTCCGCAAGTATACGAAGAAATTGTGTTTAACTTGCGAATATAATGGTTAATTTCGCAAGTGTACGAGGAAATCGTGTTTAACTTGCGGATATAATGGTTAATTCCGCAAGTGTACATGGAAATCGTGTTTAACTTGCGGATATAATGGTTAATTCCGCAAGTGTACGAGGAAATTGTGTTTAATTTGCGAATATAATGGTTAATTTCGCAAGTGTACGAGGAATTCACGTTTAACTTGCGGATATATTGCATAATTCCGCAAGTGTACATGGAAATCGTGTTTAACTTGCGGATATAATGGTTAATTCCGCAAGTATACGAGGAAATTGTGTTTAACTTGCGAATATAATGGTTAATTTCGCAAGTGTACGAGGAAATCGTGTTTAACTTGCGGATATAATGGTTAAT
>DXHX01000109.1 GCA_019113205.1 Candidatus Pseudogracilibacillus intestinigallinarum | reverse complement strand
AGGAGGATTCTCTCTTGAAAAAAATCGTACTATCCATAACGGCTAGCTTGTTTCTATTCGGCTGCTCCAATGAGGCACCTAAAAAAGAAACAGCTTTAACTATTTATACATCTATTTATCCTGTGCAATATGCAACAGAACAAATCACTGGAGATCTTGCAACCGTCGAATCTTTATACCCACCAGGAGTAGATGCCCATACATATGAACCGACAACGAGGCAATTAACGCATATCGCTCGAAGCGACTTATTCATTTATGTCGGGGCAGGCATGGAAAGTTTTGCAGAACGAACAGAAGAGGCTTTACAACTAGAAGACACAAACTTCCTTGAAATCGGCGAAGATGATTCCATCTTCCGTGAAGCTGATGAAGCCCATGAGCATGACCATCATGATCACGGACATCACCATGATCTAGATCCACATATTTGGTTTGATCCACTCCGTATGATTGACATGGGAGAACGGATTAAAATCCATTTAAGCGCATTGTATCCAGAGCATGAAGCAATTTTTGAAGAGAATTTTTTACAATATAAAGAAGACTTAGAAGCACTTGATGCCCAATTTACGAACACATTAAAAGAAAAAACAGAAAAACAAATGATCGTCACACATGCTGCATACGGATATTGGGAAGAACGTTACGGTATCGAGCAACTTGCGATTAGTGGTATTTCATCAAGTGATGAACCTTCCCAACGCGAACTCGTTGCGCTAGTAAAAAAAGCGAACGAACTTGATTTACGTTATATCGTCTTTGAAAAAAATAGTTCTAATCATGTTGCATCGATTATTCAAGAAAATTTAGAGGCGAAAGATGTATACATTCATAACTTAGAAACATTAACAGAAGACGATCTCAATATGGAGCGAGATTATATGTCCATTATGCAAGAAAACTTACAAGTATTAGATGAAATTACAAAATAACACATACTAGAAAATGAACTATATAAGGAGGTATTGCTTTGTCAGACACAGTCATCCGTTTGGAAAACATTAGCTATCAATATGAAGCGAAGCCTGTATTAGAAAATGTAAATTTAGAAATTAAACGTGGCGACTTCATGGGACTTGTCGGTCCAAACGGTGGGGGAAAAACAACACTTATTAAAATTATTTTAGGATTATTGAAACCAGATACTGGTAAAGTATTTTTACTCGATCAACCAATCGATCATTTTCACGATTGGAATCGGATCGGTTTTGTTTCGCAAAAAGCAAACACATTTAACAAAGGCTTTCCTGCGACAGTATATGAAGTCGTCGCATTGGACTTAACAGCAAAAATCGGGTATTTTAAATTTTTCCGTAAAAAAGAAAAAGAGAAAATTTTAGCTGCCATTGATGCAGTTGATATGGGAGCATACACATATCAAAATATCGGCAACTTATCTGGTGGACAACAACAACGAGTCTTCATTGCCCGCGCACTCGTGAATGAACCTGAATTACTTATATTAGACGAACCGACTGTCGGCGTCGATCACCAAAACGTGGCACGGTTTTATGACTTACTACACAAATTAAATATAGAAAATAATTTAACCTTATTACTCGTCACACATGATACTGGGGCAATGACCGAACACGCGACAAATATCGTTTGTTTAAATAAAACATTACACTTTCACGGGAAATCTGCAGAATACTCTGCCCTGTCCCCTGAACAATTATCAGCAATTTATGGACATCCAGTACAAATCGTCGTCCATGACCATGAATAATGGAGGTTCTTATGATACAAGACATACTACAATTTGATTTTTTACGTCATACATTTTTAACAGGGATTATTATCGGCATTATCGCTCCATTGCTCGGTACGTTTCTAGTCGTCCGCCGTCTTTCTTTACTAGCAGATGCACTTTCCCATGTTACATTAGCAGGAATTGCATTCGGATTATATATGGAGAAACAATTTTTACTGCCAATCAATGCCGTCTATAGTGGGATGGGCTTTTCCATTATCGGTGCCATTTTAATTGAAAAATTACGCTCCGTTTATACGGCATACCAAGAAATAGGTATACCAATCATATTAAGTGGTGGAGTTGGGTTGAGTGTTATTTTCATTTCATTAGCAAATGGATTTAATACAGATTTATTTAACTTTTTATTCGGATCTGTTTCTGCAGTTAGCCGACTTGATTTTTACACGATTGTCGGTATAGCCATTTTTGTGATTGTTTTAATTATTTTATTTTACAAAGAACTTGTCACATTATCTTTTGATGAAGAACATGCGACCGTTTCAGGTATTCACGCAAAAAGGATTCATTTTTTATTCATTATTTTAACAGCGCTCGTCATTGCAGCCTCGATTCGGATTGTTGGTGTATTACTCGTTTCAGCTTTAATGACACTTCCAGTTGCGAGTGCGATGCGTTTTGCTGTAAGCTTTAAACAGTTAATCTTTTATTCGATTATTTTTGCTGAAATTGCCGTCATTACAGGACTTATTTCAGGTTATTATTTAAATATCCCACCAGGTGGGACAATTGTTGTCGTTTCTATTCTAATCTTGCTTATCGCTTTAAGTATGAATACACTTCGTAAAAGGAGTCGAACAGTATGAATGTGAAAGAAGCTATTCAAACATTACAAAAACATGGATTTAAAATGACGAATCGTCGAGAACATATTTTACATTTTTTTGCAAAAGAGGATAAATACTTCACCGCAAAGGAACTATATACGTATATGGAAGCAACATTTCCTGGAATAAGTTTTGATACAGTCTATCGTAATTTACATTTATACGATGATTTAGGCGTGTTAGAATCGACAGAATTAAAAGGGGAAAAACATTTCCGCATGAATTGTGGAACGACGCACCATCACCACTTCATTTGTAATGCTTGTGGCAAGGCGAAGAAAATTCATTTATGCCCGATGGATGAGGTAGAGCGTATTTTAGGAGCATATAAAATTGATGGCCATAAGTTTGAAGTATACGGCTTATGCCCGACATGCCAGAGTGCTTAAAATGCGACTATATATTGCAGTTGGAATAGGAGGAATGATTGGAGCGAGCCTCCGCTTCCTCCTCTCTTCTTTTATCCTATTTGAATCATTCGGGTCTTTGCCTCTTGCCACATTTTTTGTTAACATTACTGGTGCATTCATTTTAACGTTTATTACATTTTCACCAGCGATAAAGAATGCTTTTTCTAAAACAACTTTTACCGCTCTTACTACTGGACTTATCGGCTCATATACGACTTTTTCGACGATTATTGTAGAAGCAATCGAATTATCCTTTTCAGAGATGAACGTTGCCATCCTTTATATAATTGGAACGGTTCTGTTTGGACTACTCGCAAGTCTTCTCGGCATCATTGCCGCTACAAAAATGACGAAAGAAAGAGGCGAGTCATAATGTTACTTCCAATGTTATATGTTAGTATTGGAGGATTTTTCGGTAGTATCGCACGGTTTTTTCTTGCAAACATATCGAATTCATCCCCCGTCGGAACATGGATTGCCAATATTACTGGTGCAGTATTGCTCGGATTTTTATTACAAATGGAGCTTACAAATGCGTTATTTTACATACTTACCATTGGCTTTTGTGGTGCATACACAACATTTTCCACATTCGGTAAGGAAACGATGGAATTTATTTTGAATGATCAATATGGACTTGCTTTTATTTATGTCCTAAGCTCTTTCATCGTTTCACTCGGAATCGTTTATTTCATTTATATCGCTTAGAAAGGAAGATAAACACGATGCAAAAATTGTTTTTTGAAGATGCTTGGGAAAGAACGATTAGTAAACAGGACCATGATAAAATTTGTGATGTTTTTTCTAATTTGCAAATTGATGCAGGAATTTCATTTACATTTTTATGGGAAGCGGTCAATCATCATGGCGATCTCCTCGTTACGACGCTCATTCATAACAATGAAAAGGCGTCCATGGAATTAAAAAATATTTATATGAAATATATACATGATACTGTTACATACGCAGACTATTTTACTGTGCCTATTGTCATTCCGGCACACCACTCTATGCCATGGACATTCATTTTCACCAAACAAACAGAAGGAAAATGTGATGATACAACTTACGTCATCAAAAAATAAAGGTTGGGATGAATACCCAACCTTTATTTTATACTAACAATGGTTGAAATTGCTTTCCTTTTAATGCCGCATCCATCGTTTCCTCTATAAGATGAAAATGAGCCACTAATGAATTTGGCTTTCCTTCTATATCATCTTGCCCAAACGGGACAAAATAAACATTTTTCGCATTTAATAATGTACCAATGTTTTTACCGTTCGCACTCAATCCATCATTGGTTGCAATCGCTAAAACAATCGGTTTAATATTTCTTAACTGTGCTTTACATGCCATCGTCACTGTCGTATCTGTAATGGCATTCGCTAATTTTGCCAACGTATTTCCTGTACAAGGTGCAACGATGATCGTATCAAAATTCATTTTCGGACCAACTAATTCTGCCTCTACAATCGTTTCAATAATATCATTTCCAGTAATCTCTTTAATTCGCTTTCGCCAATCTTTCGCCTTCCCAAATCTCGTATCAAAACTGCTCGAGGCTTCTGACATAATCGGAAAAAGTTCGATATGATCGTTTTCCGCTAATTTTTCTAATTCATTTAATACGACTTCGAAATTACAAAATGATCCTGTCAGCGCAAACCCTACTCTTAACTTCCCCATTTTAACCCTCCAGCTTTTTCATTGCATTTTCAATCGTTTCTTTCATATATTTCGCAGCACTTTTCGGTGCAACTTTTCCAGGTAAACCTAACGCTTGTAACGGTGTAACATGTAACGTTTTTGCCGCTTCTAAATCAATACCGCCGGGATGTGAAGCCACATCAATAAGCAATGCATCCTTTCTTATATTGACCAACTTCGACATTCCAACAATTTGCACTGGAATCGTATTAACGATCACATCCATCTCTTGAAAAATTGTTGCCATCTCGCTTATATGAATTGGTCGGTAACCAGCCTGAGTGATCCAGGCAAAATCTGCAGATTTTCTCGCTCCAACAGATACATTTGCCCCCATTTGCCGAAATAAATGTGCAAGCACTTTTCCAATTCGACCAAATCCGAGCACAATGATGTTTGCTCCATGAATCGTCGTCGGCAATTTTTCCATGACGAGTTGTATCGTCCCCTCCGCTGTCGGGATTGCATTTTTCACTTGAAGTGCTTCATCATGGAAATAATCAACTATTTGAACATTTGCTTTAGATGCTTTTTCCATCCACTTTTTTTCGATATGCCCACCAAATAAAATTTGATCTTTCTTCATTTCATTGATGATATGATCTATTGCTATTTTTTCGTTACATAATGGCGCATTTAAATTACCCACTTTGTTCGCAAACGGTAATGGCCCAATTAAAATTGGTGCACCATCCATCGCCGCTTGTAAGTTTTCAGCACGCTTACAATTGTGAACTTCTTCGTCAAATCCGAAAGTCGTCACATCATAACTATCTTGCTTGAACATTTCCGCTAAATACACACTTCTTTTATCTCCACCAAGAATCGTTATTGTTCGCTTTGTCAGTCTCATCCCTCCAAGCTCTAAACTTCCATCGCTATAACGTATGAAACTATTCGCAGTTCGTGTATGTCAATTGCTTAAAATTATTAGGAGTGCTTTAGGGATAGGGGTACTAGGTGGCGCTTCCGCGGGAATCAAGCTGATACATAACGGGGCTGGGATAATTTCATCATTGTAAGGGAAGTTCGGTTGTGCGCGGTTGGGGATGGAATTGGTGTTTTAGTTTTTTGTGGTAGTGGGATGGGTTGAACTGGAAAAATTCCTTTGAGCTTTGTCGGTGATGGTAGTATGGCGTGGGCTTGCGTCCTTGAGATTTGGTTTTTCGTGATTTCGAGGACGGTAGAGCGGGCTTGCGTCCCTGAGATTTGATTTTTCGCGATTTCGAGGACGATAGAACGACCCAGCGTCCTTGAGATTTCATTTTTTCCGATTTCGAGGACGGTAGAACGACCCAGCGTCCTTGAAATTCTAATCTTCCCCGATTTCAAGGACGGTAGACTCGCCCAGCGTCCTTGAGTTTTGATTTTTCCCGATTTCGAGGACGGTAGAACGACCCAGCGTCCTTGAGATTTGATTTTTCGTGATTTCGAGGACGGTAGAGCGGGCTTGCGTCCCTGAATTTCTAATCTTCCCTATTTTCATGGACAATAGAACTCTCCCCAAACACAAACCACAATACAAAATAAAAACGACTATGTTCATCTCTAGGATAAACATAGTCATTCATACTTTTATGCAAATTTCCCTTCAAATACGAAAGATTCGATAGGCTTTCTATCTGATGGGACTTCGCGTTGCTGATTACGCTCAGACAATAATGTAGTTGGGTCATGATAACCAACTGCAACAACCGCATTAATATCATATTCGGATGGGATTTCGAGTAATTCTCGTGCTTTGTCTTTGTCAAATCCACCCATACCATGTGTAATTAATCCTTGTCGAAATGCTTCTAAGCTAAGGTATCCCCAAGCTGTTCCAGCATCAAATGCATGCCACGGATTTGGATCGCCCTCTTCATTGCGAGTCTTTTTGGAAATAGCTAACACGAGTACTGGTGCTCGCTTACACCATTCAACATTATTTTCATTAATGAAAGATAAAAATGTTGCACGATCTTCTTCCTTACGAGCAACGATATAATTCCACGGTTGCCAGTTTGCCGCAGATGGTGCCCATCTCGCCGCTTCAAAAATTGCATTTAACTTTTCTTCTTCTACTTCTTTCGTTGAAAACGCACGTGGCGACCAACGATTAATATATGCTTCATCAATTGCATATGCTGCTTTTCGTTTTGTTTGAACTGTCATCTTCCATGCTCCTTTTCTCTACCATACAACTTTAAGCATAGTAAACATTTTCCATCCGTTCAAAATATATGCTCAACTTATAAAGATAGCTCATCAAGCAATCCATATTTTCGTTTGAAACGGGTTAAAATTCGAATCCAACTCGCACTAAAAATAACGATAAAAAATACATTAGATAATCCATGTGCTAAATCAAAGTATATGCTTGCAACATAGATACTTATAAAAAATTCCCATGTGAAATTTTCAATAGAACTAACAATTATCCAAAAATTCATAAACCAGCCGAATACATATCCCCAAATAAAACCAAATATTAACTTGCCCCACATCTGTTTCATCCACCAACGGTTCCGAAATAAACCAGCAGTCATGCCGAGCATTCCCCACGCATACATTTGCCATGGCGTCCATGGGCCTTGCCCTAAAAATATATTTGAAACAATAGCAGCAACTGCGCCAACGATAAATCCTGATTCCGCTCCAAATACAAGCCCTGCAATCATTATGACAAACGACGTCGGCTGTACACTAGGTAATGGCGCAAACGGCACACGACTCACAGCTGCAATCGAAGCTAATATTGCTAATATCACTATTTCTCGACTAGAAATTTTTTTCACTTCAAAACGAATAAAAAATGGAAGCATCGTAATTGCAATGATTGAAAAGCTTAATAATAAATACGATTCATAATTAAAGAATAAAATGGAACTTACAAGCAAAATAAACATTACAATTGAAGATAAAGCAATATACCATCTATTTTTTACTGCCATTGTTTTAACGCCTCCTCTAACGTTAGAACTTCTGGTCCGTTAATAGATGTTGTTGCCCGATTGATCGAAGTCGTATAAAAATAATTGCTTTTAAACAATTGTTCCGGTGTTCCCTCTGCTGCAATTTGTCCATCAAATAAAATAGCACAATAATCAACATATTGTACCGCAAATTCAATATCATGAGTAACCATAAAAATGGTTAAACCATCTTTTTGTAATGGTAACAGTAATTTCGCTAATGCCTCTTTCGAGATTGGGTCCAGTCCTTTTGTTGGCTCATCTATAAATAACACTTCAGGTTCACTTAACAACAAACAAGCTAATGTTGCTCGTTGTAATTCTCCACCTGACAAATCATTTGGATGGCGGTCAAATAAATGATCTACATTTAATTTTTTAGCAATCCTTGCCATTCTTTCTTTCCCATTTTCTATTTGGTGCTTACTTATAATGCGTTCCATCTCTTTTCCAATCGTTTCTTCTATATAAAAAGCTAAAGGATGTTGTGGCAAATATGCAAATGTATGAGCTAATTCATCTAAACGATACTTTTTCAATTTCTTTTCACGTAAAATGACATTTCCACGTTGTTGTTTTAAGATACCCATTGCAATTTGTAATAATGTAGATTTTCCCGTTCCATTTCCACCAACTAAAGCAAAGAACTCTCCTTTTTGAATTTGGAGGTTACAATCTTTCAAAACAAATGGCAATGTTTTCTCATACTGAAAATAAATATTTTCTATCTTTAGTATAGTCTCGGTTTTTCTCTCAAATGGTATAATTTCTTGATTGTTATTTGTAATTTTTGTGGCACGATTATGTAACCACGTTCTCGTCTCTTTCACATTTAATGGAACTTTTCTGGGATCCTTTTCCTCTGTAGCTAAAAACAATCTTGAGACAGAGGGGACATAAGGTAAAAATGATTTGTCATCCTTCTCATATATTTGCTTAATGACATCACGACTTTTCCCTTCGTATGCAATATTTCCTTCCTCTAACATGATGACTTTATCTGCCATGGAAAATAAATCTTCTAGTCGATGTTCAACTATAATGATAGTCATACCCATTTCATTATTTAATCGTTCTAAAATCTGTAATAGCTCTTTCGCTGCAATAGGGTCTAATTGAGATGTCGGTTCATCTAACAACAATACTTTTGGACGTAATAATAAAATGGACAGTAAATTAATTAACTGTTTTTGTCCGCCAGATAATGTAGATGTTTGCTTATATAGTAAATCTTCTACACCAAAAAAGTGCACTAATTCTGAGAGACGTTTTTTCATTTCTATATAAGGTATATTCATATTTTCCATGCCAAAAACAATTTCTTGTAATACCTCATCCATAACAATTTGGTTATCAGGGTCTTGAAAAACGAAACCAAATTCCGTCGTTAATAATCGCGTATCCCATTCATCCAATGATTTTTCATTATAATAAATTTGTCCTGTTTGTTTACCAAATGGCGCTAATTCATGTTTTAATAAACGAAGCAAAGTTGTTTTTCCGCTTCCACTAGCACCACATAACACAACAAAACTTCCTTGTTCTATCGAAAAGGATATTTGTTGAAGTACATTCTTTTCCATATCTGGATACCGAAATGTTACATTGTCTACTTTTAAAATTTCCATCGTAACCACTCAATCCCTTCTACGATCAATGGTAATGAGATTGCCAACATCATACAAAATAAAACAATCCAATCACCAGCATAAAACTGCAATGTCCCTAATGTTGGATAAATAACAATTTTTCCATATCCAAAACTAGCCCCTAACATACCAACAATTAAAATGACTATTAATATACTAAACATCATCCAATCTGCTTTTGTCATCTTATATAATGTATAGGATGATTTCTTTCCTGATTGATAGCCTCTAGCTTGCATCGAATCTGCTGTTTGAATCGCTTCCTCCAAAGACCATGTTAATAAGGTTTGAAGCATATTCATCCCGTTGTTTGCACGATCTTTTAAACTACCGTGAAACATTGTCATACCACGCACTCGATAAACAGCATTAATTTCGTCATATCTTCTCTTTAAAAGAGGCACAAATCGAATAGAAAGCATCATTAAAAATGCAGTTCTTGGTACAATTTTTGAAAACAAATACAAAAATTTATTTCCATTTAAAATCAAATTAAAAGATACAAATAAAATAATTACAGTAATAAGCATTAAAGCCATTGTTATACCAAACATCAATGCTTCTAACGTGATCTGTCGATTATCAACATAAAATAAAATATGTGTTCCTCGCGATACTAAAAGCGGATTTAGTAAAGCAAAAATAGACCCCATAATAAATAATGGAATCATCCATTTTCTCAATGCCTTCCCATTATCATGTGTAATATTTACACCAATGAACAAACACATTGCGATAATCATAAAAACAGGATGATTGTATAACATAATTAATAATCCAGAAACAATATAATAAAAAAATAAAATAAATGGATGAAAACGACGAAAGCCATTGTTCATTACATTCACCCCATATTCTATGTATACGATGAAAACCGATCTATTTACAGATCGGTTTTCACGTACATTATTTATCTACGATACGGTTGTAAGTTCGCATTTAGGTCTTTACCTAAATCTAATGTATATAAAAATTCAATATTATCTCCTGGTTGAATTTTTACAGCACCTACACCTCGATCAGGAAATACGCCATTAATACGATACATCCAACCACTACCTTGACCACGGTCAAATTCATATACATTTGCCAAGCCCTTCACATATGCACTACTTCCACCACCTGTTACATCACGATGAATTCCTTTTTCTTTTGTAATGCGATTTAAAGCGTCTAAAACTGTCTCTCCATCATTCATTGTGACTTGTGTAGCCCCAAGTGGCACTTCACTGGAAGATATTTTAATAGATAAAGTAACGGTTTTTTTCTCTTCCTTCGGTTTAGAAGGAGTAGGCTTCGGCTTTGGTTTCGGTTTTGATTGCTCTGTTTCTTTATTGTCCGATTGATTTGAGCTCGTTTCCTTTTTCGGTGCTGGTTTAGACGATGATTCTTTCTTTGTTACATTATTCGACGAAGTTGATGAATCACTATTCGTCGTACTAGATTTTGTCGACTGGTGATTTGATTTTTTTGCTTCATTTGAAGCCTTTGGTTGTTTTTCTTTCGTTTCTTCTTTTGCTAGTTGTGTAGTCTGTTTCTCTTCTTCATCATCACCTTGCTTATCCT
>DXHX01000108.1 GCA_019113205.1 Candidatus Pseudogracilibacillus intestinigallinarum | reverse complement strand
ACCAGGCAAAACAGATGCAATAACGCGAGATGTAGATGCAACACCAAGCAAACCAGATGCAATAACGCGAAATGCAGATGCAACACCAGGCAAAACAGATGCAATAACGCGAGATGCAGATGCGACACTTAGCAAAACGGATGCAATAACGCGAAGTGCAGATGCAACACCAGACAAATCGGATGCAACACATCACAATCATCAATAAAGGACCAACACTTCATAAAAATGTGTTGGTCCTTTGTTGTATTTATTTATTTTTCGACATTTTATCGCGTTTGTTTTTATCTAAATATTTTTTACGTAAACGAATTGATTCAGGTGTCACTTCACAATATTCATCGTCACTTAAATATTGAATTGCTTCCTCCAACGACATGGAGCGTGTTTTACGAATAATGGAAGTTTGGTCTTTATGCGCGGAACGAATATTCGTTAAATGTTTTTCACGCGTAATATTCACCGTTAAATCATTTTCGCGGTTATGTTCTCCGACAATCATCCCCGCATAAACCTCTGTTCCTGGTCCTACAAAGATTGTTCCACGATCTTCTAAATGTAAAATTCCGTATGCTGTCGCCTTACCATTTTCTAGTGCGACGAGTACACCTTGGCGGCGGCCACCAACATAACCTTTTACAACTGGAGCATACCCACTGAAACTATGGTTTAAAATACCGTAGCCACGTGTTTGCGACATGAATTCTGTCATATAACCGAGTAATCCACGCGATGGAACCGTGAAAATAAGACGAACTTGCCCGTTTCCATCGTTAATCATGTCGAGCATTTCTCCTTTACGTTCCCCGATTGATTCCATTACACCACCAGTATATTCTTCTGGCACATCAATTTGTACGCGCTCCATCGGTTCACAAACTTTCCCATCTATTTCCTTCGTAATAACTTGCGGCTTGGAAATTTGTAATTCAAATCCTTCACGACGCATATTTTCAATTAAAATAGATAAATGGAGTTCACCACGTCCAGAAACAATCCACGCATCTGGTGATTCTGTCGGTGTAACACGTAAACTTACATCTGTTTCCAGTTGTGTTAATAAACGTTCTTCAATTTTTGCAGATGTAATATATTTACCTTCTTTTCCTGCAAACGGACTGTTATTTACTAAAAACGTCATTTGTAATGTCGGTTCATCAATATGCAATAATGGTAAAGCCTCTAGATGATCTGCCGGGCAAATCGTTTCACCGATATTAATATTTTCCATACCAGAAACCGCAACAATGTCTCCAGCTTTCGCTTCTTTAATTTCTAAACGATCTAAGCCGAAGAAACCGAATAATTTGGTTACACGGAAACTTTTTTCTGTTCCATCCTGTTTTATTAACACGACACGGTCCCCTACTTTAATCGTACCACGGTGGACACGCCCAATACCGATACGGCCTACATAATCGTTATAATCTAGTAATGTCACTTGTAATTGTAATGGTTCTTCTACATTATCAACAGGTGCTGGAATATATTCAATAATCGTTTCAAAAATTGGATCCATCGTCTGCTGTTGATCTTCAGGCTCTCTTCCGGAAGTTCCGTTTAATGCAGATGCATATAACACAGGAAACTCCAATTGATCATCATCTGCACCAAGATCAATAAATAAATCGAGCACTTCATCGACGACATGTTCTGGTCGTGCGTTCGGACGATCAATTTTATTTAACACGACAATTGGTTTAATTTTTGCTTCTAATGCTTTCTTTAAAACGAAACGCGTTTGTGGCATTGTTCCTTCGTAAGCGTCTACGACTAAAATAACTCCATCTACCATTTTTAAAATTCGCTCAACTTCTCCCCCGAAGTCCGCGTGTCCCGGTGTATCTAAAATATTAATCGTCGTTTCACCATGACGAACCGCTGTATTTTTAGATAAAATTGTAATACCACGTTCTTTTTCTATATCATCAGAGTCCATCGCTCTTGATTCAACTTGTTCATGTTCTTGAAAAATCCCTGAGTATTGTAATAACTGATCGACTAATGTCGTTTTTCCATGGTCAACGTGAGCAATAATTGCGATATTTCGAATATCTTCTCTTAAATTCATTCATGTACGCTCCCTATATTAAGTATCTTAAAGCGTACTTAGTATACATGATGCTATGCGTCTTGTCATGTATTTTTAACTAAAAATTAGGATAAAAATATAATTTCCGCTTAATTTCGATCTATCGGTGAACTGCTCGATGTACCATATCGTTCGACAAAAGTGAAAATATCCATCTCCCCAAAAGGTTCCCGTTCCTCCTGTATTGGTACATCTATTTTATTTTCACTATGTTCCACACATGTATCTGCTGCAGGGATCGCAAGCAATCTTTCATATGAAATCGGTTCACTACAAACGCGACAAATCCCATATGTTCCATCTTCCATCGCATGTAATGCCTCGTTAATATTTTCCAATTCCTCTTCCGCATGTCGTTGAAAGGTTGCTGACCTTTCTTTATCATATAATTCTGTCGCTTGATCACCCGGATGGTTATCATAATTCGATAACTCTCCTGTCATCTCTTCACTAATCTCCTCTGATCCGACTTTTTCAATCATTTCTGTTTGACGCTCAAGCAACATCTCCTTTAATTTTTCTTTCCTTCTATTCGTTAACATCGAATCCCTCCTAAATAAAACGTCCTTTGTATACTATGCATCAACACATATTTTTGATTCTTTAATTTCAAAACAATTTTATGTTAAAATATGCATATGCATCATTTTCTTAATTCTCTAAAAATTAATAGGGAGGAAATAGTATATGACCGAAAAAGCAACGATTGGTTTTATAGGAACTGGAGTAATGGGCGAAAGCATGGCACGACATTTAATGAATGCCGGCTATCCAGTACATATTTTTACTCGTACGAAAGCAAAAGCCCATACATTAATGGAAGAAGGCGCAATTTGGGAAGACTCTGTTACAAACATCGCCAAAAAATCAGACATCATTATTACGATGATTGGTACACCAAAAGATGTAGAAGATGTATACTTTAACAGTGCTGGTCTCATTGCCCATGCAAAACAAGGTACATATTTAATCGATATGACGACATCCAAACCTTCCTTAGCGAAAGAAATTTATGAAAAAGCAAAGGAAAAAGATTTACACGCTCTTGATGCGCCTGTTTCTGGTGGAGATGTCGGTGCAAAAAATGCAAAATTAGCTATTATGGTCGGTGGCGAAGAAAATGTTTTCAATGAGATGTTACCAATATTTCAAATAATGGGAGAAAATATTCGCCTGCAAGGTCCTGCCGGAAGTGGGCAACATACGAAGGCTGTGAATCAAATATCGATTGCACCAGCAATGGTCGGACTTTGTGAAGCATTAATGTACGCTAAAAACGCTGGACTTGATCCGAAAGAAGTACTTGCTTCCATTTCTACAGGTGCTGCAGGAAGTTGGTCTATGGACAATTATGCGCCGAGAATGATTGACGGCAATTTTGACCCTGGATTTGCAATCAAACATTATATTAAAGATATGAAAATTGCACTCGAATCTGCACAAGAAATGAATATGCAAACGCCTGGGTTAGAGCTTGCTTTAGCGATGTACAAAAAGCTAGCAGAAAAAGGAGAAGGCGAAAACGGCATTCATGCATTATTAAAATATTATGAGGAATGATTAAAAAAGTGGAACAAATATGAAGACGAACGCTGTCTTTCACTGTTCCACTTTTTCATTAGATTATTTACTTTTTGCATCTGCATATTGTTGAACGACAAATGCTAAGTCATCATTTCCAAACAACTGTAATACGTGTTGCACAATTTCCACACTAATTTCTTCCGACTCTTTTTTGGACACTGTCTGTTCTAACGCTTCTGTAATTGCATTATTTTTGCGTTCATGCGGATATGCCTCTTCATATACAACATAAGGGTCAAGGCCATGATTCACACACCACTGAGTAAAAATTAACACCATCATCTTTTCATCATTTTTATATTGATCAATAATAAACTGATCACGTTCACTACGTTTCATCCTCATCACCCTTTTACATTCCATTTCTCAATAGATCATTTTATATATATGAAAAATTATTCCTATGTCAAAATCATATACAATAGATGAAAAAATGCCAAATAAAACAGAATAACAAATGTTATAATGCTTTCCCACCACATATTCACACTACTTTTTTCTTATTATTCTTCTATTAATATGAGCGAAAAGAATGGTCTTTGCAAAATGATGTTTTATCTCATATAAAAGGTGGTACAGAATAAAGAATAAGTTTGAGGAGGAATACAGATGAAGAAAGTTTTACTAACTATTTTTTCAGCATTGTTACTTATTGTATTAAGTGCATGTGGCAATAATTCAAACGATACAAATGCTACAAACAACAATACAAACAATGAGTCAAAGACAGAAAACGTCGAAAACAATGAAGCAAACAATAACGGAGAAGAGGCGAAAGAAGAAACGGACGATGCAGATGGAAATAGCGATGCAGAAGAACTTCTCCAAAAAGCGACAGAAGCGAATAATAGTTTAGAAAGTTTTTCGGCAGAAGCTGATATGAAACAATTAATGGTGATGGACGGAGAAGAAATGGATATTAACTCTACTACTTCGATGGACATCATCATGGACCCAATGACGATGAAACAGACGATTGTTACAGATATTCCTGATGCTGGAAAACAAGAAACAGAGGCATACTTTACGGAAGACGGCTATTATATGTTAGATCCTGAGTCTGATACTTGGATGAAATTACCTGATGAATTATCAGGACAACTACTAGCTCAGGCTGAGGCACAAGCAAATGTTGAACAACAATTAGAACAAATGAAGCCACTTATGAAGGACTTCACAGTGGAAGAAAAAGATGATCATTATTTATTAATTTTTAAATCGGATGATGAAACATTAGATGATTCTCTCATGGAAATGGTTCAAGCATCTCTTCCAGATGAAATGCAAATGATGGGAGAAGAGATTTTTGAGAATACGACATTTAATTCTCTGAACTATGAAATGAAGATCGATAAAGATAATTATTATGTACAAGCATTAAATATGACGATGGATATGGATATGAAAATTGAAGAACAAGAAATGAATTTAAACCAAGATATGAAAATGACATATTCAAATTACAACGAGGTGGATGAAATCGTCGTACCAGATGATGTCATTGAAAACGCAGAAGAAATAGAGATGTAATATAGTGGTTTGTATATGAAAACCATCCACTATTCATAAATAATCTTTCCTTTATCATGTTTAGAGTGGGCAGCTAGTGAAAATAACGACACTAGCTGCCCATTCGTATATATTTTTCGTACGGCTCTCACTAAAAACAAATGATATATTTTGCTATTTTACAATCGTCACAGGACATTGCACATGTTTCATTACTTTATGACTGACACTTCCAAGTATCATCTCTTGGAATAAATTTAGTCCGCGGCTTCCGAGAATAAGTTGATCAATCGGCTCACTGTTTACATAACGAATAATTTCTTGACTTGGGTTGCCTTTTAAAATGGTAACAGTTGTCGCAATATCATTTTTTTCAGCTTCTAGTATGACTGGTTTTATTTTTTTCTCGCGTTCTAACAGTAAACTATCTTTGTTTTGCGTCAATAAATAATCATCTTTCACCTTATCAAAATCGACGACAAAAATAAGTTCTAGCACCGCCTCTGGTAGATGTTTTACCAAATAAACACTATGTTTAGCGGCACGCAATGCATTTTCAGAACCGTCAATCGCCACTGCAATCCTCATAAAACCACTCCTTACTTTAATTGTTCATATATTTGTTCACTCATTGAATTTAAACCAACGATACGAACTTGCACACCCTTTTCTTCTAGTTTATGTTTTACTTTTAGGATGGCTCCTACAGCTGATTCATCCCATAAGTGACTATCGATAAAATTAATGACGATACTACCTTCTTCTATGTGACGAAAATATTGAATAAATTTCGTTGTCGAAGCAAAGAATAAAGGACCTTGCACTTTATATTCCGCATTTTGCTTTATTACTGTTACTTGCGAAATTTTCCCGACAAACATAAGGGAGCTTAAGATAACGCCAATGACAACCCCGATTGCTAAATTTTGTGTATATAAAATAATGATAACGGTTGTAATCATCACAATTGACTCTGATTTTGGGGCTTGTTTTAAAAATTTAAATGAACCCCAATTAAAGGTCGTCATACTTACCATAATCATAACCCCTACGAGAACTGGCATCGGTATTTTTGCAACGATATCTCCTAACACAATAATTAAAAACATTAAAAAGATTCCAGCCGTAAACGTAGATAGTCTCCCACGACCACCTGACTTTACATTAATAACTGATTGTCCAATCAATGCACAACCAGCCATTCCACCAAAAAATCCATTTACAAAATTAGCAATCCCTTGTCCGCGAGCTTCTTTATTTTTATCACTTTCAGTGTCTGTCATATCGTCTAACACTTGTGACGTTAATAACGATTCAAGTAAACCTACAATGGATAGAGCTAAAGCGTAAGGTAAAATTATTTTCAATGTCTCAAATGTCATTGGTATATTTGGTATAAAAAATGTTGGCAATGTATTTGGCATCGTTCCGAGATCTCCAATTGTTTGAAGATTAATATCCGCTAACAAAGCGATAGTTGTCATTACAACGATAGCAACGAGCGGGGCTGGAATAATCTTTAAAAAACGTGGAATTACATATACTAAAATTAACGTAATAATGGCAAAAAGATAAGTCATCGTATTAAAACCAATTAAATAAGGCATCTGTGTCATAAAAATCATAATACCTAATGCATTCACAAATCCTAACATAACGGAGTTTGGAATAAAACGCATCAACTTGGCTACTCCAAATAAACCTAGAAAGAATTGGATAATGCCCGTTAAAATAGTTGCTGCCAGCACATATTCCAATCCGTGATTTGCCATTAAAGTAACAAGGACTAAAGCCATCGCACCTGTTGCTGCAGATATTAATCCAGGCCGTCCACCGACAAATGAGATAATAACTGCTATCGTAAAAGAAGCATACAACGCTACTCGTGGATCTACACCGACAATAAACGCGAATGCCAATGCTTCAGGAATTAAAGCTAGTCCAACAACGATACCCGCTAAAATATCTGCCCGAACATTCCCAAACCATTCTTGTTTGAAAGTATCCATCCTTGCACCCCTCCCATGAACTTTTTTAAATGTATGTAATAAAAAATTTAATGCTTCTATCCAATCAAAAAAAGGACTTTTCACATTGAAAAGTCCTTTTACGTTTACCAATTATAGTGCAGAAACGTTAGCTGCTTGTGGTCCACGCTCTCCTTCGACGATTTCGAATTCAACGTCTTGACCTTCTTCTAAAGTTTTGAATCCTTCAGATTGAATAGCTGAGAAGTGTACGAATACGTCGTCTCCGTCTTCACGCTCGATGAATCCAAATCCTTTTTCAGCGTTAAACCATTTAACTTTACCAGTCATCATTATGAATGACCTCCTTATACAAATATCGTGCAAAGTAATTGAATCAATACCTTTACACCTACTTGATAAAAGAGATCGTAAAGTATTTTATTACTCAATTGCCTTTTGCTACATACTACTTTACTCCTTATGGAACAAAATTGCAAGCGAATTGCTAAATTATTTAAAAATTTCCAACTTACTTACATTGTATCTCCAACAATTCCTAACATATTTAAATAAACGACGATAATAGTCAATGGAACAACGATAGACATTAATACTCTCCATAATCCATATAAACTCGAATTGCTCGTTGAACCGATATGATATTGTTCCTTTACTAATGTTTTATCCATTTTGTATGCAATAAATAATGCGATTAATAAACTTCCGAGAGGTAACATAATATTACTTACTAAATAATCTGTTGCATCAAAAATGCTCTTTCCTGCTATCGATACATCTGACAGTAAGCTATCCGATAATGCTGCTGGAATTGCAACGATAAACAATACCGCCCCTAGCATCATCGTAACAGTTGTGCGTGAACGTTTTCCATCTGCTGTAAATGCTGATACGATAATTTCGTATAAACTGAAAGAAGATGTTAATGTCGCAAATAAAAATAAAATTAAAAATAAACTTAAGAAAAATGCACCGAATGGAATTTCCCCAAAAGCTGCTGGTAAAACCATGAATAGTAATCCAGGTCCTTCCGTTGGTTCCATTCCTAAAGCGAAAACGACTGGAAACACCGCAAGCCCTGCTAATAACGAAACGAAAATATTCATCCCGACGACAGATCCTGCTGAACTCGTTAAGTTAACATCCTTTTTCAAATAGGAACTATATGTCACCATACAAGAAAATCCGACTGCTAAAGAGAAGAAGGATTGCCCTAATGCATATAAAACAGCTTCTCCTGTAATGCTAGAAAAATCAGGCGCTAAAAAGAATTTTACCCCTTCCATCGCTCCTTCTAATGTTAACGCACGTACGACAATAATTAAGAAAAAAATGAATAGCAATGGCATCATATATTTATTCGCACGTTCGATTCCATTTTTTATCCCAAAGGAAATAACGACTACATTACATAATGTAAATAATAAAAGGCCGCCTAATGTCACTGTCGGGCTCGTAATAACAGAGACGAATAACCCTTCGTAATCTGCCCCAGTTTGTATCACTTGCCCAATCAAACTTTTGAACGTATAAATTAGTACCCAACCACCAACTACACTATAAAATGTTAATAATAAAAAACAACCGAGTACACCGATACGGCCAACCCATACCCAAAAACTATCGGGGGCAAGTTTTTTATAAGCACTTATCGCCTCTTTCCCTGCACCACGACCGATAATGTATTCAGAAATTAGCATTGGCAGTCCAATTAACAATGTAAAA
Organism: Candidatus Pseudogracilibacillus intestinigallinarum; assembly: GCA_019113205.1. Classification (GTDB taxonomy): domain Bacteria; phylum Bacillota; class Bacilli; order Bacillales; family Amphibacillaceae; genus Pseudogracilibacillus; species Pseudogracilibacillus intestinigallinarum. Next base: position 4,838 of record DXHX01000108.1, on the reverse strand, counting down.
ATAACGAAAATAAGAAAAAATGCTCCTCCTCCGCTCATTCCTGTCACATATGGTAATTTCCAAATTGCACCAAGACCAATCGCTGCACCAGCAGACGATAATATGAATCCAATTTTGGATGTCCATTGATCACGTTGTTCTTCCACTTTCATTCCCCCTTACAATATAAATTTATGCAATATTTAGTCTATTTATATCACTATACAAAATTATGACAAAAGAGTAAATAAACTTCGTATAAATGTTTGCATTTATTACATAATAGCATGAAAAATGTTATAATAATAAATTGCAAGGTAATAAAAATCGTTATGCTACCGATAAAATATCTTGTAAATATTATTATAGGTGGTAAGTAAAATGGAAAAGGAAAAGTATCAAGTATTACTGTATTACAAGTTCGTGCCGATCGAGGATCATGAACAATTTGCAAAAGATCATTTAGATTTTTGTAATGAATTAGGCTTAAAGGGACGTATTTTAGTAAATCATAATGGAATTAATGGTACGGTCTCTGGAACAGTGGAACAAACGGAAAAATATATGGAACATATGCATGCTGATGAACGTTTTAAAGACACATTCTTTAAAATTGATGAACATGATGGCCATGCATTCAAAAAGATGCATGTTCGTCCACGAGAAGAACTCGTCACATTACGTTTAGATGAAGAAGTTGATCCGAACGAAATTACGGGAGAATACTTATCTCCGGAAGAATGGTTCGAAGCGATGCAAGATGAAGATACCATTATTTTAGATACAAGAAACGAATATGAATATGATGTAGGACATTTCCGTGGAGCGATTCGCCCTGACATCGATAGCTTCCGTGAATTGCCTGAATGGGTTCAAGAAAATAAAGACCTTTTTGAAGGAAAGAAAAAAATCTTAACATATTGTACGGGTGGCATTCGTTGTGAAATTTTCACAGGTTGGATGAAACGTGAAGGTTTTGACAATGTTGCTCAATTAGAAGGTGGTATCGTCACATATGGAAAAGATCCGAAAGTTCAAGGAGAACTATGGGACGGTATGTGCTATGTTTTCGATAACAGATTAACTGTACCTGTTAACCATAAAGAACATGTTATCATTGGACGTGACCATTTTGACGGTGAACCATGTGAGCGATATGTAAACTGTGCAGACCCAGTTTGTAACAAACAAATTTTATGTTCTGAAGAAAATGAACATAAATATTTACGCGGATGTACAGATGCATGCCGTCGTAGCGAAAGAAATTTATATGTGAAAGAACAAGGTTTAACGGAAGAAGAAGTTGCTGAGCGTTTAGCTGCATTAGAAAAAGAACTTGTATAATATAAAACGGTTTGGATTGCAATGACAATGATCCAAACCGTTTTTTACACATAAGGAGGATAGGAAAATGAAAATTATTTTATTTGATGGCGAGTGTAATGTTTGCAATAAAAGTGTACAGTTTATCATTCGAAGAGACCCGGACGCTTTATTCCATTTCGCATCCCTAAAGAGTGATATCGGTCAAGAATTACTTGCGCTAAATCATTTACGACACGACATCGATAGTCTTGTTTTCATCGATGAAAATAGAGCGTATACTGCCTCTTCCGCCGTATTACACATTTGCAAATATTTACCGGCACATTGGAAAGTTTTTTATACATTTGTGATCATTCCACCGGTTATCCGAAACACCGCCTACCGCCTCTTTGCGAAACACCGCCATAAAATAGTTCGTACGGATAACACATGTATGATTATCACTCCAGAAATTAAAAAACGTTTTTTAATTTAATTATGATTGGACATCATCTAATATATGCTTTACTTTTGTTGCGAGTAAATCAATTGCAACATGGTTTTCTCCACCTTCAGGAATAATAATATCTGCATATCTTTTCGCGGGTTCAACAAATTGTAAATGCATCGGTCTTACTGATTCTATGTACTGCTGAATAACTGAATCTAATGAGCGACCACGTTCTTTAATATCTCGTAATAAACGGCGAATAATTCGTACGTCCGCATCTGTATCGACAAATACTTTAATATCCATTAAGTCGACTAAAGGTAAATGTTCTAAAATGAGTATTCCCTCAACGATGATGACTTGCTTTGGCTCTACATGGATCACTTCTTGGGAACGCGTATGCAATTTATAATCATATACCGGTTTTTCAATCGGTTTATTGTTTAATAATGTTTTTACATGTTCCACTAATAATTCATTATCAAATGCGAGCGGATGATCATAATTTGTTTCCAATCTTTCTTCAAAAGTTAAATGACTTTGGTCTTTATAATAATAGTCTTGTTCAATAACTAATATTTTTTCTTCCCCAAAACGCTCACATATCGCACGTGTAACAGAAGTCTTCCCACTACCACTTCCTCCTGCTACCCCAATGATGACTGGTCTATTTCCTTCCATATTCTTTCTCCTTCATATTACTGTTTAGTTTTTATTATAATATAGATAGACAACTATTACATGAAAAACAAAGTAAAATACGCTCTACGAAAAAAAGTCTTTTAATTCATGTAAAACCGCTATAATGTCTAAAAATATTGTTTTTTAGTTTTTCCCAACCACCTATTTAATATATTTCATACAAAACACCTTTAACTAGAAGATGGTTCACTAGTTAAAGGTGTTATCTATATTAATATGCTCTTGCCCAATACACCATTTTATCCGCTTCTTTTCCACAGCAGAAACATGTGTCAGCAATTTTCTCTTGTTCTCTTGGGATACATCTTGATGTAACTTGTAATGCTTCTTTTACTTCCTCTTCACAAGCCTCTTCTCCACACCACATTGCTTTCATAAATCCAGCATTTTCTTCTAATGCTTTTTCCATTTCTTCGATGCTCTTCACAGCAGTTGTTTTCTTGTTGCGATGTTCGAATGCTCGATCAAATAAGTTTTGTTGAATTTCTTCTAATAAAGCTGGAACGCGTGCTTCAATCTCATCTAATGCTATAAATTCCTTTTCGCCTGTATCACGACGAACAAGTACTGCTTGATTTTTCTCGATATCTTTCGGACCAATTTCTACACGAATTGGATAACCTTTCATTTCACATTCATTAAACTTCCATCCAGGCATTTTATCGCTCGCATCAATATCCACTCGTGCAATTTTTGCTAATTGATCACGTAAGTCATATGCACGATCCAAGACACCTTCTTTATGTTGTGCGATCGGTACAATCATTACTTGTTTCGGTGCAATTTTTGGCGGAATTACTAATCCACGATTATCACCATGTACCATAATAAGGGCTCCAATTAAACGAGTTGTAATTCCCCATGAAGTTTGGTGTACGTATTGTTGTTTCCCTTCTTTATCTAAATACGTAATATCAAATGCACGTGCAAATCCATCACCAAATAAATGTGACGTGCCGGCTTGTAGTGCTTTACCGTCATGCATTAATGTTTCGATCGTTAATGTATATTCTGCACCAGCGAATTTTTCTGATTCTGTTTTTCGACCTTTTAACACAGGAATCGCTAAGTAATTTTCTACTACATCTGCATATACTTCTAACATACGGTCTGTTTCTTCTGCAGCTTCTTCACGTGTCGCATGTGCCGTATGTCCTTCCTGCCATAAAAATTCTAACGAACGTAAAAATGGGCGTGTCGTTTTTTCCCAACGAACTACGTTTGCCCATTGGTTATATAATTTCGGTAGATCACGGTAAGAATGAATTTTGTTTGCATAATAATCACAGAAAAGCACTTCAGATGTTGGACGAACACAAATACGTTCTCCTAATTCGGCATCTCCCCCATGTGTTACCCATGCAACTTCAGGTGCGAAACCTTCTACATGATCTTTCTCTTTTTGTAATAAACTTTCAGGAATAAATAGTGGGAATTGTACGTTCTCATGTCCCGTTTCTTTAATTTGACGGTCGAGTTCATCACGAATGTTCTCCCATAACGCAAAACCATATGGTTCAATGATCATCGTCCCACGAACCGGACCATAATCAACTAATTCAGCTTCCTTGACAACGTCTGTATACCATTGTGCAAAGTCTTCTTCCATCGACGTAATTTGTTCCACAAATTGTTTCTTTTTACTCATTATTATTCCCTCACACTTGTATTATTTTCAATCAAAAAAACATAAAAATACCCCCGAAATCCAATAAGGGACCGAGGATTTGGTGGTACCACCCTTGTTTACATACGAATGATTGATGGCTTGCTTCTCGTATATACACTCTTACATTATAACGGCATGTACCGTGCGTTATCCCCATGTTATAGAGGAGATAACACAAACTCAGCTGGTAGGTTCTAGTTCGCTCTTTCGGAAATTCTCATCGCCATTCCCTTTCTGTAAAAAGAGGTAGAAACTATACTATTCCACATCAACGTTTCTTTCTTATATACTGTTAAATATATACATACTATATGCGATTGTCAAGCATGCACGTTTAGGGTAACTAGTGTCACTGGTAGATGCGATGGCGAGTGTAGTAGGTGCGACTCTGGATTGAAAGGATGCGATAATGAAATTGTAGATGCGACTACGGAAAAAAACAGATGCGATAAAGGAATTTTAGATGCAACTACCGCAAAAATAGATGCAATAAAGGAATCTTAGATGCAATCAAGGTAATTCAGATGCAACAACAACATAAACAGATGCAATAAAGGTAATTCAGATGCAACTACAGCAAAAACAGATGCGATAAATGAAATTCAGATGCAACTACAGCAAAAACAGATGCAATAAAGGTAATTCAGATGCAACTACTACAAAAACAGATGCAATAAAGGAATTTTAGATGCAACTACAGCAAAAATAGATGCAATAAATAAAATTCAGATG
>DXHX01000107.1 GCA_019113205.1 Candidatus Pseudogracilibacillus intestinigallinarum | reverse complement strand
CTATCCAATCTTTCATCTCTGCTGGAAGTCCAATAGATGCATATAGAAAATGATCTGCTTCTACAGCTTGAAGCAATGTTCCAACGATAAAGTTTCCGATGTTTTCCTCTGTAATCCCCTTAATTTGAATCGTATGCTCTTTTTCTGTCAAGACGTTTTGAATGCTAATATAATTTTTTTCTTTATTTTCTATACTCACTATTTCATAAAAAGATGAACTAGCATCTTTCCAATTATGCAATGCTTTTTTAATCGTATCATGCTTGATTGTATCCATTTTTTCATTTACAAATTGCTCATAAATCGTTTGACCGTCTATCATTCGTTCATGAATTAAAATCCATGGCAAACTCAAAGCAATAAAATGATCTTTATCTTCTGTTTTTTCACCGATGCCATACATATTTCCATATTTAGTTAATGCTTCATTAATTTTATCTTTATATGACTTTAAACCATACTCGATCATTTCTGTAGATAGATCGATTAGTTGTTCATCTAACTGTTCAGGACTAAATGGAATAACATTTTTCTTCAAACAGCACTTTTTATATTTTAATCCACTTCCACAAGGACATGGCTCATTACGTCCTATCTTTCTCACTACAATCACCTCATACTACTAATATATCCTCGTCTATTATGATAGATTTCTTTTATTTTCTCAACATTTGTCTGTAAAATAATCTATAATTATTAATAATACCAGTATTCGTGATGTAGGAACAGTCTCAAGTCTTAAAATACAATATTGCGATTGGAGGGATTTAATTGAAAAGTTGGAGTAAAGTAATCATTAGTCTAGGCATTATTGCTTCACTTAGTGCCTGTTCCTTATTTGGTTTTGGACCAAATATTTTGCGAACAAATGAAATTTAAATTAAATGAATTAATTAATCCTTCGATTGTTACAACTGTATCTGCTAAAAATCCAAAACGAATAGATTCGATGGAAGTACGTATGCACTGGTATACGAATGAATTTGGCGAACAAGTAAGATACACATTTTCCAATTACATGTTATATATGATACTAACCAATTGAGAAAACATTGGGTTGTCTGTAAAAGAAATGTATGAGCAATGGCTAGAAAAAGATGTTCAAATCATGAACATCGTGAAGCACTTTCATCTATGTTACGTATAAGGGATAGCGTTTCCATAAACTGCGCCATAACAATGTTTATGAGCAGATAACTTACGATTGCAACATAGATTCGTTATACTATATATAGAAAATAAAAAAGAGAGAAGTGTTTATTTATCGTATATCAAGAGAATGTAGTACGTCGGAATGTCACAATAATGTGGTTTGCGAACTTTTTTATTGCGAGTAGTATGACGATGATTCTCCCGTTTATTTCGTTGTATATTGAGTCACTCGGGAATTTTACAGAAAGCTATGTGCAAACATGGTCAGGATTAATCTTTGGGGTAACATTCGTGACCGCATTTATTTTTTCACCTATATGGGGAAAAATTGGGGATAAATATGGTCGTAAAAATATTTTAATTATATCGGCAACTGGTTTAGGTTTATCTGTCTTATTAATGGGATTTGCAACATCGGTTTTCCAATTATTTATGTTACGTTTTTTCATGGGAATATTTACAGGTTTCATTCCAATGTCACAAGCGTTTATTTCGACACAAACACCGAAAAAAACAGCAGGAAAAGTTTTAGGTACATTACAAACGGCGAGTGTAACAGGTACGCTAATGGGACCACTATTTGGTGGAGTCATTGCAGATAATATCGGTTACGGAGCAACGTTTCAATTAGTCTCCATATCAATCTTCTTATCTGCCTTTATCGTCAAATTTGGCATAAAGGAATTACAATTGAAAGTATCGGACGTCAAAGATAGACGTTCTTACTCCTCAAAAGAAGTGATACAACATATTATCGGACATCCAGTCTTGTTAATAGTGATGTTAACTTCTACATTAGTGCAAGTTGCACACTTTAGTATTCAACCTATTTTATCGTTATATGTGATTGAAATTAACGGTCCGGAAAATATTGCATTTTATTCCGGTTTAACTTTCTCAGTCGCTGGTCTTGGTAGTTTGTTTTTAGCGAGATATTGGGGAAAACTTGGGGATAAATATGGACATACAAAAATATTAATAAGTTTATTATTACTTGCAGGAATCGCGTATTTCCCTGGGGCATTCGTAACAAATATATATCAATTAATTTTCTTACGATTCATTCTTGGGATTGCAATTGGTGGAATTGTTCCGACAAGAATCGCGTATATTCGCTTAGAAGCACCATTATCTATGCAAGGTGAAGTACTTGGATATAATACGAGCTTGCGCTTTTTAGGAAATATGATTGGACCTGCATTAGGTGGGTTACTTGCCGCTTCTTATGGGATGGCATCTATTTTCTTTGTCACAAGTTCTTTACTCATCATGACAGGTATATTAATGTTGATAACATGGGTAAAACACGAAAGCGAAGATGGTAGCTTTGCATTTTTTAAACATTAAAATAAAGAGGCTGGGACAAAACTCAGCTAAATAGCAAAAAAAGGAATTCAGTAGATACTGGATTCCTTTTTTGCTTTAGATTTAAAATAATTGATTATTCTGCTAATAATTAGTAAACAAAAAGAGCACCTTCTGGTAAGATAAAAGTGACCAAACCATTACTCACCGGAGGTGCTCTTATGTTTAAACATTATACCATGAATCAAGTGATTTTGCCTTTAGATTTAGAAGTCAAATTAGATAAAAATGATATTGCTTTTGCCATAAATGATTTGATTGAAAGTATTCCAGTAGAATCTTTTGAGGATTTCACTCGTAGCACAGGATGTCCAGCTTATCATCCGCGTATGATGATGAAAATTATTTTGTGTGCTTATACACAGTCGGTATTTTCCGGACGGAAAATAGAAGCGTTACTAAAAGATAGTATCCGCATGATGTGGTTAGCTCAAGGGTACGAACCAAGTTATCGTACGATTAATCGATTTCGTACAAACCCTTTAGTTGCGGAATTATTACGTCAATGTTTTGTGCAATTCCGTTCTAAACTGGTTCAAGACAAGGAAATCGATGCGGAAGCCATTTTTATAGACGGTACAAAAATAGAGGCTAATGCGAATAAGTTTACATTTGTTTGGCGTAAATCTGTTGAAAGATACAGTTCGAACCTGATTGAAAAATCTAACGTAATGTACGATGAGTTGTTGGAGAAAGAAATTATTCCAGCAATCGAACGTGAAAATGAAGAAGAACTTTCGGTAAAGGAAATAGAAACCATCGTCGAAAAACTAGACGATACCATTGACACATATACGAAAAAGATTGACGATTCTGATGTGGTAAGCGAACGGAAACAGTTGCGCTCGGAGCGCAAAGAACCGAAGAAATATCGAAAACATTATGGAGATTTTCTTGTTCGGAAACAAAAGTATCAGCGAGATATGGAGATATTTAAAGATAGAAATAGTTATTCGAAAACAGATCATGACGCCACATTCATGCGTATGAAAGACGATTACATGAGAAATGGCCAATTAAAAGCTGGATACAACTTACAAATTGCGACAGAAGGACAATATGCGTTAGCGTACGATATCTTTCCTAATCCGACAGATACACGCACCTTTATTCCATTTTTAAATACGATTGAAAAAGATTATTTTGAATTACCCAAATACATCGTTGCCGATGCAGGTTATGGTAGTGAACAAAACTATGATGATGTATTAAATAATAGGAATCGCACACCACTTATTACATACAACCAATATCGGAAAGAAAAGAAAAAGAAATTTAAAAATGATCCATTTAAAACTGCAAACTGGGAATACGATGGAGTAACGGATTCTTTTATCTGTCCAAATAATCGAAGATTAAATTATATATACGAATCTAATCGGACAGATAAATATGGCTTTAAAAGGACATTTAAAGTCTACGAGAGTGAATGCTGTTCGGATTGTCCTGTGCGCTCCTTATGTACAAAAGCAGCAGAAGGTAAAAACAGAAAGTTATTTTACAATGAAAAATGGGAATGCCAAAAAGAATATGTGAGAGAGAAGCTTTCAAACGAAGAAACAGGTGAAATCTATGGGAAACGTAAAATAGATGTTGAGCCAGTTTTTGGATTTTTGAAGGCTAATTTAGGTTTCACTCGTATATCCGTACGAGGAAAACCTAAGGTGCATAACGAAATTGGATTTGCGTTAATGGCGGTAAATTTAGGCTCTACAATATTTGGTGTTGGTGGAAAAAATCCACTGGCACCTTTTTTATGCATAAAAATAGAAAACAAGTGAATTTCCCTTTAGAATTAAAGTCGACGAAAACCAAATCCAGGAGGGAAATCACTTGTCTCATTCTAATGATATAAAATTACTGCTTGATATACATGATAAGAACATCGAAGTCGAGGAAAATGCTGTAGAATTAAGATCATATCAAGGAAGAATGGCTAAGTTCATTACAGCTAAATTTGACGTAAACACTAAATACCGTTGACCAATCGTTATACTTTCATTACATGAAGACAAGCATTAAGACATTGAAAAACATATATCGTATATCAAACATAGCTTGATGTATTCATACAATAACGGTCGTATCGAAGAGATTAATAACAAAATA
>DXHX01000106.1 GCA_019113205.1 Candidatus Pseudogracilibacillus intestinigallinarum | reverse complement strand
TTACATATACGATTCTCATTTTTACCGGTATTTATTTAATTGTGACGAGTATGTAAAAACGATGATGCAATGATTACATCATCGTTTCTCATTTATTTGCCAAATCTTTGGCGAAACCCACATTTTCGGCATAACTCCTCTACCGCTTCCCGTCTCGAAAAGCCATCAACTAAATTTTGTGCTCGTTCCATTTTTATAATATCTGAAAAAGAATCTTTATAAATATTCCCGAGATCAATAACACCTTCCCCGTCTAAACAACAAGGAACAACCGTCCCATTCGATAAAATGGCCGCTTGATTTCGTAATCCATAACAAAATCCTTTGCCATCATCTTCTTCCTCATCGAGTGATGGCCATTTAAATTCATAATCTTGATTTATATACACACGTTCTGCAATTTGTATCCCACCACCTGGCTCTACTCGCTCCTCAATTTGATAGTCTAGATCAAATGCTTTTTCAATCATCGCGAGCAATGCACGATTTCGTTTAATTTCCGCATTCGTCCGGTTATCTTGCGAAAGATTCCATAGCCTAAATGATACAATCATATCCGTCGCTTTCGTTTGCTCTTTTACAAAATCAATGATTTTCTGCATATACCCTTCTCGATCAGGCAAATTATTATCATCAAAACTATGTAAGGAAAAATTCATTTGGCGAATCGCAGGCTTATTCAGCAATTGCTCCCGTCGTTTTTCAATTAATGTACCATTTGTCGTAATATTTACTTTGAATCCCTTTTCGGCACTAATATCAAGCAATTCCCCAATTTTCGGATGTAAAAGTGGCTCCCCTTTTACGTGTAAATTAATATAATCGGTATGTGGCTTAATTTGATCCAATCTCATCGCAAAATCTTCCGGTGAAACGAATTGCCTCGCCCGAATCGTCGGTGGACAAAAACTACACGCTAAATTACATACGCTCGTAATTTCCAAATAAAATTTCTTGAACTTTTTTACCTTTTCCATCTATATCACCTATCATTTTTCAATATCTCTCATCCCCATTGTAGCCTATTCTATTAATTATTGTAGGATAATCGATAGTTTTAAATTGTAAGTAGAAAAAGGATAAATTATACGTAGTGGATGAAAAAATGAAACAAACGCTTCGCGTAATCCGCTATTAACACTCATTTCATAGGAAGAGACATGCATCTGACCATTTTTACATATACCCAACACTGATCGCAAACAATAGTTGTGCGGTAAAATAGGTGATCATAACCATATGTTCTGCTGCCGAAAACGGGTTTCTAAACTTATCGTAAGCAAGTATAGCATCCGAGATAACAAATAAGAGTGACGCCACAATCAGTATGCTACTTCCGGCTAAACTAGCACTCCACATCATGATAGAAATAACGAGGATATAGGAAGCAACTGCGATCGCAAGTTGGACACCACCTGCTTCTTTCACATATCGCAACAAAAATAAGAAGAACCATATGGAAAAAAGTATCAACGATAGAGCGACAAGCAACGACGTTTTCGACATTATATGTAAGGTAAAACTATTCCAAAACGCAATGATGTAAAATACATGTGCAATAAAAAAACTTATCAACCCATGGATAAACCAGCGTTCTTCAAGCATTAAAAACACATCTCCAACAAGAGAAAAGCATAGAGCAACGACGACCCACTTGGCAAATGTCGTTTCCAAACTTGACCCATAAATCGCTAATACAATAATTAAAATCATCGTGCCAGGTTTCAAAATATATTTCGTTCGTTTCGAGTCAAAATGCAATGCGATCAAATGATATAAAAACATCGAGACTATAATTAATATCATTAAAAATATGTACAACTGATTCCACCCCTTTAACTTTTTAATTCTAAGCTTATGAATATATACTTATAGCAAGCAAGGAGTAAATCCTGCTTGGGAAACGATAATGATGGGTAAAACAAAATAATTGTACAGAACAGCATGGTAGAATATGAGAACTCGAAGTTAAGATAATAAATTTATATATATAAATCATTTTAATATTTATAATAAAAATTATTTTTTTAATTTCTCTTTCACATAAGCACGTGTTTCATCGTCTCCGACTAAAATAATTAGACAAAGCAAAAGGATGCATAATGTTATTTTAAAGCTTTTTTTCATTCATACTCCCCCTCTTCTAGCATAAATTTTAACACGACGAAATAACGCTACTTTCGAGCTATCTTTTCTATGAGTATAACAAATGAAGCAAACAAAAAATACACCATAAGTTACATGTCATCCTAACTTATGGTGGTGTATATCATTCTTTCCGTTCATGCACGTTTTTCTCCTGTACGCTGCAAGGTTATATGAATATCAAGTTTCGATGATAGGCCATTCATTTATGTTCATAGCGATGTAAGCAATTATACAATAATTACATTTCCTCTAAAGCGATTGCCTGTAATATGTCGACATCATAAATGCTCACTTTCCTATGACCTTCTTGTTTTATAATGCCTTGCTTCTGAAATTTCGTCATTCTTCTACTTATTGTCTCTTGTGTCGTCCCTAAATAAGAGGCTAAATCTCGCTTCGTTACTGGTAAAATAATGTTGGTGCTCTGTTGTTTGTCCATTAACTCCAATAAATAACTAGCAATCCGTGCCTCTACATCTTTCACACTTAATTCCCCAATTAATTTATCTGCTGCATCTAATCTTTGACTAAATTGTTCTAAAATTTTCAATGCAATCGTTGGGTATTCCTTCATTAACTGTTGCATTTTATCACGATGAATCATACAAATATTCGTCTTTTCCAATGCTTCCGCATAAGTTTCCAATGTCTTTTCAGTAAATAATGCTAATTCACCAAAAAACTCCCCTGGTTCTAATATACGTAATACTTGTTCTTTTCCAGATTCAAATAACTGATAAATTTTCACACGACCAATATGGACGATATATAAATATTCCAAAGGATCCCAAGCTTGGTAAATAATATCCCCTTTGACATACGTATGATGTTTACTAATTTCAGCAATTTTCACCATTTCATCGATTTCTAAATGATTAAAAAAAGGTACTTTCGCTACACATAATTGCGACACATTAGGATGATTACAACCCATTTTACTTCCCCCTGTTCTAATTCCTATTATACCAAACAACTTAGATAGAAATATTGACCTACGTCAATGTAAGGAAAATAGTTCCCGCCTATACTATAAGTAGCACATAAATAAAGGAGAAGATAAATATGAAAAAACTAGAACTAACATTAGAAACATTAAGCTGTCCATCTTGTGTAAAACGTATTGAAGGAACATTAAACAAAACAGCAGGTATCAAAAATCCACGTGTACTCTTTCATGCCAATAAAGTGAAAACACAATTCGATGAATCTGTTATATCAGCAGCGGAAGTTGCAACCATCGTTGAAAAATTAGGATTTCCAATCACACATAAAAAGATAGCATGATGAAGAAAGCTAGGTTGGGGCTATAATTAATCTGTCCCAACTTTGATTAATCAAAGAGAGAAGGGAAATAAATGAAAAAAATTCAACTCGTATGGATATCTGGTCTGTTATTGCTCCTTGCCCTCATTTGTCATATATTCGATTTTACCCTCTGGAAAAATAACGCACTTCTTTTAGCAACTATTATTGCGGGAGCTACGACTGCAAAAACAGCTTTTCAAGCAGTAAGAATGAAAGCGTTCAGTATCGAATTATTAGTAACAATTGCAGTTATTGGAGCACTTTTTATTGGTGAATATGTGGAAGCTGCTGCCGTGACATTCCTATTTTTATTCGGTTCTTATTTAGAAGCGAGATCATTAGAAAAAACACGTGCCTCCTTACAAACTTTATTAGATATGAGTCCTTTAGAAGCTACCGTAATAAAAGATGGTGAAAAAACAATACTTCCTATCGAGGAAATTCATGAAGGAGATATCCTTGCCATTCAATCTGGTGAAAAAGTGGCTGTCGATGGAAAAATCATTTCCGGTCAAGCGAGCATGAACGAAGCTACGATCACAGGTGAATCCGTTCCAAAAAACAAAACGACGGAAGACTATGTTTTTAGTGGTACTATTATTGACCAAGGATATATTGAAATAATTGCTGAAAAAGTTGGAGACGATACAACATTTGCCAAAATTATCGAACTTGTAGAAGAAGCACAAGAAACGAAAGCAAAAACACAAAAATTCCTAGAAAAGTTTGCCAACATATACACACCTAGCATTATATTACTGTCTTTATTTGTCTTAATTTTCACAAAAAACATAGAATTAACCTTAACTTTTCTCGTCATTGCATGTCCAGGTGCATTAGTCATTTCTGCCCCTGTTTCACTCGTCGCTGGTATTGGAAACGGTGCACGTAAAGGGACGTTAATTAAAGGTGGAGAAGTAATGGAAAACCTCGCGAAAGTAGATGTAGTCGTTTTTGATAAAACGGGAACCTTAACAGAAGGAAAACCTTCCATTACAAATATTCAAACATATGGCATCGAAGAAAACACCTTATTAAAAATTGCCGCAGAAGCAGAAATTATTTCAGAACATCATTTAGGACGTACAATTGTTCAAGAAGCAAAAATTCGTCATATTCCATTAGAAAAAGAACCAAGTCATTTTGACATCGTAAAAGGCCATGGATTACATGCATTATTAGATGGCCAACATGTTGTTATCGGAAATCGGCAATTATTAAGGGATCAACAAATAAACATAAACACTCCAATGGAAAATGACGCCGTACAACTAGAAAAGGCAGGAAATACTGTCATATTTGTTGCAATCGACAAGACCGTTAAAGGAATTATTTCCATTAAAGATAAAGTGAAATTAGAAGCAAAAACGGCGATAGAACGACTCAAACATTACGGTATAAAACAAACAATCATGCTTACAGGAGACAACCAACATACAGCAGAGCAAGTTGCTACACAACTACACATCGATACAGTGCACGCTGAAATGTTACCTGAAGACAAAGTGTTGTTTGTGAAGCAATTAAAAGAAAAAGGGTATCGTGTTGCAATGGTCGGCGATGGTATTAATGACGCACCAGCACTTGCTTTAGCAGACGTTGGACTTGCGATGGGTATTGCAGGAACAGATGTCGCAATGGAAACAGCGGATGTCGTCTTAATGAATGATCAATTACAAGCGATTCCGTCTGCTATTTCTCTAGCGAAAGCAACGGTAAAAAATATGCAACAAAATATGTTTTTTGCCGTCGGAACGGTCATCTTACTGTTAATTGGTGTGTTACTCGGAAAAGTATTTTTAGCATCTGGCATGCTCATTCATGAACTTAGCGTATTAGCTGTCGTACTCAACGCATTACGACTTATCCGCTTCAACGACAAACGAAACAAACATATTCATACGGCACCGCCAATAATCGAAGTACAATCAAATGAGTAAATAAAATTTGAAATCGTCCCTCACATCCACGCAACCCTTAGTTTTATATTAAAACAAGTGTCCTGAATAGTACTGTTAGATACCTTTCACAACAATATAAGCAGAGGAGATATTTTCCTCTGCTTATTTTTTCAAAACATCACCATTTCAAATTCCACGATAAAAGTTTCTTTTTCGACATTAACTTACTTCCTTTTACGTACAAATTATACAAATAATATCTTTTAAGCTATGATAAAACTATGCAAAATTATGTAGAGGAGGGAAGGTATGCCATTCCTTTTTTATACTGTACCAATCCTTTTATTTTTGATACTTTTTATCGTTGAACGACGCACCGTATGGATTGGATTCTTTTTTCTTATGTTAACTGGTTATTTATCGACGCTCACGCTTGTTTATTTAGAGTTTTTTCACCAAAAAGTCGCATTAACGATTGTTATTATTCTATTATCTCTTATTATTTTATTAATTCCGTTATATGTACTTTCCTTTATTATTGCCTTAATTACGTCTGGCATTCGATTAATAAAACGAGAAGGACGAAAATTACATAACTTTTTAAGCCTAGCATTCGGACTCTTTATTATCGTATGGGTCATTGCAATCAATTTTATTTCTATACGGGAAGAGTTACCATTTTTATATAGTGTTTCATTTCTCATTTCGACTATTATTTCGTATATGATCATCGTAATGATTAGTTTTGCTGTAGCAGCTTTACTAAATCAATTTAGAAATCCATGGAAAACATACGATTATATTATCGTGCTCGGCAGTGGTCTAATCGGGGACCGTGTTCCACCATTACTAGCAAGTCGTATTGATAAAGGGATCGCATTATTTCATACATTTCACACACAAGAACACCCAGTAAAACTAATCTTTACAGGTGGACAAGGTGGAGATGAATTACTACCTGAAGGGATAGCAATGGCTAAATATGCACAAAAGAGGGGGATAGATGAAGCACATATTATAATTGAAGATAAGGCAGTTAACACGTACGAAAACTTATTATTTTCAAAACAACTAATTGATCAAGATTTAGAAAAAGAAAACAAATCCAGTAAACCAACCATTGTTACCGTCACGAATAACTTCCATGTGTTCCGTTCTTTATTATGGGCAAAAAAAGTAGGTGTACGATGTGATGGCGCAGGCTCTAAAACAAAATTTTACTTTTGGCTAAATGCCCTCATCCGTGAATTTATCGGTGTATTATACATGCAACGAAAATTCCATATTGCCATGTT
>DXHX01000105.1 GCA_019113205.1 Candidatus Pseudogracilibacillus intestinigallinarum | reverse complement strand
TCTATTATTTACTGTGTCACTTTTTCAGTTTTTGATTCGTGTTTGTAGAAATCGTAATGTAAAGGATCTAATGGCTTACGTTCTAAAATTAAATCAGCAGCTTTTTCCGCTAACATAATAATCGGAGCGTGGATATTCCCATTCGTTACGTATGGCATGGCAGAAGCATCTACTACACTGACGTTTTCTAATCCATGTACTTTCATCGTGTTTGGATCCACAACGGCCATCGGGTCTGAAGCGTCACCCATTTTTGCTGTACCACAAGGATGCAAGGCTGTTTCTGCATCATTACGTACCCACTCTAAAATTTCTTCATCTGTTTGTACGCTAGGTCCCGGTGAAATTTCACCCGTATTAAACGGTGCCATCGATGCTTGTGATGTTATTTCACGTGTTCTTCTAACTGCCTCTACCCACTCTCTACGATCTTGGTCTGTAGATAAGTAGTTGTAAATCATACTAGGATGTTCCGCTGGATCTGTTGATTTAATTTTAATCGATCCACGTGCATCTGAATACATCGGGCCAACATGTACTTGGAAACCATGTTTTACATCTGCTTTTTGGCCATCATATCTAACTGCAAGTGGCAAGAAATGATACATTAAGTTAGGATATTTTACATCATCGTTCGAACGAATAAAACCTCCACCTTCAAAATGACTACTTGCAACAGGGCCAGTACGGTTTAAAATCCATTGTAATCCTATGAAAGGCATTTTAAATTTGTTTAAGCTAGGCATTTCTGAAACTGGTTGTGGACATTCATATTGAATATACACTTCTAAATGGTCTTGTAAATTTTCACCAACACCAGGTAAATCGATTACCGGCTTAATACCTAATGACTTTAAGTGTTCCGCCTCACCAACCCCTGATAATTGTAAAATTTGCGGTGTATTGATTGCCCCACCTGCAAGAATTATTTCATTTCCATATACCTTTTTCATTTTGTTTCCACGTCGATAAGATACACTCGTCGCCTTTGTACCTTCAAAATTAATTTTCGTGACAAAAGCTAATGTTTCAATATCTAGGTTTTCACGATTTTTTGCAGGATCTAAATAAGCATGTGATGTTGATAGCCTTTTACCTTTATAAATATGACGATCAAAAGGTCCAAATCCTTCTTGTTGATAACTATTCACGTCGTCTGTACGTAAATGTCCTGCTTCTTCTGCTGCTTCGAAAAACGCATTAAATAATGGGTTTGTTGCTGGACCTCTCGTTAATTTAATCGGTCCACTTTGACCACGATATTTGTCTCCTGGCGAGTCAATCGCATGTTCTAATTTTTTAAAGTAAGGAAGTACGTGTGCATAATCCCAACCTTCCATCCCTTTGTCTGCACCCCAACGTTCATAGTCCATTGGATTTCCGCGTTGATAAATCATACCATTAATAGAACTAGAACCTCCGAGCACTTTTCCACGTGCATGTGCAATTCTTCTTCCGTTCATATGTGGTTCCGGATCTGACTTATATCCCCAGTCATATAATGGATTACCTGATGGAAACATTAATGCTGCGGGCATTTGAATGAATGGATCCCATGGATAATCGCTTCGACCTGCTTCTAAAATTAATACACTTTTCGTGCCATCTTCACTTAGTCGATTACCTAAAACAGAACCAGCACTTCCACCACCGACAACGATAAAGTCATAATGTTTTTTCATTGTATTCCCTCCAAATAAGTATCGATTGATTTTATTTATATAAATCTTGGTTCATTTTCCAATCTGTAATGACATTTTTAAATTCTACTAGCTTATCTATAGAATCTTCGTTAAATGTATTAGCAACAGATTTTCGTGCACGTGGCGAAAAGATAAATAAAGATAAGATAGCGAAAAGTCCACCTAACATAATATTCCTTTTCATGAAATCACTCCTCTAACCTTTTTAGTTGTTAACATAGTACATCCAATAGACCTGTTTCATTGAAAATGAATGCATGCTCTACACTAAATGCCGTCTATTTTGCACGCACTTTCATCATGTAATTGTACCAAATGCCGTTAAGTTTGTTAAGAAAAAATTTAATATTAAGAACAAATTAAAACTATCATTTTCAGATATAAAAGTCAAAGAGAATCTATAAACGTTTCCTTTCGTTATAGAAAATAAAAGCCGAAATAACAATGATTTAATAAAAATAAGACAAATTAACAAAAAAATTACAAAGGAAAAAATACATCGTTTTTTGAGAAAAACACGTATATTTTGATGTATAAATGGCTTATCGAAGAAAACGACATAAAAATATAGCTATAACGTCTTTATAGTCGTTTTAGCTTCATAATGCTCCAAGAAAAGGTGAGAAAACTAGAGATAAGAAGAAAAAGGCAGCTTGACATACAGATTAGTCTTAGCTAGTGTAAGTATATAAAAATTATTTAAAAAATTTATTTAATTAAATTTATATTTAACAAAATAAATTAAGTAATTGCAAAAAAAGTGGGGGTTGTTTTATTGGTTCGAATACGTATAGATGAACAGATCTATGATATTGATGGCATTTTATTCGATAAAGATGGGACTTTACTAGATTTCCATACTTTGTGGATGGGATGGTCTAAAGATATTATTGACGCTATTTGTTTGAAAATGAATTTACAACAGGTTCATCAAAAAGAAATGGCAACATCAATAGGAGTAGATTGGCAAGAAGATAGTTGGGATGTAGAAGGTCCACTTGCAATTGGTACGACTCAAGATTTAATCACTCTTTTGGCACATCAATTATATGTACTAAACATCCCGTGGAATACTGCGTTTAAATTGGTAACGGATACATTTATCGAAGTGAATCGGTTAGATAATTGGAAAAAGCGTGTAAAAGAAATGCCAGGGTTGAAACGTTTTGTTAAAAAATGTTATGAACGTAATCTTCACTTAGGTGTTGTTACATCAGATGATCATGATCATGCAGTGAAACATCTGAAACAATTAGGAATCCATTCTTATTTTCAAGCATTTATCGGTGGAGACCAAGTAACACATGGCAAACCTTTTCCAGAATCTGCCGAATTGGCTTGTGCACAGATGAATGTGAATCCTAGTCGTATGTTAGTGATTGGAGATTCTGATGGGGACATGGTATTTGGCAATAACATTAGTGCAATGGCGAATATAGGTGTTGTATCGAACACGAACGAAACAAAACATTTTCATCATGCAGACCATTTGATTCGTTCTTATGATGAAATTACATTTGATGAAAAATAAAAAAGCATTTTATTTTAGCTGACTTAACATTAATGAAGAGAAAGGCGGTTTTTTATTTGTCTAAAATTAAAATGAAGCATATAAAGAAGCGTTATGATGATAAAAATGATTACGTAATTCATGATTTTAATTTAAATATTGAAGAAAATGAATTTATCGTGTTTGTAGGCCCGTCAGGATGCGGGAAGTCAACGACATTACGAATGATTGCAGGGCTTGAAAGTATAACGAGTGGTGAACTATGGATGGATGACAAACTTGTCAATGATGTAGAACCGAAAGATCGAGATATTGCTATGGTATTTCAAAACTACGCACTATTCCCTCACTATAATGTATTCGATAATATTGCCTTCGGTTTAAAGATGCAAAAGCATAAAAAACAATTCATTAAAAAGCGTGTAGAAGAAGCTGCAGAAATATTAGGATTGACAGATTATTTAAAGCGAAAACCGAAAGATCTTTCTGGTGGACAGCGACAAAGAGTAGCGTTAGGAAGAGCAATTGTTAGAGATGCACATATTTTTTTAATGGATGAACCATTATCAAACTTAGATGCAAAATTACGGATTCAAATGCGAAAGGAAATTATTAATTTACATCGACGCTTAGGTACGACGACTATTTATGTAACACATGATCAAACAGAAGCAATGACAATGGCTTCTAGAATTGTCGTGTTGAATGGAGGTTATATAGAACAAATTGGTACACCGGAAGAAGTGTATAACACTCCAGCAACTAAGTTTGTCGCAGAGTTTATGGGATCGCCTCCGATGAACTTTTTAGAAGGTTCGATAAAAAATAATCAATTGATTTTACATACTGGAGAAGTTCTAGGAAACTTACCAACGACATTCAATGATTTAGAAAAAGTGGACATCGGTATTCGCGCAGAAAATTTAACTGTCACAGAAGAAAAGCAAGGGTTAATGATGACCGTGAATCATGTTGAATTAATGGGGGCAGACTTACATATTCATGGTGTTGTAAACGGGAAAGAAATAACTGTTCGGGAGGATCCGAAGAACAAAGTGAGTGTTAACGATACATTGTTTTTAAAAACAAATGTTGAAAATGTACATTTATTCGATGTACAGAGTGGAAAATCGTTATTTGAAAGAGAGAAGGTGGAAGTATGAGTCGCCTAAAAAAATCGATGAAAATTTTTATCTTTTTAGGTATTCCACTTATACCGCTGATTGTATTTTGGTTTATTCCAATGATCGTGTCACTTTGGTTAAGTTTAACGGATTGGGATTATATAAGTCCAACATTTAATTATGTGGCGATGGATAACTATACATATGCATTTACGAGCGATGATTTTTATCAAGCATTGAAAAATACTGTTATTTTTGGTGTATTTACAGTTATTCCAACGATTATTATCGGCCTATGTTTAGCGTTGCTTTTGCGTGAAGGATTGAAAGGGATAACCTTTTTCAGGTCGTTAATGTTTTCTCCTTGGATTACACCAATGGTAGCGATGTCAATTGTGTGGGCGTGGATTTATGAACCAGATGTAGGGTTATTGAATCAAGTGTTAGGGTTTTTCCATTTACCTCAACCAGATTGGTTACATAGTTCAAAGAGTGCTTTATGGTCCATCATTATCGTTACTGTATGGAAAAATGCAGGATGGGCAATGTTGTTCTATTCAGATGCTTTGCAGAAGATTCCACGTGATTTATATGAAGTAAGTGAATTGGAAGGTGCATCAGCATGGCAGCGTTTACGTACAATTGTCATTCCTTTAGTGTCTCCAACGACATTGTTTTTAGGAATTATGTTGGCGATTGAATCCATTCAAGCATATGACCAAATTCAAGTAATGACTCAAGGTGGTCCATCTGGTAGTACGAGAACATTATTATATATGTATTATCAAATGGCGTTCGAACAGTTTAATATGGGACAAGCAACAGCCATTTCGACAATTATCGTTGTTATTACAGGTATCTTAGCGTTGACGATGTTTTATGTGTCAAAACGTTGGGTGCATTACTAAGGGGGGAGTAATAGGTTGAAAAACAATACAGAATCTAAAGGTTTTAAGATGAGCCTTTATATAGCATTGACCGTACTTGGCATCCTAATGGTATTCCCTTTAATTTGGATGTTATTAAGTGCCTTGAAGTCACCAGATGAAATTTTTTCTGTACCGATAAAATGGTTTCCAGAAGTTGCGCAATGGGGCAACTTCCAGAAAACATTAGATTTAGCTCCATTTGGGTTGTACATATTTAATAGTGCATTTACAGCACTTGTTATCGTTATTTTTCAATTTATTTTATCTTGTATGATTGCTTATGCTCTAACACAAATGCAATTTAAAGGAAGAGCATTAGTGTTTAATCTCATTTTAATTACATATATGCTTCCAGCTGAAGCGACATATGTACCGAGTTATACAATCATTGCAAAAATGGGCCTTTTAGACACATTAACCGGTGTGATTATATCGAATATCGCCAGTGTCTTTACTATATTTTTATTGCGTCAAGCGTTTATGCAAGTACCGAAAGATACAATCGAAGCTGCAAGAGCGTATGGTGCAAATGACTTTACG
Source organism: Candidatus Pseudogracilibacillus intestinigallinarum (assembly GCA_019113205.1). Lineage (GTDB taxonomy): Bacteria > Bacillota > Bacilli > Bacillales > Amphibacillaceae > Pseudogracilibacillus > Pseudogracilibacillus intestinigallinarum. The sequence goes on along the minus strand of DXHX01000105.1, from coordinate 5,200 downwards.
ATATTATGGCGTGTGATGATCCCGATGAGTAAATCTACTATATTTGTCGTTAGCCTCATTAGTTTCGTCAAAATGTATAATAACTATTTATGGCCGTCTTTAATTGTGAAAAGCGAAGAAAACTATTTAATTACTGTAGGACTAAATAAGTTTTTCACATCACAAGGATCTTTCGCAGATAAATGGCCATTAATCATGACGGCGAATGTGTTATCTGTCATTCCATTACTTATTTTATTTATCGTTTTACATAAATGGTTCATAAAAGGTATTGGGGATACAGGATTAAAAGGATAAAAAATAATTTATATGGAGGAATATTCATGAGAAAGTATTTATTAGGTCTTAGTTTATTACTTGCTTTTGGATTGATTCTAGGAGCATGTTCATCAAGTGATAGTGCATCAAGTGATGGGAAAGTAGAAATTGAATTTTGGTATGGATTAGGTAGTGAAGCAGACAAAAAAATGAAAGAAATTATTAGTGATTTTAATGCGGAACACGAAGATATTGAAGTGATTCCAGTACCTCAAGCAGACTATACAGAAACATATGAAAAATTACAGGCTGCTATTGCTTCGAATACAGCACCGGGAATTTTCATTGCGGAAGTTACACCAATGACAGATTTAGCGAGTAAAGAAGCACTTGAACCGTTAGATAAGTTTTTAGATGAAGATGATAGTTTTGACGAAGAAGATTTCTTAGCTTCATTAATTTCACCTGGTAAAATGGACGGTTCCATGTATATGCTACCTGGATATGGTTCTGCACAAGTAATGTATTATAGAAAAGATATTTTCGAAAATGCTGGTGTAGATCCTGAGGAAGCTTTTGCTTCATGGGAAAATCTTGCTGAAGCTTCACGAACGTTGATTGATAGTGGAGAAGTAAATGTTGGTCATATGCCAATGTGGGGATATGAAAATTTAGTAGATATTGCATTAAGTAATGGTGGTTCTATTTTAAATGATGATGGTACAGAAGTGTTAATTGATAGTCCAGAATGGATAGAATCATGGGAGTTTATTCGTGAACAGATCCATGATAAAGAAAATATGAAAATTAACTCTGGCGGACAAGGATGGGAATATTGGTATAAAACGATTGACCAAGTGATGAACGGTTCCGCAGCAAGTTATACCGGTTCATCTGGTGATAAAGGAGATTTAGATTTTGACAAAATTGATTCCCATATCCAACCAGGATTAAATGGAAAAGATCCGGCACCAGAAGTAACAGGGTTATATTTAGGAATTCCATCTAGTATTTCCGAAGAAGAAAAAGAAGCGGCATATGAATGGATGAGCTATTTTACTAGTAGTGAAGTAAATGCTGACTGGTCTAAAACAATTGGATATGTTCCTACACGTAATTCTACGACAGAAGAGCCAGTATATGCTGATTTCGTAGCAGAAAATCCTTATGCAAATGTACCTTATGAACAGGCGCAAATATCGACACCTGAATTTATTGATCCTACAGGTGGAAAAATTATTGATGCTTTATCAATCGCTACAGATAAAGTACAGATAGAAAACATACCTGTAGAAGAAGCATTGAAAAAGGCGAAAGAAGATGCACAAGCTGCTTTAGACGAAGTGAATAATAAATAAGTTAGGATGAAGTTGTTGTATGTCAGGTGTATTGCTATTCGAACAAATAAAAAGTGAAAAAACTGGCACGTATTTAGACCGTGATTATGTCATTAACGTGCAAAATGAAATTGAATCATTATACATTGATGTTCATGTAAGTAAAGGTGTTTGGGCAACATGTATGATATACGATCCAAATAACTATTTACGTGGTCAACTATTGTTGACGGGTGATGCAAGGTCAATTTTGATCCATAAACAAGCACATAAAAGTAATCCATATACTGTTCCGGGAGAGATATACGAAGGAGAATGGCGTATAAATGTATCGTTTTTATGTAATGAAAACATAGAAGCAGGCGGTATTTGGGGAGAGTGTGCAGTATATGCAAATGAACTCGTCCCTGGCACAGTCAAACTAGATAAATGGAACTGGACAGATGAAAAGAAATCATCCTTTCAATTGACGCTTTATCAATCTGAGGAAGTGTATCAACATGAAAAACGATGGTATAAAGGTGACTTTCATACACATACGACTTTTACAGATGGTGAAATGAGTCGTGAAGAAAATGTTGGAATGGCGAAAAAACAACAATTAGATTTTTTTGTTGCGACAGACCATAATATCGTGCCCACGTCTTGGCATGATAAATCAGATATGCTCGTCATACCTGGAACAGAAGTTACTTCTCCTTTAGGACATTTTAATATTATAAATCCAAATACTTCTCCGTTTGCGAAATGTAAAGTGTCAGATATGTATGAGGAAAAAGGGACGAATAAAATTATAAACCAAAACTATGGAGATGCACTTGTATCTATTAACCATCCTTTTTTAAAAGGGTGTCCTTGGATATATGAGGAGACAGTAATCGAACATATTGATACTTTAGAAATTATCAACGATCCAACATATCCAGATAATAGAGTAGCAACAGAAAAGGCACTAATCGCATGGAATGTTCTATTAAATGATGGGCATCAGATAACTGGAATAGGTGGTTCTGACTCCCATCTTCGTCCGACTGACACATATGAAGGTAGTACAGAACCGTCGTTAATGGGGGATCCTGGAACATATGTATATTGTGCACAACTTTCTGCCAAACAGCTAATGGATAGTGTTCGAAAAGGGAATGTAATTGTATCAAGAGGTGGATTTATTCATTTTACAGATGGACATTGTTTGCCTGGGGAAGAAAGTGTATTGTTTAATGGAATTTTATCTGTTGAAGTCGAAACAGAAGATGCTATTTATATTGAATGGATAGTAGATGGGGAAATAAAGAAAAGAGCATATACAAATGTTCACACGTATCCATTTCATTTTTCGGAAACGGAATATCACTGGATTCGGGTTGATATAAGGAATACAGATGGTACGCTGTATGGATTTTCAAACCCGATTTATTTCGGGAAAAAAGAACCGAAAATTCACAAATGGAAAGAAGTATTAGAAAAAATGCCTAAGTAATGTTTTTGTACAAGTGTTGTATGTTCCGTAAAGGTTCATATAACACTTTTTTTATCGAATCAACTATAACATGGTATAATTTGAGAAAGTATAGTTGCTATGAAAAACGTTTCATAAAGGTGAGAAAGGAAAGGGGTATTTTTTTGAAGATGAATGATGAGCAAGCATTAGAAAAATTAGAAAATGCAAAGCATCAAGTAATAGATGCAATCGCAGAAACAATGGATTTATATGCTGTGCCACCAGCTGCCGGAAGATTATATGCGATTATGCAATTTGAAGAACAAATGAATTTAGATGAAATGCAAGATGTCATGGGCATGAGTAAGCCTAGTATGAGTACAAGTGTACGGAAATTGCAAGAAATTGATATGATGAAAAAGACATTCCAACGTGGATCGAGAAAGCATTCATATATTGCTGAAAAAAATTATTTTAATACATTTATTAGTTATTTTTGCCATATGTGGGATCGTGAAGCAAAAATGAATTTAACTGCGATAAGAGAAGCAGAGTTTGAATTAGATCAAATTTTTGAAGAAGGGGATGTATCGGAAGAAACCCTAGCAAAAACGCGGGAGTTATATACACAAATAGAAGCTTCGAAAAAATATTATCGTTGGTTAGAACGCTTATCTGCCTCTGTTCGCTCAAGAGAAATTTTTAAATATGTGCCACATGAATTAGAAGATACGGATAATTGAAATTCTTGTTCGAGGCTGGTAGGAAGCAGGAACGAATAAAGGACATGGAAATGTTTATTGAAATGGCTAAAAGGAAATAGTATACATAGGAGGGATTCTCTTGGTATATGAAAACAAACAAGATTGGCCAGAAAAGTTTCCAATCGAAAAACTGATTTCCATAGAAAAGGATATGGATAAATTAATTGAAGGAAAAAAGATTTCAGTTAGACGGAATGACCGTTATGCAGATGTTGGCGATACAATTATGTTGAAAGGGCATCTGTTTGAAGTAGAGGATGTGTATCCCCAATTTTTAAAAAATATGAGTGCGAAAAATGCTCGTGAAGAAGGATTTGAAAGTATCGAGTCATATAAAACAGCATTGACAAGCATTCATGATGGAGCAGTGTGGAACCCAGAGCAACTCGTCTGGGCTCATTATTTAAAAGAAAAATAACAAAAGGCGTAAACTTTCGTTTTACGCCTTTTGTTGGCTTTATAGTTCCAGTTCCTTTTTCAAATCTTTCGGTATATCAATCTTAGTATCATTAAAATCTTTAAATTCATTCCAAATATCAAATTTAATTTTACCTGCGTCTGCATCGGCAGATATATTAATTAATAATTCCTCCATGAATAATGTATCTTTTTGGAATATAGCTTCGACTTCAACTGTTGTTTCTGTTTCTAAATCAGCCCCGGTGAGTGATAAGTTATAAACATCTTGGAAAATATAAAAAATATCTTTTGCCGGACCACTATATGTTGCGATATATTTATTATCTTTTTCTTCCACTTCTGCATGTTCTCCAAAATCTCTTACCGCTTCAATAATATTATAGTATGTTGTACCACTTGATTTTAGTGAACCTGCAGGTAAAGGAGTACCATTATCTTGCCATGTTTCTCCATCTGACACATACTGTGCTCCATCATAAAATACGCTATGTTGGAATGTTTCACCGTTAGCGTTTTTTTCAATAAGCTCTATATTTCCTTCATCATTTTTTTCATCAATTTTTCCGATAAAAGCTAAAGAGGAGGTATCTCTTCCACCTGGTGAATTAATTAAAATATCCATTCCCATATCCATATCATAAATTTCTACATTGTCGCGGCTTTCAAAGATTTGTTGGAATAGGGCCGCTGTATCGTCATTTGTATTTGCCTCTTCGTTATTATTACTATCATCGTTAACATCGTTATTTTCATTGTTTTCCTTTTTGTTCTTATTTTCATCGACTTCATTCTGTTCATTATTGTTTTCGTTATTCTTGTCGTCGACTTCTTCATTACCAGATTGACAAGCTACTAGAAAAATAATGAAAAATAAAGACATGAAAATCGTAACCAAATTTCTTCGCATAAAATCAGTCTCTCCATTTCTATATAATGTAATAGTTATTTTGTTCATTATAAGGTTACGTGTAAAAGTTGTC
>DXHX01000104.1 GCA_019113205.1 Candidatus Pseudogracilibacillus intestinigallinarum | reverse complement strand
ATTTACAGTCCGCCGCGTTTAGCCACTTCGCTACCCCTCCAATATTTTTTCATTAAAAAAATGCCGGCCAGAGGACTTGAACCCCCAACCTACTGATTACAAGTCAGTTGCTCTACCAATTGAGCTAGGCCGGCATGATGGTGACCCCTACGGGACTCGAACCCGTGTTACCGCCGTGAAAGGGCGGTGTCTTAACCGCTTGACCAAGGGGCCTTACTTATGTATATGTTGCATCGCCTTTTTGACAGTCAACATTTTTTATTATAGAGAACATTTTTTGCTTTGTAAAGTATTTTGCATATTTTTTGAATAAAAAGTTTTCACTTTACTTTTTCCATGATAAAAAAAGTCACAAAATTACTTGGACAACCATATAGTAGTATATATTAGATTAATCGTCAAATAAATTGAATATTTCCGTAAAAACTATCATTTCCTCTTCTGTTCATGTCTTTTTTTACCTTTTACATTGTGTTCCCCTCCTTCTATTAAGTATAATATAGAAAGTACATATTTCGATGGAGGTGCCTATATGTCAGGCTTATTAAAAGGAAAGAACATTGTTGTAATGGGAGTTGCTAACCAACGAAGCATCGCTTGGGGAATTGCAAAGTCCTTACATCGGGAAGGCGCGAATTTAATTTTCACTAATAGACAAGAACGTTCTAAGAAAAAATTAGAAAAATTATTAGAAGAAAATAATATACAACCGGCTTTGCTTGTTACATGTGATGTTGCGAGTGATGAAAGTATTGGACAAGCTTTTGATGAAATTGGCGAAAAACTTGGTGTAATTCATGGTGTTATTCACTCTGTCGCGTTTGCAAACACGGAAGAATTACAAGGTGAATTTGCAAACACATCTCGAGATGGATTTTTACTTGCACAAGAAATTAGTGCGTATTCTTTAGTAACTGTAACAAATGCGGCACGTAAATATATGACAGAAGGCGGCAGTATTGTTACACAATCATATTTAGGTTCAGAACGAGTCGTGAAAAATTATAATGTCATGGGAGTTGCGAAAGCTTCATTAGAAGCAAGTGTCCGTTACTTAGCAGAAGATGTAGGTAAAAACAGCATCCGTGTTAATGCTATTTCAGCTGGACCGATTCGTACATTATCAGCTAAAGGGGTTTCCGGTTTAAATGAAATCCACTCTGTTATTGAAGAGAGAGCTCCTTTACGTAGAAATGTTGATCAAGAACAAGTCGGAGATGCAACAATGTTCTTAGTAAGTGATTTATCAAGAGGAATTACCGGCGAAGTTATCCATGTAGATTCTGGATACCATATTATGGGACTTTAATGAAAAAGGGGTAAACATTTTCGTTTACCCCTTTCAATTATGCTTCGTATAAATACCCCGCATGACGTAATGCTTGGATCGCCGCTTCCAATTTTTCCTCTTTGTCCGCTTCAAGCGTATGTAAATGAATCCCATCTGTTAAAACAGATAAAAGAGTTGACTGTTCTTCGTGTAAAGCTTCGATAAATTGTTTCACATCAAATCTACTTTCAATTTGCAAACTACCCGTCATTTCACCATAAATCGGATGTTCGACAATCACGTTTAACACTTTTACACCATTATCTACTATAATGTTTAGTTCCTCTGCTGTATCCTCTGGGCGATGTTGACATGCAACAACTTTTTTAAATGTTTCCTGTTCATCTTCTTGTAAATAAATATACCCTCGGTTCGTTGCAATAATTGGTTCATCCGCCGTTCTTAATAAGGCAATATCTGTAACAATCACCTGCCTACTGACATTCGTCATTTCAGCTAATTGTCTACCCGTATAAGCCTTTTTCGTCTTTTTTAATTGATTCACGATGAATTTACGTCTTTTTTCACCAGACATTTTTTCTGACATTTGTATCACCTCAGTATCTTTTATTATACATGAAAATAACCAGATCGAAGAATGTTATTAAAATGTCTATCCAATTTAGTTTGTTTTATATAGGAGAAATAAAAAAAGAGCCTACTATGACATACATCTCAAAAGATAAATAGTAAATTTAACTTTATCCGTTCAGTACATCATTAGACTCTTTTTTCTCTTCTATTTTTTAGGCTTTAAATCTGCTAATGAATCAATTTCCATATAGCTAGGTACCGCTAGGCCTATTTTAGCCCCTGTTAAATTCGGACCTAAATCTTCAAATTCACCTTCATATTGTTCATAAATTTCTCTCATATGTTCCAACACAATCACACGATATCTATTTTTCTTTACTCTTACTTGCTATTAGCCTAAAAGTAATAGATAATAAGTATTATTTTATAGGGGAAGATAACATGAAGAAAAAGAGAAAGAAATGGAAAAGTTATTAGCTGAAATCATGGAACAACAAGCAGAAAATGAAAAGACAGTGGCGTCCACAGCAAAACATGACCCATTTTTAGAAGAATTGAGCATGTACGTTGAATACTATGAAATTAATCACAACGACTTACAATCGATGATTCGTGAAGGGGTAGATGCGTTGCCTGAAATAGACTGGATAATGGAGGTATATGTTTTTATGCCAGTATTTTATCAAGCACCTAGTAAGTTTATCCCTGATTTTTTAGAATCAACTCCACCACAACACGAGGCACTTATAGACGAATTTGTCACTTGGACACAAATGTATTCGGGTAACATCAATGAAGTAGTTACAGAATTAGAAAACCATCGTCTAAATAGTACTGGTTCAAAAGAAATACATCGACAACTAATCGATGAAGTACAAACTAATCTAGATGAGGCATTAGAGATGATGCATGACATACAGGCACAACTTAATTAAAAAGGTGGTTAATAAATGAAACGTATGATGATGCTTTTTCTTGTTGTTTTCTTAATCGGCTGTGAATCCACTCCAAAAGAGGCGTTAAATGAACAAGAAATGCGCGTAAAAACTTTAGAAAAAGAACTCGAAATATTAAATGAAGAAATGGAAAAATTAGAAAAAGAAGAAGCAAATTTAGATCAAGAAATTAAAAATGCTCAAAAAGAAAAGACATCTATTAATACTCATACCGAGAAAACGGAACATGAGGATGAAGCAGAAACAGATCACATAGCAGAAACTAATGCACAGGACGAATTCAATGAAATCTTCCCTACATTTCTCGCTATAAAAGATAATTTTTTAGAAATTGTCTTTCCTGCATACATGATGCAAGCGGTTTTGTACGACGCTGAGTGGCAGATGAATGTAGAAGAACATATTGGATATGTCAGAGACTGTTTAGAACAAATCGATGCTTTACCAAATTCAAACGATGACACAGATTATATTGGGGTACTAAAAGATGTTAGCACAACTTATAATGAGAATCTGGACCAAATAGAACAAGCAATCTCACTTGCTGTTGCTGAAGAATATGAGTCTAGTGCCGATCTGTTTTACCGTGCTATAGACGAGTTAAAGTACGCAGAGGAACAATTGTCTACTAACTTCGGATTAACAAATATGTTCGATCAAATGCTACATTAAAACGAGACAGGGATAACTTCTTGCTATCTCCTGTCTCGTTTTATGTTTTTCACTTCGTACACTCAATCATATTTAAATATTTTTAATGCTTCATACATAAAACCACAGTTTACATAGCCTTGCTTTTGATACATTTCTCTCGGAGTATCCTCACTGTCCGCTAATAAAATGATCGTTTTATTTGGAAATGTTTGCACAACATAAGTCTGGAGCATACTTCCAATACTACGGCGCCGATATGGGGCACGCACCATTAAATTATTTATTTCTACTGTCTCTTCTTGCAATATTAACTCAACATACCCTACTGCTTTTCCTGCAAAATAAGCTATCACATATGTATGAACACCTGATTCCCATAAGCGATACGTTAAATCCCTTTGTTCCTTCGCAAATGTTGGACCAAATTCTATATCATCTTCATACTGTAAACGTAGAAACGTCTGTAAATTTTCCTCATTTACAGCTTGAATCTCAATTTCTGCTGTTTGTTCTACAATTGGAAAATCAATTGGTTGAATCGCATATAGTTCAATTTTAGTAATTTCATATTGTTCATCTTGTAAATAACGACATAATCCTGTTGGGAGTTCAACATTTTCAGGAAAATGAAAATGTACATAATGTGCACCATTACTTTCATTATATCTTTTAGACGTCGCTACTAATTTTTGAAATGTAAGCAATGATGGCATTTGTTTAAAGCGAATAAAATTACTATCATACCTATAGAACATATCTTTGTGTTCATATTGTATATATGTATCTTCCTCATGTATTACGGACCCTAATACGTGAATATTTTCAAATGTAATATGTTGCAATACTTCTCCTCTTTTCTTCCGTACACTTTTAACATGATATAATATATTCATTCTCTTTTCCACATCTTATATTTCTTCATTATATAATATTATACGGTTTATCTTGCGAGAAGAAGATGTTCCCTTACCTATTGCTTCGTCAGTTCATTGAACAAATGTCTCTCTCAATTTAAATTTCAATACTTTTCCTTGTAAACTACGGGGCAACAATTCTTCTACAAAAATTACTTCATGTGGAATTTTATAACTAGCCATATTGCTACGGCAAAAATGAATAATATCTTCTTCAGTTGTCGTTTTAGAATCCTTTAAGCGAATAACTGCGACAGGAACTTCCCCCCATTTTGTATCACTTTTGCCAATTACTGCCGCTTCCGCAACATTATTATGCAAATGTAGTACTTCTTCAATCTCTGCTGGGTACACATTAAATGCTCCAGATAAAACCATATCTTGTTTACGATCGACTAAATAATAAAACCCTTCTTCATCTTGTTTTCCTAAATCCCCAAGACCGAGCCATCCATCACGAAATGCCTCTTCATTCGCTCGTTCATTTTCATAATATCCATCACATAATGTAATACCTTTTACAACAATCTCGCCAACTTCTCCTTGCTTCACTTCATTTCCCGCTTCATCTACAATTTTCACTTCCATTCCTAACATCGGTAAACCGACGGAACGATCCTTTAAAGCCATATATTCTGGAAATAAATTTGTCGATCCACCATGTTCCGATGCACCATAAAATTCATTTAATTTTATTCGAGGAAAAAATTGCAATGTCTGTTCCTTTGTCGCTGTCATAAGAGGGGCACCAACTGAAATAATCGATTCCATTGATGATACATCATATTTTTCCTTTATTTCTTCCGGTAACGAAAAAATTGCATCTAACATAGGTGGTGCTAAAAAAGTCGTTGTCGTTTTCTCCTCATCCATTCCACGTAACACTGCCTCTGGATCAAAACGCTCAAGTAAATGGACAGGATTACCGACAAAAAAGTTCGGTATCGTAATGGCCAAAGATGCTGCACCGAATAATGGTCCAACTACTAACCCCTTTCCATTTCGTCCAATTTCGAATTCGATACTAAATAATAAACTAACTAAATACAAACTTCTATGTGATCTAACCGCACCTTTTGGCAAACCTGTCGTACCACCTGTATATAAATAGCAAATTGTATCCGTTTCCTGCAAAGGAACAACTGGGGTTGGCTCCACCGATGGTTGTTCTCCAATCCATTGTTCATACTCCACCTTTGTAAAAGAACTATTTGTCCCGACACTAACAAAGTGTTGAATCGTTTTCGTCCATTCTGTTGCTCTCACCACTTCTTCCTCAAAACGAATATCATAAATTAGTAATCCCGCTTTAGCATTATTTACAATATGGGCAATTTCCCTTCCTACAAAACGTGCATTAATCGGAATAAAAATCGCTCCAATTTTACTACAAGCGAACATCGTTTCCACAAGTTCATTGCAATTTAACAACATGAAAGCAACTTTATCTCCTTTATTAATCCCTTTACTCTGCAATGCGTGCGCTAATTTATTTACACGATCATTCAACTGTTTATATGTAAATCGCCTGTCCAAATAGGATATTGCTTCTTTTTCACCAAAACGAATTGCATTCAATTTTAATGGATCACTAAAAATCATCTCACCCATGAACATTCCTCCAATAAAATAATCTATATCTCAAACATTATTATAAAGCGCTTTCAATGTCAATGGAGCTTAAATAAAAGACTTTCGCGAAAAATTTATTTTCAATCATTAAATATACCTTATAATTCTTATAAAAAGACAGATGGAAGCGATGAAAAAAAGAATCATACGATATGTTACAACAATGCTATGTATTGGAATTCTTTTCGCTTGTTCGTCCAATTATGTAACAATAAACGAACAACATAAACCCCACTCCAAAATTGGTAGTGGGGTCATTTATATGCAAATAAAGAATTCACATCATTATGGGCAAAGTACTGACGGAAGCGTTTTGCCACCGTCAATTTATGTGGGGGAGAGCCTTGCCCGCAAAAATCCAATCCAATTAGTAAGATGTATATACTAATTGTATGATTCTTTATCCGTTAAACTGAGTTTTTCTAATATGAAGCACTAACATTGCTAATGATCCAACTAATAATAAACTATACAAAATGATTTTACTCGTATCTCCTGTTTTAGGGTTTGTTGGAGTATTATCTGTACTGTTATCTGTTGGTGTTCCATTATTTGTTGCATTACCAAATGCTGGTTTATCCATTTGAT
>DXHX01000103.1 GCA_019113205.1 Candidatus Pseudogracilibacillus intestinigallinarum | reverse complement strand
TAAACCAATTCTTCTCCATTAACAATGATTCGATTGCATTACAAACGGAAGGGCGTTGTAATTTAGCATTCATTACGATATCCGTTGCCATCGAGACATTTGCAGTTGCATCAATAAAAGCGTGACAGTTTCCCGCTCCTGTTTCAATGACAGGTACTGTTGATTCACGAATGACCGTATCAATTAACTTTTGACCACCACGTGGAATAAGTAAATCCAAATATTCATTTAATTGGAATAAATGTTTTGCTGTGTCACGGGAAGTATCTTCGATTAATTGCACGGCATCAACGGTAATCGTAGTTTGTTCTAAAGCACGATGAATCGAAGCAACTAATGCTTTATTAGAATGGATTGCAGATGAACTTCCACGTAAAATAACTGCATTCCCAGTTTTTAAAGCAAGTGTCGCTGCATCAATTGTCACGTTTGGACGAGCTTCATAAATCATGCCAAACACTCCGATTGGGACTCGAACTTTAGCAATTTGTAATCCATTTTGTAAGACAGATTCCTCCAACACTTCATCAATTGGGTCTTTTAATGTAACAATTTGTCTTACTCCTTCTGCCATCGCATTAATTCTTTCTTCATTTAACATAATTCTATCCAATACACTTTTATCTAACCCGTTTTTTTCTCCAGCAGCTAAATCTAATTCATTTGCTTGTATAATTGTATCTTGATCCGTAATGATCTGTTTGGAGATTTGTACAAGTGCATCATTTTTTTCTTCTGTCGTTGCTACAGCAAGTGCATAGCTTGCACGTTTTGCTTGTTTCCCTTTTTGAAAAACTTCATTCATATCTTATTCCTCCTATAAATGTTTCATTTCAATCCAACGGTTTCGGTGAATAACCTCAACTGATGGGGGTGAAATTTTCATTAATTTACGTTGCTTTATTTCTTCAATTAAAGCATCAGATGTATAGCCAACTTCCCCTTTACCAATTAACCCTTTTGCGCCATGAACTTCAACAACATCGCCACGCGAGAAGTTTCCTTTTACTTTGACGATTCCAGCCGGGAGTAAACTTTTCCCTTTGTGCAAGATAGCATCTTCAGCTCCTTTATCAATATAAATTTTTCCAGTAGATTCTGAGTGAAGAGCAATCCATTGTTTACTTGTATTGATCGGGCCAAATGATTTGTTTGAAATATAGGTTCCATCTCCTTGACCTTCTAAAATATCTAATAAGCTAGTTTCTTCTTCTCCTTTTCCGATGAAAATGGAGACACCGAGAGAGAGGGCTGTTTTAGCAGCTTCAATTTTTGATTTCATGCCACCAGTGCCAACATTTGACCCTTCTGCTGTCGCCCCAGATAAAATAGTGTCATCAATTTCTGTTAAAAAATTATATTTTTTAGCAAGCGGATTTCGTTTCGGGTTGTCAGTGTATAATCCGTTAATGTCAGTTAAAATGATTAGTTGGTCGGCATGAATAAATCCACTAACGAGGGCAGATAACATGTCATTATCGCCAAAGGTTAATTCATCAATTACGACGGTATCATTTTCGTTAATAATAGGCACGACACCTCGATGCATTAATTCATTCATCGTAGAAAAAGCATTTTGATATCGTTCTTTTTCTGTAAAATCAGCTCTCGTTAATAAAACTTGTGCGCAAACTAGCCCGTGTGCTTGAAATTTTTCATTGTATGATTGAATTAATAAGCCTTGACCGACTGCCGCGGCTGCTTGGCGTCCTTTAATTGTAACTGGGCGAGAAGCATAGCCTAACTGTTTAAAACCTGCGGCAACTGCTCCAGATGAAACTAGAACGACCGTATGATTTGCCTTCTTTAAAGCTGCAATGGCATTCACATAAGTAGTTAGTTTTTGCTCATCTATTTCTCCATGCTCATTCGTTAAAGAACTACTCCCAATTTTTACGACGATTGTTTGTTTTTTCATTCATTGTTGCTCCTATTCTTTACACAATAAAAAAACTCTCTCGTCCTTCTTAATAAGGACGAAAGAGTTATTCTTCCGCGGTACCACCTACATTGGACTGTCAAGTCCCACTTAACTTCGTAACGTGAAGAAACGCCAACTTTTTGTTGGACTAAAAGGTAGGTTCTGTACATACTATGGCGAAACTTTCAGCAAATGTTTCACTCTCTATACATAGTAAAAATTACATACTAGTCCTTTATCATCGTTCAATTATTACAACTATAATATATGAATAATCGGTACAAATGTCAACTTATAACGTTTGTTTTCAGAAAAATTTCACAACTTTTGTAAAAATAGTTTAAATATTGGTAAGGTCATTTGAAAGAACCATTTTAATATGGTAACGTTAATATATGCATGTATGCGCTGTCATGTTTTTGTCTGACGTAAGAATGAGTATTGCATATGTGAGATCTACCAAAATTACATAAATGGAGGAGATTTTAAATGACATTACCTAAATACATCACAGACATTGATCAGATTACACAAATCCCTGAGCATGAAAGGGAAAAATTAAAACAGATTACGGAGAAATTTGTTTTCCGTGTGAACGATTATTACTTGAATTTAATTGATTGGGATGACCCGAATGATCCAATTAAAAAGTTAGTTATCCCGAATGAAAATGAATTAGAAGATTATGGACGATGGGATGCATCTGATGAAGATACGAATTATGTTGTACCAGGTTGTCAACATAAATATACAACAACAGCACTATTAATTTGTTCGGAAGTATGTGGAGCATATTGTCGTTACTGTTTCCGAAAACGTTTATTCCGAAATGATGTAAAGGAAGCAATGATCGATGTAGAACCCGGGCTACAATATATTGAACAACATCCTGAAATTAATAATGTCCTCTTAACAGGAGGAGACCCACTAATTTTAGCCGCTAGGCGCCTCGATATGATTTTTGAACGATTACGAGCGATTGATCACGTGAAAATTATTCGAATCGGTTCAAAATTACCTGTTTTTAACCCGATGCGAATTTATGAAGATCAAGAATTGTTAGATGTCATTAAAAAACACTCACAAAAAGATAAGCGAATTTATATTATGGCACATATTAATCACCCTAGAGAAATTACGGAAGAAGCATATAAAGCATTTCAAGCGTTACACGAAGCAGGTGCAATCGTCGTAAACCAAACACCTGTATTGAAGGGAATTAATGATGATCCTGAGGTGTTAGGAGAATTATTGGACAAGCTTTCATGGGCTGGTGTGACACCATATTATTTCTTTATTAACCGCCCAGTACGCGGAAACGAAGATTTTGTTTTAAGTTTAGAAGAAGCATATAATATTGTCGAAGAAGCGAAGGCAAAAACTTCTGGACTAGGAAAACGTGTCCGATTATCGATGAGTCATACAGCTGGGAAGGTAGAAATTTTGGCAATTGAAGATGGAAAAGCGTATTTAAAATTCCACCAAGCTCGTGATGGAGATTACGGTAAATTCATGGTATTAGATTGTCCAAAAGAAGCTGCATGGTTTGATGATTTACCTGGAAACGAACAATTTTGGGATCCACCAGAGAAAAAGGTGGAAGAAGTTGTATCTGTAAATGAAATGAGTGATATACCAGAACGAAGAAGACGTCGTCGAGCATAAATAAAAAACCTTTAAAGTTAGTAGTTGACTTTCTTTAAAGGTTTTTTAGTATGATAAAACAATGTAATCGCTTATAATAATGGAAAGTATAGCTAAAGGAAGGGATAAGAATGTTAGAATTATTAAAATCACATACTTCTGTTCGTAAGTATTCAGATGAAAAAATTTCTGATGAACAATTATATGAGTTACTAGAAGCGGCTCAATATAGTGCAAGTTCACATTTCGTCCAAGCATATTCTGTCATCCATGTGAAAGATGAAGAAAAAATAAATAAATTTGCGGCATTAACGAATAATGAATTCCAATTTACAACAGCACCTGTAGCACTTTTATTTTGCGCGGATTTAAAGCGAAATGTAAAAGCGGTTGAAATGCATGGCAAAGAATTAATTGGCGACCGCGTCGAAGATTTTTTAGTTGCAGCAGTTGATACAGCAATTTATGCACAAAATTTTGTTATCGCGGCTGAGTCAAAAGGATATGGGATTTGTTACATTGGTGGGGCAAGGAACAATCCGGCAGAAATAAGTGATTTATTCGATTTACCAGAGTATGTCATCCCGTTATTTGCGATGACTGTAGGTGTCCCTACTAAGAAAAATGAAGTGAAACCTCGTTTACCGTTAGAGGCAGTCGTACATGTCGATGGGTATAACGAAGAAAAATATGATGATTTATTAAAAGAATACGATGAAACATACAATAATTACATAAAAGCACGTACGAATAATAAAAAAGATATTACGTGGACAGAATCAATGGCAGACTTTTGGTCAAAACCTCGGCGAGCACATTTAAAAGAATTTGTTCAATCAAAAGGATATTTAAACGAAGAATAGTGAGTAGAGGAATGCCTGCTTTATGATGGAAAAGTGGGCTTCCTTTCATCAGATTTTATCTCTTATATATTGTATAAAATGAGTTATATTAAGAAATTCGAAAAACATTTGAGATTTTACATGTCGAATTCCGACTTAAACAATCAGAAAACTATGCAAATAAACTGAAATTATATATAATAAAGGAAGATGGAGGGAACATAGATGAAGAAATTACGTTGGGGAATTTTAAGTGCAGCGAATATTGCGTATGAGCAATTTTTACCTGCTATCCAGGAGCTAGCAGATCAGGAGATTGTCGCAATCGCTTCAAAGAGTCCAGAAAAAGTAGCCAAATTTGGTATTGCAAAGGTTTATGAGACCTATGAGGCATTACTTAACGATGACAATATCGATGCAATATATATTCCATTACCAAATAATTTACATAAAGAATGGGCGATTAAAGCAATGGAAGCAAAAAAGCATGTGTTACTTGAAAAGCCAGCAACATTAACAGTAAAGGATTTGCAAGAAATAAAAGATGTGGCGGACAAACATGCAGTAACTTTTATGGAAGGATTTATGTATCAATATCATCCACAACATAATATAGTTCAACAATGGATAGAAGAAGGTAAAATTGGAAATATTACTTCTGCACATGCACATTTTTCATTTTTGTTAGAAAATAAAAAAGATATTCGGCTAAATAAAGAGCTTGGTGGTGGGGCAATTTGGGATATTGGTTGTTATGGCATACATGCACTAACACAAATTGCACGTATAAAACCGACGTCTGTAACAACTATTAGTCATGTCGATCCTAAGTATGAGGTAGATGTAACCTCTACTGCTATCTTGAAAGATAAAGAGGAACGTCTCGCTACCGTTACATGTTCATTTAAAGGTCCATTTAGAAATTATTACGAAATATTTGGCGATAATGGGTCCATTTTCGTTGCATCTGCCTTTAGACCAGATGTTGCAGAAAATGAAGAAGCGATTGTTCAACGTATAAATAAGCAAGGAGATATTATTGAAACAAAAAAAGAGAAAGCAAATCAATATGCACTTCAATTAGAACATTTTCATGCTTGTATAAAAGAAAACCGTACCCCTGTGTACGATATTAATCAATCACTAGAAATGATTCATTATATTGAAAAAGCATATGAATCTTTGCATACCGGAAATACGATTACTGTTTAAAATATGAACGAAAAAACTCTTCAGCATACAAACTTGGTTGAAGAGCTTTTTTATAACCTTTATTCATTGTTAGAAAAATTAGATTACATGGAAGATTATAACAACTGTCATATAATTGACAAATAATTGTCAATAATTATATATACTAGTAAGTATAATAAAGTGATATGATAATAGACGTAGTGAAAATTATTAGTAAAGAGCCTATATAAAATTTGAAAACTTTCTAATTACAAATAATATCCATAACATCGTAGAAAACGTACATAATAATGTAAATGAAAATAAGACATAATCCAATTTTTTATATCGTATCCAAAAGGAGAAGAAAAAGTTGTACATGTTAAAAATGAGTGTTCATTATGACACGACACCAATCGAAATACGTGAAAAAATTCAATTTACTGATAACATGATGCAAAAAGCATATGATGCATTATATCAATATCCACATATATGTGAGCATATTATTATATCAACATGCAATCGAACGGAAATATTTGCTGTTGTCGATCATGTTCATGGTGGAAAAGAAAATATATTGCATTTTTTACATGCCATGTTCCATTTTTCAGAAGAAAAATTACTACAATATTGTCAGTTTACAAAAGGGGAAGCTGTCGTTCATCATTTATTTCGTCTAGCTTCTGGACTTGATTCGATTGTGCTTGGAGAAACGCAAATTATCGGGCAAGTTCGAGATGCATTTCTATTAGGACAACAGTATAAAACAACAGGAAAAATGTTAAATGAATTAAGTAAGCGAGTCATTCAATTTGCAAAAAACGCCCATCATAAAACGCAAATTGGTGAGCAACCTATGTCGATTAGTTATATTGCAGTTGAATTAGCAAAGTCATTTTATGCGAATATAAAAGAAAAATCTGCTGTGATTGTCGGAATAGGAGAGATGGGAAAATTATCCGTACAAAATTTATTAGCGGCTGGTGTAACCGACATAACGATATTAAATCGTCATTTAGAACGTGGGAAATCGTTCGCTGAAAAAATGGATATACAATGTAAACCAATTGAAGTATTAGAAGAAGTATTAAGAGAGGTAGATATTGTCATAACATCTACAAGTGCTGCACATAAAATTATAACGAAAGAAAAAATGAAACAAGTAATGGATATGCGAAAACATAAAGAACTCCTCTGTATTGATATTGCTGTACCTCGTGATATTGAAAGAGCTGTACAAGAAGTGGAAGGAATTACTTTATATGATGTTGATGACTTACAACATGTCGTAGATGACAATATGCAAGCACGAAAAGAGGCTGCTGAGTTAATTGAACAAGATATTCAAGAGGAATTACTGTCGTTTCGATTATGGACTGAAACTCTGGAAGCTGTACCTGTTATACATGCATTGCGAGAAAAAACTTTTGATATTCAAGCAAAAACTGTAGAGAGTGTGTTCCGAAAAATTCCTTCTTTAAGTGAAAGAGAACGAAAGGTAATTGAAAAGCATACAAAAAGTATCGTCAATCAACTGATGGAACAACCGATAAAACAAGTGAAAACAATGTGTAAAGAGGGAACGTTTGAACAAGAAAAGGAATTATTCATTGATATTTTTGGGTTAGAAGATAAAATGACCGAAAAAAGATAGGAGAGGTTTTATTGCGAGATATTGTCGTAGGTTCAAGAAATAGTAAGTTAGCATTGATTCAGACGAAATGGGTAATCGAAGCACTTCGAGAAAAAGGAGTAAAAGAGTCATTTTCCATTAAAGAAATAATGACAAAGGGAGATAAAAACTTACATGTCTCCCTTACCAAATTAGGGCAAGGTGGCGTGTTTTTACAAGAAATTGAAACACAATTATTACATGGAGAGATCGACTTTGCAGTACATAGTTTAAAAGATGTACCAGTTACAGTTCCTAAAGGGTTAACGATTGCCTCGATTCCTAAGCGAGAAGATCATCGTGATGCGTATATTGCCAAACATCATATTCCATTTGAAAAGCTACCATCAGGAGCGGTGATTGGAACGAGTAGTATTCGTCGACAAGCGCAAATTTTGGCGAAACGACCGGATCTTGAAGCGAGGTGGATACGTGGTCCAATTGATCAAAGGATTAAGCAATTAGAAGAAGGGTCGTTTGATGCAATCATATTAGCTGTGGCCGGATTGAAACGACTCGGTATTGATTTAAAACATATTACAGAATATTTACCTGAGAATGATTTCATGCCAGCAATGGGTCAAGGAGCTTTAGCGATTGAATGCCGAGAAGATGATGAACAAACGATGGAATTATTATCACTTATCCATGATGTGGATACAGCGAATTCAGTATATGCAGAGCGCCTTTTTTTAGAAGCCTTTGCAGAAGGAGATCAAGCACCATTAGCGGCCTATGCAAATGTAAAGGACGGAAAAGTTCATTTACGTGGTCGCTTATTTTCACTAGATGGAAAAATGATGCTTGAACATGAAGCAATCGGAACAAATCCGGATGAAGTGGCAAAAGATGTAGCCACTGCATTGAAACAGCAAGGAGCTGATGCGCTTATTCAAAGAACAAATGCGGAGTTGAAGCATATTGAATAGTTTGCATGGAAAAAATATTTTAATTACACGAGATGAACAAGGTGCAACCATTTTGGCAGATTTATTACGTAAAACTGGGGCAAATCCAATGGAGGTGCCACTTTTACAAATTAATTGTAAACGTTATGAAATGAAGGCTGCCCTTACACAATATAGTTGGGTGTTTTTCACAAGCCAAAAAGGGGTTGCTTGTTTTTTACAACATGAAAAATATGCGGAACAATTGCATAAATGTAATGTTGCAGCGGTTGGAGAAAAAACAAAAGCAGCATTAAATAATAGAGGGTATAAAGTTGATTTTATGCCAAGTACTTATAATGCTGAAACGATGGCAGTACAATTTTTACAGCGTTTTAATAAGAAAGAACGAGTTTTATTCGTTCGTGGCAATTTATCAAGCCCTGTTTTATTACGAGCGTTTGATAAGGGAAAAATGCCGTATGATGTTGTGGAAGTGTATGAAACGAAACAAAATGACGTGATGAAACGAACCTTACAAGAGGTGTCTGAAACGAATGAAATTGATTATATCACTTTTACAAGTCCATCTGCCATTGATGCGTTTCTATCCATGGTCCCTGATTTTGCAAAATGGCAACCTATCCCAATAGTTTGTATTGGGACGACGACAGAAAAAAAGGCCATCGATGCACAATTTTCGAATATTCTCGTTGCAGATGTATTTACGATAGAAGGAATGATTGAAAAAATGGTTCAACATAATATTAGAAAGGATGATTGAAAAATGGAAGATGCATCATTTATACGCCACCGTCGCTTACGTCATAGTGAAGCGATGCGAGCAATGGTACGTGAAACTATGTTATCAGTGAACGACTTTATTTATCCACTTTTTATAACAGAGGAATCAAATACGAAAAAAGAAGTTCCTTCCATGCCTGGTGTATATCAAATTTCACTCGATTTTTTGGAGGAAGAACTAGATGAATTACAAAAGCTAGGATTAAAGGCTGTTTTATTATTTGGCATTCCGAAAGAAAAAGATGAAGAAGGGACGGGAGCCTATGATAAGGAAGGTATCGTGCAACGTGCCGCAAGGCTAATTAAGCAATATGCACCGAATATGCTCGTCATTGCAGATACATGCTTATGTGAATATACATCGCACGGTCATTGTGGTGTACTTCATGATGGATATGTTGAAAATGATAGCTCATTGCAACTATTAGCAAAAACAGCTGTTACGCAAGCAGAGGCTGGTGCCGATATTATTGCTCCATCTAATATGATGGACGGTTTTGTGACGGTAATTCGACAAGCATTGGATGAGGCGGGATTTGTGCATATTCCCATCATGTCTTATGCCGTGAAATATGCTTCCGCTTTTTATGGTCCGTTCCGTGATGCAGCAGAGAGCACTCCTTCCTTTGGTGATCGAAAAACATATCAAATGGATATAGGAAATCGGAAGGAGGCACTACGTGAGGCGAAAACAGATACGAAAGAAGGGGCCGATTTTATCATTGTTAAACCGGCATTAGCTTATTTAGACATTGTCCGTGAAGTTTATGATCATGTAGATGTACCCGTCGTTGCGTATAACGTAAGTGGTGAATATTCAATGACAAAAGCAGCAGCATTAAATGGATGGATTGATGAAAAAAGTGTTGTCATGGAAAAACTAATCGCAATGAAACGTGCCGGTGCACAGTTGATTGTTACTTATTATGCAAAAGATGTAGCTGGCTGGTTAAATAATACACAATAAAGTTAGGAGAATAATGATGAAATTTACAAACTCAATTGATGCATACAAAGAAGCCGTAGAGCTTATGCCAGGAGGTGTAAACTCTCCGGTACGGGCATTTTCATCTGTTGGCATGTCTCCCATTTTTATGGAAAAAGGAAAAGGATCTAAAATTACAGATATTGATGGCAATGAATACATTGATTATGTGTTAAGTTGGGGACCATTAATATTAGGGCATGCACCAGATAAAGTAGTAGATGCAATAAAGCATGTTGCTGAAAAAGGAACGAGTTTTGGTGCACCGACGTTATTAGAAAATAAAATTGCAGCATTAGTGAAAAAACGAGTCCCGTCTATTGAAATGCTCCGTATGGTAAATTCGGGAACAGAGGCAACGATGAGTGCTTTACGGTTAGCACGTGGATATACGGGTCGTAATGTTATTTTAAAATTTGTTGGAAATTACCACGGTCACGGTGATTCATTATTAATTAAAGCAGGTTCTGGTGTGGCAACATTAGGATTACCAGATAGTCCTGGTGTACCTGAAGGAATTGCGAAAAACACTGTCACCGTACCATATAATGATACAGCAAGTGTTGAAAAAGCATTTGAATTATATGGAAAAGATATCGCGGCTGTAATTGTAGAGCCGGTTTCTGGAAATATGGGGGTCGTTCCACCTGAAGGAAATTTTCTACAATCTTTACGGGATATAACAAAAACATATGGTTCATTGCTTATTTTTGATGAAGTGATGACTGGTTTTCGAGTCGGGTACCATTGTGCGCAAGGATATTTTGGTATCGAACCAGATATAACATGTTTAGGTAAAGTAATTGGTGGTGGACTTCCTGTTGGAGCGTATGGTGGTAAAAAAGAAATTATGGAGAAAGTAGCTCCAAATGGTTCCATTTATCAAGCGGGAACACTATCAGGTAATCCTTTAGCAATGACGGCAGGATATGAAACGTTGAACGCCTTAACAGAAGAAACGTATGACGTAATGAATAAAAAGGTAGACCGCTTAGTAGAAGGGTATGAAGCGGCAGCAAATAAATATAATATTCCACTACAAGTGAATCGTGCAGGGTCTATGGTAGGTTTTTTCTTTACGAATGAAAAAGTGACGAATTATGATACTGCTTCTACATCTGATTTAAATCGATTCAAAAAATATTATCAAGGCATGATACGAGAAGGAATTTTCTTGCCGCCATCTCAATTTGAAGGACTTTTCTTGTCAACAGCCCATACAGATGAGGATATCGAAAAAACAATGGAAGCAGTACAACGTGTGTTTAGTACTTTATAAAAGAAAGGTGACAATAAACGATGACCAAAAAATTTAATGATACGATTCTTCGAGCATATAAAGGTGAAAAGACAGAGTATACACCTGTCTGGTATATGAGACAAGCGGGTCGCTCCCAAAAAGAGTATTTAGAAGTGAGAAAAAACCATACATTATTTGAAATAACTCATAATCCAGAACTTTGTGCTTATGTGACGAGAACGCCCGTTGAAAATTATCATAATGATGCAGCAATTTTATATAAAGATATTATGAGTCCACTTCCAGCAATGGGAATAGATGTGGAAATAAAGTCAGGAATAGGGCCTGTAATTGAAAATCCAATAAGATCTTTAGAAGATATTCAATACTTAGGTACATTACACCCGAAAGAAGACGTTCCATATGTGTTGGATACGATACAGTTATTAACGACGGAACAATTATCGGTACCATTAATTGGTTTCAGTGGTGCTCCATTTACATTAGCAAGTTATATGATTGAAGGTGGTCCTTCGAAAAATTATAGTGAAACGAAAGCATTTATGTACAGTCAGACAAAAGCATGGTTTTTATTAATGGAGAAATTAAGTGATATGGTGATTGATTATACGAAGGCACAAATTGCAGCTGGAGTACATGCCATTCAAATTTTTGACTCTTGGGTTGGTGCGTTAAATGCAACTGATTACCGCACGTTCGTGAAACCATATATGCATAAAATTTTCACTGCATTACAAAAGGAAAATGTACCACTCATTATGTTTGGAATTCACGCACGTCATTTATTAATAGAGTGGAACGATTTACCATTGGATGTCATCGGTTTAGATTGGCGGACTTCCATCCAGGAAGCACGAGAACTAGGAGTAACGAAAGTATTACAAGGTAATTTAGATCCGACGATATTATTAGCGGACTGGGATACGATTGAAACACGCGCAAAAGCAATAATTGACGAAGGTTTACAAGATGGAAAACATGTCTTTAATTTAGGACATGGTGTAACCCCGAACATTAAACCGGCAACATTGAAAAAACTAACAGAACTCATTCATTCACATTCTGGACGTTCTATAGTGAGCCGTTAAATACTTTTATGGGCAAAAAAGAAACGTCTATCGTAATAATCGGTGGTGGTATTACGGGGTTAGCTGCCGCTTATTATTTGCAACAGCAAACAGAACAATTAAAAACACCTTACAATATACAATTATTAGAAGCTTCTCATCGTTTCGGTGGAAAAATTCGTACAGAACGAAAAGATGGATTTATTATTGAACGAGGACCAGATTCGTTTTTAGGAAGAAAACGACCAGCAATTCGATTAGTGGAAAGTTTACAAATAGAAAATCAGCTCGTACGAAATACGACAGGGCAAGCATACATACTGTCAAATGATGTATTACATAAAATGCCTCCAGGTTCATTTATGGGAGTGCCAACGACGTTACAACCTTTTTTAAAAACGTCCTTATTATCTAAAAGAGGCAAAGCACGTACAGGGTTGGATTTCATTTTACCACGATCAACATTCGTAGGAGATCAATCATTGGGTTACTTTTTACGGAGAAGGTTTGGTGATGAATTAATCGACCATATTATTGAACCGTTATTATCAGGTATTTATGCTGGAGATATCGATGAAATGAGTTTATATGCCACATTTCCTCAATTTTTCGAATTAGAGCAAGCACATAAAAGTATTATAAAAGGGATACGAAATACGATGGGGAAACGTTCGGCAAATACAGGGGAAAAAACTGGACAATTTTGCACTTTTACAAATGGGTTAGACACACTAGTGACAGCTTTAGAACATGCTATTTCTCCTTCAGTGCTGAAAAAAAACCATTTCGTTGAACGTATAGAGCAAAAAAGTAATACTTATACTATTCATTGTCAAAATGGTGAACGTATAGAAGCGGATGTTGTGTTGGCAACGACACCACACCATCTATTGGAGAAAATAGTTGGAAACAATTCCTATATGGACCGTTTATTTGACATGACCTCTAATTCGGTTGCAAATGTCGCCCTTGCTTATGATACGGATGACCTAGGGCCGACATTAGATGGAACTGGATTCGTTATATCGCGTCATAGTAATTACCGGATAACGGCCTGTACGTGGACACATAAAAAATGGCAACATACGACACCGGAAGGAAGAGCGTTGTTACGTGCATATGTGGGAAAAACAACAGACCAATCAGTTGTTCATTTATCCGATGAGGAAATTACAGAAATAGCTTTACAAGATATCGAAAAATCTACCGGGATAAAAAAAGAGCCTACTTTTTCTGTTGTAACAAGATGGGATAATGCGATGCCACAATATACAGTTGGGCATAAAGCGAGAGTGTTACATACGAAACGTACATTGGAAAAAGAAATGCCAGGCTTTTTTCTTGCTGGGAGTTCATTAGAAGGGGTAGGTATTCCAGATTGTATCGGACAAGCCGAAGAGGTGGTTAGACAAATCATCGAATATGCACAAACATAAACGATATGATAATGTTCCGTCAATTTCTGTGAAACAGGGATGTTAGTATGTAAATTACTAACATCCCTGTCTTATTTCTACTATTCATTTCATGTTCAAAGAAATTTTTATTTAACTTTTTCCTTTAATTAAAGTTTCTTTAAAAACATCTTCATTAATCCTGGTAAGTCAGGCCATGCATGTCCGGAGACTAAATTTTTATGTTCATGTAACATTTCATGGACATATGTTGCACCAGCGGCTTCTACTTCAGGTTTACATGCAATATATGCCGTCATTTCACGGCCCTTTATATGTTCGGGCACCATCGTTAAGACGAGACTACCATGACAAACAGAAGCGACAGGCTTGTTCGCTTCAAAAAAATGACTCACAATTTTCGGGATATGTTCATTCATACGAATATGTTCAGGAGATCGCCCACCAGGAATAATTAGACCATCATACTCCTCAGGGTTAACTTCACTAAAAGCGATATGTGCATCGATTAAATAACCTGGTTTTTCTGTATATGTTTCCCAACCAACAAAATCGTGAACAACCGTATGAACTTTACGTACTTCTGAAGCAGCAATTGTCACTTCTAAACCTTCTTCTAAACATCGATAATACGGGTAATAAATTTCCAAAGATTCTACAGCATCACCAATTAATATTAGTACTTTTTTAGCCATATACAAATCCTCCTTTAAAATATCCTTCACCTTATATTTTAAAGGAATATTCGGAAAACTCAACAATCTTTTTAGCTAAATATTTGAATTAAATGAAAATTATTTGATATAGTATCTTTTTTGTAGGAAGATGAACTAAATAGATAGAGAAACATACATGGAAGAAATATTTTTCTATTGTTCGTAATAAAGCAATAGATTAAGAAAGAAAATGTGGTGACATAATGGAGGAAAAGAGTAATATTATATTATTTCCACAAATGCAAGATACACTCGTGGAAAAAAGTTTTCTTGCAATGGAACAAGAAAATTTTTCAGAAGCATTAACATATATTGATCAATTACTACATCACGGCATAGAAAATTCGGATATAGCAATTGGAAAGATTATTTGTCATATCCAATTGGGACAACCGTTAGAAGCGGAAATATTTTGTGAAGATATATTAGAAAGAAAAACAGGTAAGGCATTTTATACGATTTTGTTCTACTATATTACGATTTTATTTGAAGCGCATCGATATAACAAAATCATTCAATATATAGACGAATTGGAGTCAACTACTACTGTTCCACCAGAAGAACAAATAAAATACCGTGAAATTTATGATATGTGTCAAATGATGAATGAAAAAGAGTCTGTTGAGCTATTAGAAAAAATAGATCTAAAAATAAAAGAAAA
>DXHX01000102.1 GCA_019113205.1 Candidatus Pseudogracilibacillus intestinigallinarum | reverse complement strand
GGTTTTGATATGATTTTTGTTCAAGAAGATGGAAATATATTTTCCCTTCCAAGAACGAGTCATGTAGGAAGGAAGGTGACACAGTAATGGCCTATGTTGCTGTGAAAGGTGGTACAGAGGCGATTGAAGCTTCTTTAAACCGACTACAAGTAGAGAAATTAAGTTCTGAACATATTATGGAAGTCGAAACGATTATGGCAACGATGAAGTCTCTCATAGACCAAGTAATGTCAGAGAGTAGTTTATACAATCGATATTTAGCTGCATTAGCGATTAAACAAGCGGAAGGTAGCATGGAAGAGGCGGTATTTTTACTTCGGGCTCACCGGTCGACTATGCCGAGGCTTTATACGAGCATGATAGTGGAAACAGAAAATATGTTTGTAGAACGAAGAATATCTGCCAGTTTTAAAGATATTATCGGTGGGCAAGTACTTGGAGCCACACCCGATTATGCTCATCGATTAATCGATTTTTCGTTAGCGAATGATTCGATAGAAATGAATCGAGAAAAAATCGCGAAATATACAGCAGACATGGAAACGGAGAAAGAATCAGAAGAAATCATTCATTTCCCGAAAGTGGTCGAAACATTAAGAACGGAAGGGTTATTTCCAGTATATGAAAAAAATAATGAAGATCCATACGACATAACAAAAGAAACAGTTAAATTTCCAATGGACAGAAGTGCTCGTTTACAAATGTTGACACGTGGGATGACGAGTGCGGTTACCGCGCTAGGGTATGCATCATTACGTGGTTATGGGGCAGTTCACCCGACGGTTGGAGAGTTGCGGTATGGTCAAGTGCCGATTTATATCCAAACTAAACAAAGTGAACATGCGGAGGATGCTCATTATATCGGGGAAATTCCAATTACAGAAGTAGAGTCATTCGTGCCGATTTCGATAGAGGGCGAAGATGGGAAAGAAGATTTGGAGTTTGAAATTGGATATGGTGCTTGTTTTGGAAAAAATGAGACGAAGACAATTGCAATGAGCATATTGGATCAATGTTTAGAACATCCTGACAGACCATTTCCAACACATGATGAAGAGTTTGTATTGCTACACATTGATGCAGTGGAATCAACAGGATTTATTTCGCATTTAAAATTACCACATTATGTAACTTTTCAATCGAAATTAGATGCAGTAAGAAATGTAAAAAAGGAGCGTTCTACAAATGATGCAGAATGAAAACTTTGCATATTTTGATGAAGGAGCAAAAAAAGAAATTCGTCGAGCAACATTAAAAGCTGTCGCAATTCCGGGGTATCAAGTGCCATTTGCATCAAGAGAAGTTCCAATCGGTCGCGGATGGGGAACAGGTGGATTGCAATTAACTCTATCGCTCATTGGTAAAGAAGATATTTTAAAAGTAATTGACCAAGGTGCAGATGAATCAGTGAATGCAGTTAGTATAAAAAAATTCGTGCAAAAAACGACAAATGTTAGGTGTACGGAGGAGACGAGTGAGGCAACGCTCATTCAATCGAGGCACCGGATTCCAGAGGTACCTTTAACGAAAGAACAAATTATCGTTTTACAAGTACCTGAGCCAGAACCTTTACGAGATATTGAAAAAAGTGAACGAAAAACGAAAGCATTGCATGCAGAAGAAGAATATAGTGGTGCATGGTTAAAGTTATTTGAACAAATTATGATGCATGGCAGTATGACGACAGATGCAGACCATCCAGTATTAGTTAATGGTCGTTATGTGATGGCACCAAGTCCGATTCCACGATTTGATAATAAAAAAATGAATCAATCTGATGCATTAATTTTACTCGGTGCGGGACGAGAAAAGAAAATTTATGCAGTACCTCCGTATACAGATGTACAATCATTGGCATTCGAAGATTATACGTTTCGTGTGGAAAACTTTTTCGGTAGAAGTTGTCGTCTATGTGGCAGTACAAATACGTTTTTAGATGAATTAATCGAAGAAGAAACGAAGAAGCTATATTACCAATGCAATGATACGAGTTATTGCATGAGTCTATTGAATGAGCATGATCCAATTGACGCTCTTCCTAAGGAAAAGGAGGTTTTGAAACATGTTTGAGGCACCATTATTACAAGTGAAAAATTTGTCGAAGATTTATGGTCCAACTTGCCCGAAATGTCGAACTGCAGAAAAAGAGACATTGATTAAAAATTATTGTGCATCTTGTCGAACTGTTCATGCGTGTAGGGATATTTCTTTTGATCTATTTGAAGGAGAAATCTTAGGCATCGTCGGTGAAAGTGGTAGTGGAAAATCAACATTAATGCAATGTTTATATTTTGACCAAGAAGCAACAACTGGTGAAATGATTTTAAACCATGAAACAGACATGGATGAGAATTTATTAACAGTCTCTGCTAGAAAAAAACGTTTTATTCGAAACAATAAGTTTGGCATGGTATATCAAAATCCAATTTATGGATTGAAAATGGATTATTCAGCAATTAGTAATGTTGCCGAAAAAATGATTGCAGCCGGTAACCGCAATGTAAGGGAGATGGAGGAAAAAGGAAATGAGCTATTACAAAAGGTAAATATTCCATCTTTTCGAGTGAAAGATGCCCCGGAACAATTTTCTGGCGGGATGCAGCAACGTGTTCAAATTGCAAAAGCATTATCCAATCATCCGCCGATTTTATTTCTAGATGAAATTACAACAGGGCTTGATTTATCTGTACAAGCGAATGTACTTGATTTAATGAAGGATATTCAAGTGGAATTTGGCGTAAGTATGATTGTTGTTTCGCATGATTTAGCAGTTATTCGAATGTTGGCGGACCGGACACTTGTTATGCTTGATGGAAAAGTGATTGAAGAAGGTTTAACAGATCAAATTTTAGAAGATCCACAACATGCGTACACGCAACAATTAGTATATTCCTTAATTTAACTTTGGAGGAGGTTTTTCTTATGTATGTCATCCATAACGGTTTAATCGTTACAGAAGAAAAAATTTTAGAAAATCACGCACTCGTCATTGATGGAAAATATATTCATGCAATTGTACCGAATGAAGAGGTAAAGAATTGGCAGAATGCTGAGCAGGTAGATGCGAATGGTGCTTATATTACACCAGGGTTTATCGACATACATTCTGATTATATTGAAACTATTTCTGCACCAAGGCCAACGAGTTTAATTGATTTAAATATTAGTTTAAAAGAAACAGAGAAAATTTTAATAAATAATGGTATTACAACGATGTTTCACTCTTTATCACTTTATAAAACAGATATGTTCTCAAAAAATGCTATGAGAACGAAAGAAAACGTACAAAGATTAATTAATTTAATTCATGAGACGAGTGATGATTTACATTTAATCCGCCATCGATTACATGCGCGTTTTGAAATCGATAATACAGAAGGGGTAGATTTATTACTAGAAAATATTGAACAAAATAAAGTACATCTTATTTCGTTTATGGATCATACACCAGGGCAAGGGCAATATCGAAATCTCCAATATTACTATGACACGATTCAAGGATATCGATCGATCTCAAATAATGAAATCCAAACGATGATCGCAGAAAAACAACGTGCTGAAATTATTACACCGGAACAAATTAAAGATATAACGACATTAGCAGTGGAAAGAAATATTGCTGTTGCATCACATGACGATGATCATATGGAAAAATTGCATTTAGTACAATCTTTTGGCACGACGATTAGTGAATTTCCAATTACTTTAGATGTTGCAAGAGGAGCGAAACAATTAGGATTATATACAGTGGTTGGGGCACCGAATGTGTTATTAGGAAAGTCACATTCAGGTAATTTATCTGCTGTAGAAGCGATTGAAAATGATTGTGCAGATATTTTATGTAGTGACTATTATCCATCTGCTTTATTACATGCTGTTTTTCAACTACATAAACAGTACGGCTATGATTTACGAGAAATGATTAACAAAGTGACCATCAACCCTGCACGAGCGGTAAAAATGGAGGATGAAATAGGGTCAATTCAAGTCGGAAAGAAAGCAGATTTATTAATGATTGAAGAAATGGATCATGGGTACCCGATGTTAACGAAAACAATGGTCGACGGGTTGTTTATAACGGAAACAAATTATCGTATATAACGTGAAGAGGAGTGTCCAAATGACGATATTATGTGTGGAAGGATTTAAGAAACATTTTTTTATCCACCATTTAAATAAAAGAATCTCTGCCGTAAATGAAGTGAATTTTACGGTGGAAAAAGGTGAATTTATGGGCATCGTCGGTAAAAGTGGAAGTGGGAAATCAACAATATTAAAAAGTATTTATCGTTCCTATTTACCTGATGAAGGTGCAATCATTTATGATTCCGACTTTTTTGGAGCGATCGATTTATGTAAAGCGACAGAAAGAGAAATGGTGTATTTGCGTAAACATGAGATCGGCTACGTTTCACAATTTTTAAATGTGATGCCACGAATTACTGCCCGTCAGCTAGTAGAAAATGCGCTCTTAGAAATAGGCGTAGATAAAAAGACAGCTAAAAGTCGTGCCGCAGAAGCTTTACATCATTTTGAGCTAGATAGATCTTTATGGGACACATATCCAAATACCTTTTCCGGTGGTGAAAAATTACGGCTAAACATCGCAATTGCAACTGTTAAAAAGCCCCGTTTACTTTTATTGGATGAACCAACAGCAAGTTTAGATGACCGTTCGAAAATAAAGGTGCGGGAAATGATCCAAAAATTAAAACAAGATGGCACGACATTGATTGGAATTTTTCATGACTTACAGTTTATGGATGGTCTATGTGACAAAGTGTACACGATGGAAATAAAAGATAAAGTAGGAGTGGAGTAATACAGGAAAACAGGTGGAAAAAAGATTACATAGTTTGAAAGTGAATGTGGTAAAAAAGAAAGACATTATAGCGTATAAAGGACGGAATAAGATGATTGATTTGCACTTGCATAGTAACTATTCAGATGGTTCGGAATCGATGGAAGAAGTTGTGAAGCGAGCCAAACAAGCAGGCTTAACAGAAATTAGTTTTGTCGATCATGATCGACAAATAAATGTAGCAGAAGCAAGGCGATTAAGTAAGTTATATGACATGAAAATTATTCCAGGC
>DXHX01000101.1 GCA_019113205.1 Candidatus Pseudogracilibacillus intestinigallinarum | reverse complement strand
TTGAACTAGATGAACTTCCAATGAACTTAAGAGCTCGTGTTCAATATGAAGTCGAACATGAAGGTGGTACATTTAAAGGGGATGAAGTATTACGCCTTTCCTTTGATCCATCAAGCATTGAAAAAGTAGAGTCCAATCAAGAATAACCATTCAAAAACCACCACTTTACATTATCACTCTAGAGCAAAGTGGTGGTTTAATTATAAGATTACGTATGCTGATTTTTTGTTATATAAGTTAAAACGTCTTTTTCCGTGATTGTTAATAATGCATCTTCTTCGTCCATGAAAATACGATCTGATTGAATCCTAATTAATTCTTCAATCATATTTCGAATAAATCGACCATTTCCATCTACATGAACACAATATTCAAAAATATAGTCCTTCAAAGCATGATTTCCCGCTTCATTTAAGTGGAAGCCGCTATCAGCAATAACCTTTAATGCGATTGCAAATAACTCTTCTGTCGTATAATCCTTAAAATGTAGCGTCTTCGTAAAACGAGAATGAATCCCTTCGTTCATCGCTAAAAAATTCTCCATCGATTGTTCGTAACCAGCTAAAATAACGACAATATTTCCGCGATAATCTTCTATTAATTTAATTAATGTATCTATTGCTTCCTGTCCAAAGTCGTTCTCTCCACCTTGTGCTAAAGAATAGGCTTCATCAATGAATAAAACACCACCTAGTGCTTTACGGAAAACTTTTTCCGTTTTTATCGCTGTTTGACCAATATATCCCGAAACTAAATCAGATCTGGATACCTCTACCAAATGCCCGCGTTTTATTATATCAATACTCTTAAATAAATCTGCAATTACCCGGGCAATCGTTGTTTTTCCTGTACCAGGATTACCGGTAAAAATGAAGTTCAATGATTGCTCATGGTTAAAAACAGGGTTCATTTCTTTTCGTTTTTTATTAATTAACTCTTGACGATATAGAGTGCGTACCATTTCTTTTACATGATCTAACCCTATGATAGGTTGTAGCGCTTGTTCTAAATCAAATGGTTCCTCTTCTTCTAGGCCGAAATCATCCATTATTAACACATTTAAATCATCTTCTGTTAATGTGTCATTCTGCATGAGACGCACAGATTGTTTCGTTATCGCTTCCTCCACGATTCTTCGAGCTAGCCTTCCATTTCCACTATCTGTTTTACCTTTTATTTGATATCTTTCAAAATAGGATGGAAGCATTTCTTTTACTTTAGAATCAATCGTATAACCTTGGTTGTTAGCTACTAACGTTGCTATTTCAATAAGTTGTGCAGTAGAGTAATCACTAAAAAAGAAGTTATGTGAAATTCTCGATTGTAAACCTGGATTCATTTCCATTAATTCATCCATCTCTTCTGGATAACCTGCAAAAATGACAACAAATTTGCCGCGATAATCATCCATTGCCTTTACTAAAGTATCAATGGCTTCTTGACCAAAGTCATTTTCTCCTCCTCTTGCAAGTGCATACGCTTCATCAATAAATAATACTCCACCCATTGCTGCTTCCACTTTGCCCATTGTTTTTGTCGCAGTATGTCCAATATATTCTCCAACAAGTCCAGAACGATCAACTTCTACTAGTTGTCCTTCAGATAAGTAATCAATAGCCTTTAAATATTGTGCCAACTTCCTTGCTACCATCGTTTTACCTGTACCTGGATTTCCTTTAAATAAAATATGCATGGATATTAAATCAGAATCAAGACCTCGTTCTATACGTTTCGTACGATTCTCTAAATAAAACTTCAATTCCATTAATGACTGTTTTACTTCTTCTAAACCTATTAAAGAAGCTATTTCTTCTTCAATTTTTTGTAAACTTTT
The DNA here is from genome assembly GCA_019113205.1 of Candidatus Pseudogracilibacillus intestinigallinarum. Lineage (GTDB taxonomy): Bacteria > Bacillota > Bacilli > Bacillales > Amphibacillaceae > Pseudogracilibacillus > Pseudogracilibacillus intestinigallinarum. Next base: position 16,695 of record DXHX01000101.1, on the reverse strand, counting down.
CCCTTTACCTTGTGGCATGAAAAGAGGGATATGATTCTGTTCATTTTTAATACATACCTTTTCCATATCATAAACAAGTTCCCACTGGTCTTTCACTTGATCTACATGTTGAATAAAATAATCATTTATTTTTTCAAAAACTTGATAGGCAAAATCGTTTAAAGAAACTGCCCCACCCGCTTTAAAAGTAGAAGATGCAATAGATTGGAATGTTTGTAAATCTATAGAAAGGTCGATTCCTAAGTTATTTCGAGATAATTTTAAATAATGATCAAAAAACATCTTGAATAACTTTAAACTTTCATCGTTGGATAAAGATTCTATTTCATATAAAGTTTTTATTTTCGCTTGGCTTGTACTCGTAAATATTTTTAATGCATCATCTAATGTACGGTTTGTATGGAAAATAAGAAATTGCTCTTTTGCTTCTATTGCATTAAAACTTTCACTAATAAGTACACCTTCGACTTTTTGTAATGTACCATTTCGGTAACTATAACGCCCATCTAACTTAATACATCCTTCAGAAACTAATTGGTTCATTTGTAAATATAAGTCTTGTGGACATTGGTCGATGTTTTTAAATACCGTGACCTGACTATCATGATGAAAGGCATGGTACATATCTAATAAAAAGGAATGTAACATATTGCTACCTTCATGGCCGTATTGAGCTAAATCGATGACCTCTATTTCCTTTTTATTTATTAATTTATAGGAATAAGCTTGTTCAAAAAATGCCTTTATAGTTGTTTTCACACCTTGGCTCGGTTTACTAGATAATAAAATTACATCTTTATAGGCAAGTAATTGTTGCTCATTTAATAAAGATTTCTGTAACATATTAGATAGTAATTGAATAAGTGGTTGTAAGCCTGTTATCTTTTGTTCCACGTTTTTGACGATCCGTTCTACCACTCTTCGATTTCTTTCCAACGGGGTGAGACTATCTGTATTTTGCTCGATAGTTGTATTACGGATTTTCACATGCAATGCTTGTACATTCATATCATTCGGTCTTCTTCGCATTAACCTTTTACATAAAGTTTCAGCTTCATCTACTAATCCAAGATTCAAAAACTCTTCAGCAATATAAATTTGTGCTTCTATATCTTGACGTAATTCTTTACTTTTAGAAACATCTTTTAAATACTGTGTTATATCATTGTTATTATCTCGTTGCACATTCAATTGATTTTTTATTTCTTGTACTTTACTTTCTTGTCCTTGGAACAAATAAATCACTCCTATATTGTTTCCTTATAAAATAAAGAGACTAGGACACTCATATGTAGGAAGATGAAATAACATAGTAATTACCATACTAGCCATCTCTTCATATTACTTACACCATATAAGAGAATCCGCATGACACGTTTGTTACTACTATGTATATTTCATATCTACCTTTTTGTTTTGTCCTAATCTCTTTTTTGTTAACTAGTTGGCAATTTATCCACGAACTTTTTGTTTTTTACATATATTGGCTGTCTAAATTTAACCCAACCAAGATAAGTAAGTCCACCAGATATAGCCATTGCAATGATACTAAAATCACCTAGTGCATTTAAAAACCATATAGCACCAATTATAATTAAAATTAAAAATTTAAAATTATATGTATATTTTAATGATCCTTCAGCAAGCTGATGAAGATGAAGTACATCGTTTCTCGTCTCGTTATCCTTGGCGAAATTGAGTGCATGTCCTAAAGTTTGTAAAGCTGTATGAATTAAGTCTTTACTTGTGAAGTAGAATTCATGGCCTCCATTACTGTAATTCACCTGTGTTGCACATTCGTTTTGAACTTTTTTTACATAGGAAGAAGCTAAAATTTGTTCCCCATTCTCTGTTATAGTTCCTTCTTTTACCATATTCTCTAATAAGTTAATCGAATCTTGATAATATCCTTGAATAAAAGAATAACGTGCGCTTTCTGTTCGATATAGTACATTATTTGGCTCTATACTTAACGCTTTATTCAGAAATTCTATCGATCTCTTTAGTCTTTCTTGATAATTCATATCTGTAGAATCATGGTAAATTACACTCGCAGTATAATGATGATGTGCTTCATTTTCTTTTAAAGAAATAGCGTGTTCTATTTCATATCTAGCAGATGCAAAATTATCCCAAGAGTAGTTTGCAATGGCTAGTTTATGCCATGCATAAGGGTTATTTGGTAACTCCCTTACTAGCTGTTTGGCAACCTCAATCGCATCACCATAATTTTGCTGGTCATAATGAAAATCAAAACGCTTATACAGTTCATCAATATGCCTGTCATGGTCAGAAGCCTGTGCTTCTTGTGCTCCTTGCGCTTGTTGTGCGTTATTAGTCTCTCTTTCTTGTTCCATTAAATCTGCATCATACGCAACACGTCTATTTTCATCTAACAAGGTATCTTGAATTTCTTGCATAAGCTCCATCATTTCTGATGCTTCTCTTTGTTTTTGTGGATTTGGTGCATTTACTCTTTTTCTCCACTTATTAATTTCTGCAATGACTCTCTCTTGAATTTCATTTGCCGAAGCATCCATGTTTAAGCCTAATACTTCATAATAATTAATCAATTTATTCCACCTCTATTGCTAATATTACTTCTTTTTTCTTTTCCATTTCTACTTGAGTAATATTTGATTGACGTTCTATCACCATTTCTCCTAAGTCTTTGTTGTTCGTTACATCTTCTGCTACTACATTTACAATTCCATTTTTGTCATAAGAAATGGTAATTCTAATAGGCGAATCTGCCGGCAAGCCCGGTGGTAAATCTAATACACTAGTTCCAATAATATGTACATATTCTGGATCTGTATCTTCCCCTTCTGTAATACGCATTCTAATTGCTTCTTGGTTGTCCGCTACTGTATAAAAGACTTGCGAGGAAGAACACGGTATTTCCGTATTTCTATGTAAAATTATGGCGTTTATTTCTATACCCTCATCTGTCGTTATTGTACCTAAACTATGTGAATTAACATCTTTTACAATAATATTTTGTCTAGTTGTTTCGATCTCACCCATATCTATGAGAGATGCTTGTACAGCAGCTCCTAACGCTACTACTTCATCTGGATTTAATTCCTTAGAAGGACTAATCCCTGTAAATGATTCAATCATTTCTGTAATCATTGGCACTCTAGTAGAACCACCTACTAATAATACTTTATCGATATCGTTCCACGTTAAATTTGCCTCTCGTACTGTATCTTCCATCACAATTTTCGTTCTATTTAGTAATGGATTAATTAATTCATTGAAAAAGTCTTTTGTAATTTCTACCTTTAAAGAATGTCCTGATGACGAAACTGGCACAACATACTTCGCTCTTCTCGATAAGGATCTCTTACATTTTTCAGCATTTTCTCTTAGTTCTTGCATTGCATCGTCGTCATCATATAAGTCAACACCTGTTTCATCTTCAAACACATTAATAACATGATCGACAATAGCGTTATCAAAATCAAAACCACCTAAATTAGAATCCCCGTCTGTCGATAACACTTTAATCTCATTGTTCGTAATATTCACGATACTTACATCAAATGTACCGCCACCTAAATCATAAATCGCAACATTTTGATCTTTCATTTCATTATCTAAATGATAATAAGCTAATGCTGCTGATGTAGGCTCGTTAATTATTTTCAACACATTTAACCCGAGCATTTCTGCCGCTTCTATCGTAGCGTTACGCTTTGCATCATCAAAGTAAGCAGGGACTGTTATAACGACATCATGAATTTCTTCTGATAACTCCTGCTCAGCATCTTGTACCAATTTCTTCAATATGATTGCTGATGCTTCTACCGCATTAATCATTTTATCTGAACCAGGCAATGGTATTTTAAAACTTGGATTTCCCATTTGTCGTTTCACAAATTGAATCGTATCATCAACTTGTGTCACAGACGCTTCCTTAGCTACCTCTCCAACAATAGCCTTATCACCTTCCATTAATATTACCGACGGAGTTGTTCTTTCTCCCTCACAATTCGTTAATATCTCTGCGACACCATGTTCGTTCATATATGCGACAGCCGAATTAGTAGTTCCTAAATCAATTCCTACTCTCATACTATCTCCTACCTTTGCAATCATTTTATCTATATAGTGCGTTATCCAATATTATATTCATATATGTTAAAATTTTCTATATAAAAGGTAAAATATACTCATTTTCCTCCGTTCTCAGACTACTAAAATTGAAATTTTAGGTCCTTTTATATATCGGCTTGTCCCATCATGACAACTAACAATAATTTATAATATGATACAATGTACATAACATCTTATCATTATGTAAAGGGGAAAAAATAATGATTACTGAAACAGATTTCATATTTTTAGAACGTTCTGTTCAATTAGCAAAAATAGCACTTGAAAAAGGAGATGAACCATTTGGTTCTGTACTCGTTTCAAAAGATGGTGAAGTATTATTTGAAGACCACAATCACGTAGCAGGTGGTGACCATACACAACATCCTGAGTTTGCAATAGCTAGATGGGCGGCAAACAATATGACAGAAGAAGAGCGTACATTAGCTACTGTGTATACTTCTGGCGAACATTGTCCAATGTGTGCAGCAGCTCATGGTTGGGTCGGATTAGGTAAAATCGTGTATGCTAGTTCATCTGAACAATTAGCAGAATGGTTAACAGAATTCGGAGTCGCACCGAGTCCCGTTAAAAATTTGCCGATTCAAGATGTTATTCGTGATGCAGAAGTAGTTGGACCTGTTAATTCATTAGCTAACATCGTAAAAGACTTACACCGTCAATTACATCAAAAATAAAAGAAGGGATTTCGGCATATAACAGCTGAAATCCCTATTCCTATCAACTATTCTCTCGTAATTAACTCCTGTTCAAACAATTCACGGTCTTCAATCATAATACGAATTTGACCATTTGGTGTATATTCATAAAAGATGATCCCCGTTTCATCAACCCAAAATTTACGATGTGTATCAATTTGTTCGAATCGTTCTGATAACGTTTCTTCTAAAGCCTCTTTCGTACGATTATGTTTATTTGGCTTTACAAAATAATGGGCACGGATTAATAAGTCTTCATCTGGTCTCGCATCATCTATTTGATCTGAAAATTCATAGCGTACTTCATATACTGTCATATCTAGAAATTTTAAATTTTCAATTCGCTTACCATTAATATGTGTAACAGTCGTACCATCTTCTTCATAAAGCGATACATAATCATTTTTTTCAAAGTCATTTTCTGCCGCTTCTAAATGGTCAATTACGACTTGCATCGGTTTTCTTATCTCTGTTTCTTCACTAACATCTATTTTCGTTAAGTGTAATTTTGCAACAACATCGTTTGAACATCCTGTCATAAAAATCAAACAGACAAACGATATAAGATAAAACTTCTTCAATGAGCATACCCCTTTATCCTTAAAAAATCCTTCTACCTATTTGCCCATAGTCCTTATACTACTATCTTAACATAAAATTCTTTTCCTATAAGAAAATATGCAATAGTTTTAATACCCATTTTTCGTGGTACATAAAAAGGGAAGAAGAAAACTAAATAAAAGACTGTTTATATGCACCAATTATATTTTTCTTACTTGATCATCATAATAAGAAGGATTTATCCAACCATACTTCACAATCACAACTACTTCTGTACTTTTAGTCATTCACTATTAAGTTATCCATAGCATATTCTGTAAACTTTAATTGTAGCCAGTACTATAGGCATATTTTTTGAAAAGAAAAGGGAACTATCGTATCATTAAGTTGTAAATAGTTAGACGTCTAACTATTTCTAAATTGAAATATATGAAGGGTGGTAAATATGGGTAGAGTTGATCAAAAAGTAGCGTTATTAACAGGAAGTGCTTCTGGAATTGGGCTCGCTTCTGCAAAATTGTTAGCAAAAGAAGGGGCTAAAGTCGTCCTAGCAGATTTTAATGAAGAAGGAGCTAAAAAAGCTGCAGCAGAAATTAATGCACAAGGTGGAGAAGCGGCAGCAATTTTCTTAGATGCTGCAGATGGTGAATCCATCAAATCAGCAATTAATTTCACTATAAAAACATTCGGTAAGATTAATATTCTTTTTAATAATGTTGGATTAACAAACATTCAAAAAGACTTAGATGTCGTTCATATTGACTTAGAGGAATGGGACCGTTTATTGAATGTTAATTTAAAAAGTGTCCTGCAAGGATGTAAATACGCTATTCCGCACATGATTGAAGCTGGTGGTGGTTCCATTATTAATACTGCTTCCATGGCAGCATTTGCTAGTGATGCAATTCGTGTTGCATATGGCGCATCCAAAGCTGCTGTTGTCAATTTAACAAAATATGTAGCCACACAATATGGAAAAGATAATATTCGTTGTAATGCAGTTGCACCGGGATTAATTTTAACGCCTGCTGCAAAACGAAATATGTCAAAAGAATTATTAAATACATTTGCAAAATACAATGCTTTACCATATCACGGTGAAGCAGATGATATAGGATATACTGTCTTATTTTTAGCATCCGATGAAGCTAAATTTATTACTGGACAGACCATTCAAGTAGAAGGTGGTCATTATTTAGGTAACCCTACCATCCCAGACTTTAGAGACATGTCGAAAAATTAAAATGTCTTTTCATGATGATTGAATTATTTTGTTCCGATACATTATGGTGGGCTGAATGAAAGTAAGTATTATCATTTGGTTACATTGAATTGTTTAAAGAAGCTATAGCAAAAATTTTTACAATTGGAACATAAAATAAAAGGAGTAGATTTATGATGAGATTAGATGGTAAAGTTGCAATCGTCACTGGAAGTGCCTCAGGTATTGGCCGAGGTATTGCACATGCGATGGCAAAAGAAGGGGCACATGTTGCAATTGTCGATGTCAACGAAGAAAAAGGGAAGGAAACATTAGGTGAAGTTAACGCTTTTACAGAAGGAATGTTATTCATAAAAGATATTTCTAAACAAGAAAGTGCAAATGAAATAGTACAGGCTGTGATGGATAAATTTGGAAAGCTAGATATTTTAGTAAACAATGCACATGTTTCACGTCAAGCGGATTTTATGGAAACAACACAAGAGATGTTTGATTTATCGTTTAATACAGGCTTTTATCCAACTGTTCACTTTATGCAAGCCGCATACCCACATTTAAAGGAAACAAAAGGAAAGGTAATTAATTTTGCATCTGGGGCAGGATTAAATGGACAACCAACCCAAACATCTTACGCGGCGGCAAAAGAAGCAATTCGTGCGGTTTCACGTGTAGCTGCAAATGAATGGGGACCAGAAGGGATTAATGTCAATTTAATCTCTCCGATTGCATTAACACCAGGTGTCGAACAATGGCGTGAAGGAGCAAAAGATTTATACGATCAAATGATTCAAGGAATTCCATTACGACGTTTAGGAGATCCAGAAAAAGATATAGGACGTACAGCAGTATTTCTAGCAAGTGATGATGCAAATTATATTACAGGACAAACATTTATGGTAGATGGTGGTTCCATTAAATTAAGATAAATCACAATAAAAGGAGCGATTTACATGGGTAAATTAGATGGAAAAGTAGCAATTATAACAGGTGGTGCTTCAGGAATTGGCGCTGGCATGGTCGATGTATTTCGTGCAGAAGGTGCAACCGTAATTGCTGCAGATATTAATGAAGAGGCATTAGCAAAAGCGAGTGAAAAAGAAAATGTTCACGGCATGAAACTAGATGTTTCTTCAGACGAAGCTTGGAAAACATTCGCACATGATGTAAAAGAAAGGTTCGGTTCAATTGATATTTTAGTTAACAATGCTGGTGTTTCTTCAGAAAAACCGTATACAGAAATTAATAAAGAAGATTGGGATTTTATGATGGCGATCAATGGATTCGGACCATTTGCAGGCATGAAACATATCGCACCAATTATGGCGGAACAAGGAAAAGGTTCTATCGTGAACATTTCATCCTATACAGCACAAATTGGACAAGGTTTTAACCATTATTCTGCATCCAAAGGGGCTGTTCGTGCTATTTCCAAAGCAGCGGCAACACAATTCGGTCGTCAAGGTGTTCGTGTGAATGCATTATTCCCAGGTATTATTGAAACACCGATGACACAAGGCTTAAGTACATCAAAAGATTTATTAAATCAACTTATTCAAGCGACTCCTTTACAACGTTTAGGGCAGCCAGAAGATATTGCAAAAGCAGCACTATTTTTAGCTTCTGATGATTCTAGTTATATTACTGGAGCTGAGATTGTCATTGACGGTGGGTTTTCTGCGCAGTAATGTAAATAGAATCAATTTACAAAACTTGTTATAATTAGGTGGTAGAGGAGGGAAGGCATTGCAAGATCAAACGGTTTTCAAAATCTTACACAATATGGATAAATTTACGAACGGTTTAATCGTTCAATGGAACAAAACATTTAATGAAGACTTAGGTGTTTCTCACGTTCTAACACTTGGCTACTTATATACCAACGGAAAATCACGCCCTTCTCAAATAGCGAGAGAGCTAGGACTTACACCACCAACTGTAACACATTTATGTGAAAAATTAGTAAAACGTGGTTTAGCAGTACGTTCTTTAGATGATAATGACCGCCGCATTATTTTATTGGACATTACAGAAGAAGGTACAAACTTACTCACACGTGCAAACGAAGAAGGCCATAAATTACGTGAGGAAATGTTTATAAAATTAACGAAAGAAGAATTAAACCAATTATTAAACATTTATCAAAAATTAAATGAAACATAAAGAGAGGTTGCTATCACTTAATGAAAAGTGATAGCAACCTCTTTATATACCTGCATCCATATAAGGTTGTACAATTTGTCGCACTTCGTCTGTAGAGTTTGTACTCATTAAGCGGTGACGCAATTCACTTGCTCCATGGAACCCACGAATATAAATTTTGAAAAATCGTAGCAATGGTTTAAATGGTCTCGGTTCAATTTTTTCATATTTATCATGTAAATCAAGCTGTAACATTAATAACTGTAAATGTTCTAATGCTGTATGTTCTTTCGGTTCTTTTTCAAAACAGAATGGATTTGTAAATACACCACGGCCAATCATTACTCCGTCCACACCATACTTATCAACCAGCTCCTGTCCAGTTTGACGATCAGGGATGTCCCCATTAATCGTAAGTAAAGTGTTTGGAGCAATTTCATCTCTTAATTGCTTTATTTCCGGAATTAATTCCCAATGTGCCGCTACTTTACTCATTTCTTTTCGTGTACGAAGGTGGATAGATAAATTAGCGATATCTTGTTGTAAAATATGTGTTAACCAAGTACGCCATTCCTCTATTTCCGTATAACCTATACGTGTTTTCACACTTACTGGTAGTCCACCTTCCTTTGCCGCTTGAATAATATCAGCTGCACGTTCCGGATGATTAATTAAGCCTGCACCACGGCCTTTCGCCGCTACGTTTTGAACTGGGCATCCCATATTAATATCGACACCTTTAAAGCCCATTTCTTTCATTCCGATGCTCATTTCACGAAAATAGTCCGGGTTATCTCCCCAAATATGAGCAACAATTGGTTGCTCGTCTTCGGTAAATAATAAACGACCTCGCACACTTTCTGTACCATCTGGATGGCAATAACTCGTCGTATTTGCAAACTCTGTAAAAAATACATCTGGACGACCTGCCTTCGCTACTACATGACGAAACACTACATCTGTCACATCTTCCATCGGTGCTAATATAAAAAACGGCTTCGGTAAAGCTAGCCAAAAATTGTCCGTACTCATGTTTCAATCTCCTTTAATAAACGTATACCTAGTCGTTTATTATACCGTAAAAGATGTAAGAATACTTGTAAAAAAACTTATTTTTAAGGCATGAATATTTCACTCGTATGAATGTTTCTTCCCTTCATAACACCATCAAGCTCAAAAACTAAATAATCATCATAACCTATTTCCATTATTTCAATTGGTTCATAATCGTAATTTTGAGCATAATCATCAATGAAAAAAGGACATTTCCATATATTACTTTCTACTGGAATTACCCATTCAACTACGGCGCTCCATAAATCTACTACTCGTTCCACGATCCGGCCTCAACCAACAGAGTGGAGGTCAATACACAATAAATTATGATATTCTCCTATCATTTCAACAAAATTAAAATCGGTCATGTTTATCTTTTGTGATAAACATGACCGACTTTTTTAATGAGAAACTAATGATGTCCCCATCAATTATTTACTTTCTATCTTCCCAACATTCTGCACCTTTTAATCCCGGAATACTCGATGCTTTGAATACTGGGTTTAACCCTTTTTTACGTTGTACGGTAAAATCATCTAACACTTTGAAGGCAACTTTTCCTAACAAGACGATGACCGTTAAGTTGATTACTGCCATCATTCCCATAAATAAATCTGCCATGCTCCATACTAAGCTCACTTGTGCTAATGCACCGAACATAACCATCACTAACACTAATACACGATAAACATTCATCCATGCTTTATTTGCATTAATAAACTCGATATTCGTTTCTCCATAATAATAGTTTCCAATAATCGAACTAAACGCAAAAAATAGAATCGCAATAGCAACGAAATATGGTGCCCATGTTCCGACATGTAACTCCATAGAAGCTTGTGTTAAAAGAATACCATCTTTTTCTCCTGTACCATAAATATCTGCTAAAATAATAATGAAAGCTGTTGCCGAACAGACCATAATTGTATCAAAAAAGACCCCTAAACTTTGAACTAATCCTTGTTTTGCAGGGTGTGAAACGTTTGCTGTCGCAGCTGCGTTTGGCACACTCCCCATTCCTGCTTCATTAGAGAATAATCCACGACGAATTCCTTCCATCATTGCTGCACCAATTCCACCACCGACAACCTCTTTCATTCCGAACGCATGACTGATAATTAAATTAAAAACAGCGGGAATTTGTGAAATATTCATTACTACGATAAAGAGTGCTATTAAAATATAAAATGTCGCCATGATTGGTACGACTAATTCTGTCACTTTTACAATACGTTTAACTCCACCAAAAATAATAATTCCTGTTAATACGACTAATATTAAACCAATTACCCAATTTGGAATACCAAAGACGTCTGAAAATGATTGACTTATTGTATTCGATTGAACGGAATTAAAGATAAATCCAAATGATAACGTTAACAGAATTGCGAAAACAATTCCAAGTTTACGCATACCTAATGCCTTTTCCATGTAATAAGCTGGTCCACCACGGAATGTGTCACCATCTTTTACTTTGTACACTTGAGCTAATGTACTCTCTATAAATGCGGTTGCCATTCCAATTAAAGCGATGATCCACATCCAAAAAACAGCTCCAGGTCCACCAACCCCAATTGCAAGAGCCACTCCTGTTACGTTCCCAGTTCCGACTCGAGAAGCAGCACTAATCGTAAATGCTTGGAATGGCGAAACTCCATCATCATTTTCTTTCTTCTCTACAATAAGGCGAAACATTTCTTTAAACAAACGAATTTGTACAAATTTTGTTCGTACAGTAAAATACACGCCTAAAATTAATAAAATAGCGATAAGTATATAAGTCCATATAAAATCATTTAATGGCCCGACTAACCAATTTAAAAAATCCATTATCATAACGCTTACATTCCTTTCAAAAATTCTTTTGTGCACGTTTTTTCATTCTACTAAGATTTTAAATAATTGGCAATCATTAAGAATTATAGTGATTTTTCAGAATATTATTCATTTTATTTGTGTGAAATTTTACTTTATTCTGTTATATTAAAAAACCTAAGACAAAGCGTTAGTTAACATTTCTAACATTTTATCTTAGGTTTTAAAATAAATATACTTTATGAAACTTTCCTTTTACGAATGACAAATAAAATTACACCTACTATTAGGAGACCAACACCAATCAGTAATATATTAAAAATAGCTGTTCCTGTATTTGGTAAAATTCCACCTTTCTTATTCGTATCATCGTTGTCATTTTTTACAATGGTTGTTTCAGCGTTATTTCCATCCATTATTTGTTCATTGTTATTTGTGTTTGATTCTCCTATTTCTTTTGCATCATTCGGTTCTTTCTTATCTTTCAGTTTTAATTCTTTTACTGAATTTTTAAGTGCCGTTAATGCTTCCTTTACTTCTTTTTCCGTTGCATTTTCCTTAGATAAAATAGTTTGAGCACTTTTTAATACTGCTTGAAACTTGTCCCAACTATCTTTTGTGTAATCTGCTTCGTTTAATTTTTCCGCTTGTTTGACTTCTTTTTCTAATGTTGATTTATCTACATCTTTCTGTTTCTTCTCAAGTTCATTCATCGCTTCGTTTAACTTTTTTAATGTTGCATCCACTTCTTCTTGTGTTTTCTGTTCATCTGATAATAGGTTTTGAGCAGACTTTATCGCATCGTCCAACTTCTCCCAGCTTTTTTTCGTATAATCAGATTTATTTAGCTTTTCGGCCTCTTTTAATGCTTCTTCTAATTTCGTTACATCTATTTCTTCTGCAAAATCTTCCTCTGTCAGACCAATCGCAACTCCTTCTCTAGTAGAATCAGCTGCACCATAGTACATATTATCCTTTATTAATAAACTGTTTACGTTTCCGATTTCTAAATTTTGTTCTTCCCATTCATGGCCCATCTCAATCATTTTTTCTCTTACATCACCTGGAACACCGTACTCCCAACGAATGGATGGATATGCACTAGAAAATAACCTTGGTTCTTCAATCGCATCTTTTAATTCTTGATCATAACCAATTACATTTAAAATAACTTGAGCAACAGACGTAATAATTGTCGTTCCCCCTGGCGAGCCCACAGTCATAAATGGTTCTCCATCTTTCAATACGATTGTCGGACTCATACTACTTAATGGACGTTTATTCGGCTCCACTTGGTTAGCACCACCTGGTGTTGCATCAAAATCAGTTAATTCATTATTTAACATGACCCCGTATCCGGGAACCATCATACCTGAACCAAATACTTGTTCAATTGTCGTTGTAAATGAAACCATATTTCCCCACTGATCTGCTACTGTGAAATGTGTCGTTTCCCCTTCTACCCGTCCTTCCTCTTCTTCCACATTATTTTCAACACTTATTTCACCATCGTTTGTAGCTTCTTCATTTTCCTCTTGATCATATTCTCCTTTTGTTTCTTGTGCTTCTTCTTTTTCATCTTCCTCACCATTCAATTCCGTTTCTTCTGTAGACCCCTCCTCACCTTGTTTACTTTCATCCTCTACCGAAGCATAATCTGCACACACGTCATCTATTTCCTCTGTTTCAAATTCACAAGGATTTCCTGGCTCCACATTATCATTAGCTTTATTCGGATCAATTAAAGCAATTCGTTTTGCAATATATTCTGGATGTATCAACCCGTTTTTTGGAACGTCAATATAATTTTCATCTCCCATATACTGTCCACGGTCTGCATAAGCTAAATGATATGCTTCCACTAAATGATGATATTTTTCAGTAGAACGAATATCCCACTGCGTTAAATCTAATTGTTCGAACATAGATAATAATTGAATAACGACTAAACCTCCTGAACTTGGAGGAGGCATGGAATAAATATCATACCCTTTATAATTTCCTTTTACTGGTGTTTCCATATCTGTACTATATTGTTTTAAATCTTGCATATCCATAGAACCGCCATTGTCTTGCACTTCATCTACTAAAGATTGTGCAATTTCTCCATTATAAAAAACATCTGTTCCTTTTTCCTTAATTAGTTTAAAAGTTTTAGCTAAATCTTCTTGTACCAATAAGTCTCCTTCTTTTAAAGGTTGTCCATTTGGTACAAATACTTTGCCCGCTTCTGTTTTAGACAGTTTTGTTGCATTACTCTCAATCGCATTTGCTAATGCCCAGTTAACATTGTGTCCTTCTTCGGCCAATTCAATTGCTGGATCGATTAACTCTTCTAAAGACATCGTTCCCCACTCTTTTAAACCATCTTCCAAACCTTTTAAAGTTCCAGGTACTCCTACAGATAATCCACTCTCTACTCTATCTGCAAAAGGAAATGGGTCACCAGTTTCTGGATCAATAAACATATCTTCTGTCGCCCCACCTGGTGCCTTCTCTCTACTATTTAAAACAAATACTTCCTTCGTTTCCGCATCATAATACATTATAAATCCTCCACCACCAATACCTGACATTTGTGGTTCAACAACATTCAATGCCAGTTGAATAGCAGCGGCAGCATCCATTGCATTTCCACCCTGTCTTAACACCTCTGCTCCGATTTCAGTCGCTTCTGGATGAGCAGTTACGACCATCCCTTTTTCTCCTATGTCTGTTTGTTCCTCTTTGACACCGGGATTATCAGGTGGATCACCTTCAGTATTTGTTTGTGCGTATGTTATATTTTGTGAAAAACTGAAAAATAATAACATGATCGTTGCAATTATACTCCCTAATTTGCATACACGATTTCTCATTATATTCCTCCTTCTTTTCATTGAATACGCTTACATAAAATACCGTATCATACTTAACCTTTTTCACTCAATAGTACGATTGACGTATCTTTTATCAATTGGATTCAAATTGTATATGTAATTTTCACTGTAATATTTATAAAAAACAGCAACCTCAAAGTGAAGTTGCTGTTAACTTTATACTCAAAAATTTATCGTCTGTACAAAATGATCTAAAAATCGCTGAACATCTACTTCTAAACAGACAGATGTATTTTTGGTTGTTTTTTCTGTTTCAAATGTATTTCCACGTAATGCTTCATCTAAATGAACATCTACATTCATCGCTCTCGTTTGAACGAACGTTGGATCAATTGCTCTACCAATGGCTAATGGGTCGTGTAAACCACAACCACCTATCCCAGGACGGAAACTTTCATAAAAATCAATATAATAATTTGTTATATTAGCAAAAAATTTCGAAGCCTCCGAATCTGTTTTTTCCCATCTTTTCACTTCATCACGTGACAACAGTGTTTGCATTGTAACATCTAAACCGACTAATGTAATTGGCAAATCCGACTGTAAAACACGCTTTGCCGCTTCAGGGTCAGAAAATATATTTGCTTCCGCATGTGAGCGAACATTTCCAGGTACTGTAACAGCACCACCCATAACAATAATTTCTTTGACGAGTGTTGCAACCTCAGGAGCTTGTTCATATACTTTCGCTAAGTTCGTTAATGGCCCAACAAAAATTAATGTTACTTCATTTGGATACTTCTTTACTGTATCAATGATGAAAGAAATCGCCTCTCCTGTTTGTTTTTCTTCTGTAACGACATCATATGCTTCTAATTTATTCGCTAATCCATCATTACCATGCACTTTTTGTGCCACTGCTAAATATGGCTCTTGTTGGTTTAATGGTCTATCCGAACCTTCATAAACAGGAATGTCCTTTTCTAACATTTGTAAAATAAATTGTGTATTTCTTGTAGCATCTTTCACTTGTACATTTCCAAACGTCGTTGTTAATCCTAAAACATCCAAATCTTTTGATTTTGTTGCATAAGCAATTGCTAATGCATCATCAATTCCTGTGTCTACATCTAAAATTATTTTTTTCATTTTACTTATGCTCTCTCTTTCATAAAGTTTTCTACCATTTCTTTCGTAGGCATTGCTGCTTGTGCACCAACTTTTGTCACTGTTAATGCACCGACAATATTGGCATAGGAAACACTTTCTTCTACCGTTTTACCAGCAACAATTTGTGAGATGAATGCACCGGCAAATGCATCTCCCGCACCTGTCGTATCTACTGCGGATACTTTTTCACCAGGAATGTATATTTCATTGTCATTAGAACAAATCACGACACCATCTTTTCCTAGTTTTGCAATTACTGTTTTGACACCTTGTGCCAGTAGTTTTTTACTCGCTTCTATCGCAGTATTTTTATCTTTTACCTCCATATTGGTAATTTGCGCTAATTCTGTTTCATTTGGTAAAATATAATCGACATTTTCTAGTACTTTCTGTGGCAACTCTCTTGCAGGAGCTGGATCTAAAAAGACTAACACGTCATGTTTTTTCGCCAATTTAACAGACAACTCTACAGTTTCAAAAGGTATTTCCAATTGTATTAAAATTGCTTTTGCATTTTTTATATTAGCTTCATACTCTTCAATGAGTGCTGGAGTTACTTCTCTATTTGCCGCAGGTGCAACGATAATACTATTTTCTCCATTTTCATCTACCGTAATAAGCGCTACACCTGAAGATTCATTAGGGATTTGTTTGATACATGCTGTATGTACCCCGACTTTTTCCAAATTATGTAATAACTGTTCACCAAAAACATCATCCCCAACAGCACTAATCATGGCAATATCTCCACCTACATTCGCACAAGAATATGCTTGGTTGGCTCCTTTTCCACCAGGGTTTGTAAATAAACGATCACCTAATACAGTTTCTCCAGCAGCTGGACGCTCCTTGACATTAATTACTAAATCCATATTTGTACTACCTATTATGACGATATCATTATACATTGACTGATTGTCCTCCACTTTTCCTTCTATTTTCATAGAAAATTTAGCTAAAAATCCGTACACATATTGTAACATTTACGCAAATTATGTGCTATTTGTTACTTCTAAAGGTCTATGTTCTACATTTCACATTCTTTATATGACAACTAGTCGAGTTTATTATAAAATTATTATAATAAGATACA
>DXHX01000100.1 GCA_019113205.1 Candidatus Pseudogracilibacillus intestinigallinarum | reverse complement strand
TTTTCTTTTTCATTCTCAATCTCTTGTTGAGCTTGAACTTTAATGCGTTCAGCTTCTTGCTTCGCAGATTCGATAATGTCTTGTTCTTGCTTTAATCCTGCATTTCTTGCATCTTCAATAATTTGCTGTGCTTCTTGCTTAGTTGTATTTAAACGTTCAACAGCTTCTTTGTTTGCCTTTTCTGCCTCAGCACGGCTTTTTTCTGCTGTCTCGATTTCATTCGCTACATAGTCTTCACGCTTTTTCATCATATCCATAACTGGTCCCCAAGCAAATTTGCTTACTAAGAACATAAGGATAAGGAAGAAAATAAGCATGACAATCATATCTACTAAATGGAATCCTCCTAGCACACGGTCCACTCCTTTCAGGTAAAAATCGTTATTTAAACATAAACGACGGCGAAGTATTTATGAGCAAATCGCTTCGCCTAATATTATTCTAACTATTAAATTATGAACCCATAACCATTAATGCAATAACTACCCCAATGATAGGAAGTGCCTCAACTAAACCGATACCGATGAACATGATTGTTTGTAACTGACCTCTTAATTCTGGTTGACGTGCAACACCTTCAACTGTTTTACTAACGATCATCCCGTTACCAATACCTGCTCCTAATGCTCCTAAACCTACTGCAATTGCTGCTGCTAAAGCTCCCATAATAATAATCCTCCTCAAGATATATATAATAATTTTTTATAATTTCCAGTTTATATGGTATAAAGCTGGTTAATTAATGTTCTTCACTCACTTTATGTCCAATGTATACCATTGATAACATCGTGAAAATAAATGCTTGGATTCCTCCAATAAAGATACTGAATCCTGCCCAAGCTAAGTAAGGAATTGCTCCTCCAATAAATCCAATAATACTTCCACTTGTTAATCCAACAAGTAATGTAAGTAACACTCCACCTGCGAACATATTACCAAATAAACGCAGACCTAATGTTAATGTGTTAGCAAACTCTTCGATTAGTTTGATTGGGAATAAAAACCAAACTGGTGTGAAATAACTTTTCACATAATGTCCTGAACCACGTAACTTGATCCCATAGTAGTGTGATAAAATAATTACCATTGCTGATAATGTTAATGCTACTCCTGGGTCGGCTGTTGGTGATGTCCACCATGTTACGCCGTCAATTTTAACTGTTGTAATTACCCCTAACACGTTTGCAATTAAAATGAATGTGAAGAGTGTAATTGCTAGTGGGAAAAATTGTTTCCCTGTTTTCCAATCCATTGTATCGGAAACTATACCTCTTACGAACTCTAAAAGCCATTCCATTACATTTTGTGCGCCTGTCGGTTTCATTTGAAGCTTTCTAGCTCCAACAACACATAAAACAAACACAATAACACAAGTAATGAAAATCATTAATACGTTAGCTAAGTTTACTGATAGCCACGGAATACCAAAAAGCTCGTAAACGACTGGTGCCTTATTATCCATCGTCTCACCCCTCTTTCATTTTCATTTCCTGTTGAACAATAAAAAATCTATTATAATGATAGGATATGCTATCATTAATCCAATTACAAAACCGACGATGCTCACGTCGAATCGAATAGCAAGCAATGTTCCGAGCGCGGCAGATGCCAATCTCGATATTGTTCCTATTCCTTTTCTTTTCCCATACTTTTCGGCTGATTCACCCAAAAGATCGGTCCTGCGTTGTAAAAGCCACAGATTGTAGAAACTAATTACAGCACCTAGAAGCAAACCATTCAGAAAGTATTCATAAGGTAAAAAAAGTGTCATTATAATAATGATACAAAAAAATAAATACATCCATTTTCGTTGCCTTCTTGCTACGATACGATATTCTTCTGGCATATTGTCTACTCTCTCTTCTTCAAAACGCTAAATTACGCATAAAAATAGAAGGTAAAATAAATTGTTATGTATATACTTTCACAAATCATTAGAAAAGAACATAGAAATTTTATTATACCTTAATGAATGCTACACGAAGCATTTTACAATAGCGCTATCCAGTTGTCAATTCATTCTGGACACTCTTTCTAGTATATTGTAAAAGATTTTCGATTTCTAGTTCTTTTTTGCCCGACCGTTACTATTTTTCATGAATAAGTGACAAAATTATGAACGTTTTTCACATTTTATTCGATAATTTTTGCAATCTATATAATCAGCCATTCCCAAATTTTGGAGTGGCTGATTATCCCTTATATATCAACGGTTTCGTAAACAACTTCACCATCTTGCAGTTGTATCACAAAAACAAATACAAAGCGATTTGTTAAAATTATTTCACCGTTTTGTAACTGAAATGTCCCTTCCCTTTTTCCGATTTGTAATTGATCAAAGTTAGCTATTTTTTCTTCAAGTATATAATTTTCCGTATCAAAGAGAAATATGTCTACTTTTTCTAATGTTTCTGTTGCGTAAAATTCAAATTCATATGTATCTTCTTCTGAAGTGGACGGTTGTTCTTTTATTTGAAATCCATCAATTTTTTTCTGTTGCGTTTCATTTAACATATACATATAAGGTAATTCAAATGTATCATTGTTATTCTGCAATGTTATATACCCTTCATATATGCCATCTCCTATCTGTGTTCGATTCATTTTTAGCTGAATAGGGATCGTCTTTTTCTCATTCGGTCCAACCGTAAAATTCATCGGTAGATGCCATGTCACTCCTTTTTCTTTCTTTGGCATATGAAATCGGAACGTTTCTGCTTCATCTCCAATGTTTTCGATTTCCAATTCTATTATACGCTCATCCATGAAGCGATGGATTTTCCCAAAAGATAACAATGGATTGTGAATAATAATACTCGTATGAATCGCTTCATCTATTTGAACTAGGCCTGCCCCTTGCTCGATCGGTCGTTTATCTGCTAATTTTCTAGCAGTCGTTTTTAATGCGCCAATAATTTGTTCGTTCGTCCAAGTCGGTTGTGCTTCTTTTAATATTGCCAACGCTCCTGCAATATGTGGTGCTGCCATACTCGTACCATTTAACATCTCATATCCGCCTGGAATAGTACTCAATATTTGCACTCCTGGAGCAAGTAAATCTGGTTTCATTTGCCAATTCATCGCTACGGGACCACGAGAACTAAAGGGGGCAACATCTTCTTTTGCTGTTTCTGTTTTCACGTGTAAAAACATTCGCTCTTTTTGTCGTAATTTGTCAGCATTTTCGACAATCGCAATTGGAATGTCGTAATTTGCAAAAAATGATTCTTCATATAACTGTGCCTCGATAATTATTCCTCTTGGCATTTTATTGGATGTTTCCATATCTTCTAATTCAGTTTTGTTCGTTTCATTAATCAACAGGAGATCTGTGTAGTTTAATGTTTCGGATATGTAATGAGTCGTTTCTTTTTGCCAAAATTCTAAGCCTGTCATCGGAAAAATGGCTGTTTTTTCCTTCGTCCGTTCATTCCAAAGGCTTACTTCTGTCATTGGGTGTTTATACGCTCCGACAGAGATTGCTGTTGGCGCTGTAGCAGGAGCGCCGATCGTCCAATCATTTGGCCCATCATTTCCATTAGCAACCACAACCATTACCCCATGCTCTGTCGCTTTGTTTACTGCCTTACTCGTCGGGAAATCGGGTACATTGATTGTATTTCCGAGTGATAAATTTAATATATCTACTCCATCTTCCAACGCTTTTTCCATCGCTGCAATTACTTGGACAGAAGTACCAAAGCCATTTGGTCCTAATGCACGATACGCGTAAATATCACTTTCAGGTGCTACTCCTTTTATTTCCCCATTCGCCCCTACAATGCCTGCAACATGTGTCCCATGTATCGTTTGGCCGAATCCTTCTTCTGTTTCTACCGGTTCATCGTTATATTCGACGACATCTGATCCACCTTGGAAATTATCTTTCAATGCTTCGTGTTCCAAATCGATTCCTGTATCGATAATGCCAATTTTTATCCCTTTACCTGTATATTTCGTCTCATTAAATTGTGCTGGATTATATGCATTTTGAAATACTTCTTTATTAGGTACAGCTTCATATAACGCTTTATATTGTTGGTTCTGATGAGTAGATTGGATGAAAGGTTCTTGTTGGAGCTTTTCTAACTCTTCCTTCGTACCTTTTACTGCTACAGCTTGCAATAAAATATCAAATGTTTCAATTACTTCCATTCTAGGGTGATGTCGTTTTATATATTGAGCTGCTTTTTTCGGTGACGTTGTAACTTCCATTATGTAAACTGGTTTTTCCTCTGCTGCTGTTGTTTCTAAATTATCTCCAAATGAAATGCAAAGCGTAATGATAAGAACTACAATTAATTTTCGCATGAAAAAACCTCCATTTCTTGTATTATGTTTACCAAGAAAATGGAGGTTATGTAATTTTTAATAAATGTCTACGATATACCATTTGTTTTTAATTTTTAATAATTCAAAATCAAAGTATATAGAATCTGATTCCCCTTCTGTTTTAGAAGAAATTCTCACATCTGCCTCGACATATGCAATGCTATCTGATTCAAAATCAACTTCACCAACCCCTAAAAACTCAAAACGAGTATCAGCAGGTAAATCAGTAAAGTCAACATCTTCCATCAATTCTTTACGATTTGATGGACGAATTAATGCTTCCATTTTTTCATTTTTATGTGCGTCCATTGCAGAAATAAAATTTTCCACCGTTTCTTCTGGTGTTCCTTGGGCATTATTGAATACAAAGAAATATAATGCTGCCGCTATAGCAATGACCGCAACAATACCTATTACCCATTTTACATTCAAGGATTTTTTAGCCGGTTGTTGTGCGTTCGCTTGATTTACTGGTGCTGCACCATTAGATGACTGATTTACCGCCGTTGCACTAGATGCGTGTGCTACAGGCTGATTTTCATTATGTATTGATTGTTGTTCATTTAAACTATGTTCTTGTTGTTGCGCTTTTTTTCCTTTTTCTGTTCCACATTCACCGCAAAACTTACTATCTGTTTCAAATATATGATTGCAATTTAAACATTTTTGCAATGCACCACAATGTAAACAGTATAAACTATCGCCTGTTTCATTATCACATGCATAACATTTTCGCATGAAAGTCCCCCCCTTACATTTTAACGTTACCGTAAATTATACCATTTTTCATCCATATTTTGTACAAAAGTTAAAAGTAATCAGGGGCTTTAGGCTCATTCATATCATGACTCATAATTAGAAATTTCCCTGATGTATATGGGAAGATATTGATTAAAGTTCTATATTTAAGGGATACTTATAAAAATCTCCAAAATCAAAACTCTAACTTATGGGGACACAACTGAACTGGTAGTTTACTTTGCGGCTGAAAGCCTTTGTTACCGATCTCAACCTTAAAGGCTCACTGAACTGTATCCCTTATGCATCATTACTTCCTATTTCCGCTTTGTAAGGAAGGAGATTGGGCTTTATGATTGCGTTCTTGCAGTTTTGGGGTTGTATTCTTGCAACTTCGAGCCGCATTCTTGCAACTGCGAGCCACATTCTTGCAACTTTGGCCCGTATTCTTGCAACCTCAGGTCATATTCTTGCAACTGCGGGCCATATTCTTGCAACTTCGAGCCACATTCTTGCAACTTCAAGCCACATTCTTGCAACTTTATCCCGATAGGTGGCATTTTTAATACTACGAAAAAAGCTACTTAGAACCTCCGGCAAAACCAGTCATCTTCAAATGCATAAATGGCCATGTTTATTTTCAACATAAACATGACCATTTTCCTTAAGATTTGTTTAAACTACCTTCAGCACATTATTACTTCGGTACTGCGCTTAATTTTTCACGTGTATCTTTTGCCGCTTGAACCATTACTCTTAATGCATCAATCGTTTCTTGTTCTTTACGAGTTTTCAG
>DXHX01000099.1 GCA_019113205.1 Candidatus Pseudogracilibacillus intestinigallinarum | reverse complement strand
GGCTAATGCATTAATTTGCTGCACTAAATTTTCTGTTAGTGCATTGATGGAAACAGATGCATCAATACGAATTTGTCGCTTAAAATCCTCTTTATCTAATAAGGAATAAATACGTTCATGTAAAAATTGTTTAATCTCATTAAGATTCTCCATCGGGAACGTCATACCAGCAGCTTGTGCATGTCCCCCAAACGCAGTAAATAAATGTTTGATTTCCATACAATTTTCAAATAAATCAAACGCACCAATACTCCGTGCAGATCCTTTTAATTCATTGGTATCTTGTTTATGTGTCAACATAATGACTGGACGATCAAACTTTTGTACGAGCCTTGAAGCTGCAATCCCTAATACACCTTCATGCCATTGTTCGTCATACAATATAATAACACCATCATCGTTATTTACTTTACCTTCTGCCTGCTGCACAATTTTTTCTACAATTTGTTGTCTTTCTTTATTTAGTGCTTCTATTTCTTCTGCTAAAAATTGCGCTTCTTCCTCATCTTCCGTTAATAAAAGTTGTACAGCTAATGTTGCATTATCCAAACGTCCCACAGCATTAATTCGTGGCGCTAACATAAAGCCAATGTCTTTTTCAGAAATTTCTTCTCCTACATTGGCGATTTTCTTTAACGTTTGAAGCCCAATGTTGTCAGTTTTTGCTAATTGTTTTAAACCATATGTAACAAGTACACGGTTTTCATCTACTAATGGAACAAGATCCGCAACCGTACCAATTGCAACTAAATCTAGCCATTCGGTTGGCATATAGTCTAATAGATGATAGGCAAATTGAAATGCAACCCCTACACCTGCTAAGTATTTGCATGAATATGCTGGTGATAATTTCGGGTGAATAATTGCTAATGCATCAGGAATTTCATCTTGTACTTCATGGTGATCAGTAATAATAACATCCATGCCAAGACTTTTAATATAAGCAGCTTCTTCTACATTTGCAATTCCATTGTCAACGGTAATGATTAAAGAAGCTCCTTCATTTGCCATATAGTCAATCGCGACATTATTTAGACCATATCCTTCTAGAAATCTATTTGGAATATAATAATCACATTTTGCATCCAATGCTTGTAATGTTTTCATTAATACGGTTGTTGACGTAACACCATCTGCATCATAGTCACCATAAACGAAAATCTTTTCACCATTTTCAATCGCCGAAAACACTCGTTCTTTTGCTTCATCAATATCATTGAATCGGCTCGGATCAGAAATCTGATCCAAGCTCGGATATAAAAATTGTTGTCTCTCTGATTCAGTTGTAATACCACGACGTTGTAATAGTACATCTATAATCGACAAATCAACATCATCATCTACTGTTTCGACGATCCAATTCGCCTTACTCTTTAACATATATTCACTCCTTGCTTTTCAGAGTAAAGACAATTACTTTAAGTCTTCATCATGTAATGAGTGGACAGATGTTTCCTCTTTAAGGTCTGTCGTAACCTCAATAATATCTTGTCCATTTCTCATTTGTAGTTGTGCCTCTAATTCCTTCATTTGTTTTTTGAGTTGAAAATATTTTTTACTTGCGACCATCATCATAAGTAAGCCACCAAGTAAAACAGAAAATAAAATAACAAAAATTAACGGAGATGAACCACTCCAAAATAAATAATTTACTTCTACTTCATCAATATTTAAAACAGCAAATACGGAAATAATAATTGTAAAGACAATTGCTAAAATAACATATGTTTGTCCTTTCACGATCCTATCACCTCTGCCTTATTATACTTGCGGACCTTCAATACGCTTTTTCTTTCTGAAATCGATTGGTTTTTCTTTTAAGTTTCTGCCTCGTAATAAAAACCATAATTGGGAAGCTAAAAATAAAGATGAGTATGATCCAGCAATTAACCCGACAACTAATGCAATCGCAAATCCTGAAATTGATTCAGCACCTAAAACTAAGAAAGATAATACAGCAATTAAAGTTGTCATCGTCGTATTAAAACTACGCATAAATGTTTGAATTAAACTATCATTAATAATTTTTGCCAATTCATCTTTTGACTTAATTAATTTGTTTTTCGCACGTATATTTTCCCGAATTCTATCGAATACAACAATCGTATTATTAATCGAATACCCAACAATCGTTAAAATTGCGGCGACAATTGTAACGTCAAATTCAATTTGGAAAATACTAAATATAACGAGCATGAAAAAGACATCATGCAGTAAAGCTGCAATTGCTGTAATCGAGAAATAAAACTCGAAACGCATCGTAACATATATAATCATTCCAATTGCGGCAATAGCTAATGCTTTAACTGCATTTTTCACCAGTTCTTGTCCGACAATTGGAGAAACAACACTTACACTTGGCTCGTGTCCATACTTGTCCATGAAGTAATTTTTCACTTCATTTATCTTTTCTTTATTTAATACGGAATCATATCGTACAACTGCTATTTCACCATTTTCTCCAGATGTAACGATTGATTTAGCTTCTAAATCTAACTCTTTCATCGCATCCTCTATTGACGCTGTCGTAATTGTTTCATCGGATAAAATTTCTACACGTGAACCACTTGTAAAATCAATTCCCGGATTTAATTGCAAGAACGATAAAGATGCAATACCGATTATTATTAATGAAATCGTCAAAGTGAAAATCTTTTTACGATGTTTCACAATATCGACACGACGACGAAAGATAGTTGGCTCTACTTCTTTGTTTTTACTAATATCTTCAATATCGTTCTTCTTAACACCGAACCAACCTTTACGTTTCGTTAAGAAACCACTTTGGATCCATAAACTTAATAATAACCTTGTACCGAATACTGCTGTTAAGAAGCTAATTAAAATACTAACAATTAACATCGTTGCGAATCCTTTAACAGAACTCGTACCAAAAATAAATAGAACTGTTGCAGCTAGTAATGTCGTAATATTCGCATCTAAAATAGTAACAAGAGAGTTTTTCCCTCCAGCTTTAAAGGAAGCGACAACAGATTTACCTGCACGTAATTCTTCTTTAATTCGTTCAAATGTTAAGACGTTTGCATCAACAGCCATCCCGACACCGAGAATTAATGCTGCAATACCTGGTAATGTTAATACTCCATTCATTAATTGAAACACTAATAAAATTAGGAAAACATAGATTGTAATATTGATTCCAGCAATGAATCCTGGAAAACGATACGTAAAAATCATATATAAGAAAATAATTGCAATTCCAATGATCCCTGCAAATACCGTTTCATTTAAAGCTTGTTCACCAAATTGTGCGCCAACAGATGTAGAATATAATTCTGTCATGTGTACAGGCAATGAACCGGAATTGATAATATCAGCAAGTCTTTGTGCTTCTTCTACCGTAAAATCTCCTTCAATTTGTACATTAGTTGT
>DXHX01000098.1 GCA_019113205.1 Candidatus Pseudogracilibacillus intestinigallinarum | reverse complement strand
AATAAATCGACATAGCCATAAATCATTCCAGCACATGATCCTGACGGTGTCACTACATACTCAGACATTTCGAACGCTTTAATCGTCTGTTTTGCTCCTTTTATCGCATCTTCACGGTACCCACCATTGTAAGCAACTTGTCCACAACATGTTTGTGCTTGTGGCAAATCTACCTCACATCCGAGCCGTTCTAATATTTCTACCACATCAATTCCAACTTTTGGTGTAAACATTTCACCAAGACAAGTCATAAATAAAGAAACCTTCATCGTCTTCTCTCCTAACTATCTGTATATACTCGATGTCCATACAAAAGAAAAAGGGTAATGATAGATTTGGCAAAAGATTACAGTCATCATTACCTTTTTCATTTATCCACCTAAATACGCTTCAGCAATACTCGTGTTTTCAAGCAATTCTTTTGCTTCGCCTTCCATTGCTAGACGGCCTGTTTCGATCACATACCCATAGTCAGCAATTTTTAATGCTTGTTTCGCGTTCTGCTCTACTAAAAGAATCGTCGTTCCGTCACTATTAATTTCTTTAATCATTTTAAAAATATCTGCAACGATTAAAGGAGCAAGACCCATGGAAGGCTCATCCAGCAACAATAATTTTGGACGTGCCATTAATGCACGCGCTATTGCAAGCATCTGTTGTTGTCCACCAGACATCGTTCCGGCTAATTGTTCTTTTCTTTCCGCTAAAATAGGGAAGATTTCCATCATTCGATTCATATCTTTTTTCACTTCATTATCTGAACGATAAAATGCTCCCATTTCTAAATTTTCCAGTACGGTCATATTCGCTAACATGGCGCGTCCTTCTGGAACGAGCGTCAATCCTTTTCGAATTAACTGATCTGGTCGAGCATTCGTAATATCTTCTCCTAAAAATTGTATTGAGCCCTCTTTGGGACGTAAAAATCCGATAATTGTTTTCATCATCGTCGTTTTCCCTGCACCATTTGCCCCTAAGATCGTAACAATTTTTCCTTCTTCCACATGCAAATCGATTCCTTTTAAGGCTTGGATATTTCCATAATATGTGTGTACATTCGAAACTTTAAGCACTTTCATCATCCTCTTCAGTACCTAAGTAAGCTTTGATTACTTCAGGGTCTTTTTGAATCTCTTCTGGATCACCTTCTGCAATTTTCTTTCCGAAGTTTAATACAACGAGGCGATCACAAGTTTTCATAACGAGTGGCATATCATGTTCGATTAATAAAATCGTAATACCCATCTCTTTAATTTTCATAATTAAATGGTGTAGTTCTGCCGTCTCTCGCTCGTTCATTCCTGCAGCTGGTTCATCTAATAGAATTAGTTTCGGGTCACTCGCTAATGCCCGTGCAATTTCTAACCGACGTTGTTGCCCATAAGATAAATTCTTTGCAATATCATCATATTGATCTAATAAATTAACCGTTTCTAATAAATCCATCGCTTTTGCACGAATATTATTTTCTTCTTGTTTTTGTGATTTCGTTCGTAAAACACTTTTTAACACACCAGATACTGTACGGCTATGTGTCCCAACGAGCACATTATCTAATACCGTCATTTCTGGGAAAAGCCGGATATTTTGGAATGTACGACAAATTCCTTTATCCGTAATTTTATGTGGTTTCAATCCACTAATTACTTCATCTTTAAACGTAATTTCTCCAGAGGAAGGTGTATAAAACGAAGTAATCATATTAAACATCGTCGTTTTTCCTGCACCGTTCGGGCCGATGATACCGAGAATTTCTCCTTCATTAATTGAAAAGGAAACATCTGTTAACGCTTGAATTCCACCAAAATTTTTACTAATTTTCTTCACGTTTAGTACCATCTTTTTTCCCTCCTTTAAAACGTTTTTTTACCCAACGTAACATTCTTTCGTCAATAATTCCTTGTGGTCTATAAGCCATCATAACAACGAGGAGTACCCCATAAATCATAAAACGATAATCGCTAATGCTACGTAATATTTCGGGTAATAATGTTAAAAATGATGCTCCAAAAATAGCTCCTACGACTACTTCACTACCACCAAATACGGAGAATACTAATATTTCAACTGCCTTATGGTAAGAGAAATCTGCTGGACTAATATACGATAAAACATGTGCATATAATGCCCCAGCAAATCCAGCTAAAATTGCACCTTGTGTAAATGACAATACTTTATAATATGTCACATTAATTCCCATCGTTGCTGCCGCATCCTCGTCCATATTAATCGCCGAATACGCACGACCGACACGTGAATTTTTTTGTCTTAGGAAAAACCAAATTAATAAAATATCAATAATAAGTAATACGAGAAAAATTGCTGAGAACACGAATTGGTTTGGTGTTAATCCGAGATTATTTGGATCAAATCCAAATCCTTCGAAAAAAGTTAATATTTCTTTTCCTAATTGGGGAATCCCTGAAATACCGATCGCACCCCTTGTAATTTCCTCGGTGTTAATTAGAACGACTCGGACAATTTCACCAAAACCTAATGTCGCAATAGCTAAAAACACCCCGGTTAAACGCAATGATGGAATGCCGATAATAATTCCTAATATTCCAGCTAACAATGTACCAGCGATAATTCCAACAATGATAGACACTTCAAAATTCGTTGTTAAAAGTGCTGTCGTATATGCACCGATCGCCATGAAACCAGCACTACCTAATGATAATTGCCCTGAAGCAAGTGTAATATATATACTTAGAGCTAAAATAATATTAATAAGAATAAAAGAAGCCACTTGTAAATAATATGGGTTAATAAATTCACCTAACATCCTCGTTCACCTCCTAAATGCATCCAATTATGCTGTTTTCTTTCCAAATAATCCTTGAGGACGTAGTAATAAAATAATGATGATCATCACGAATGCAATTGCATCTCGATAACCTGATAGGCCGATCGCTACGATAACTGTTTCAGATAATCCTAGAATCATTCCACCAACTACCGCACCTTTCACACTACCCATTCCACCTAAAATGATAATTGCAAGTCCTTTTAAACCGATAGCTAATCCCATTTGTGGGTTTACAGAACTAAACGCCATCCCTACTAGAATACCGGCAATACCACCAATGACAGATGCTAATACGACTGTTGCTGTAATCATTCTCTTCGTATTTACCCCTAGTAAACTAGCAGTATCTAAATCTTCTGCCGTGGCACGTAATGCTTTTCCACCTTTTGTTTTTAATAACCAGTAAGAAAGTCCAATCATTAATGCAATCGCAATAAAAAAGATGACTAGTTGGACTGTATAAATCGTTACAGAACCAATCGTAAAACTAGTATCCAACCAACCACTTTCAACTGGATGGTTTCCAGAACCAAAATATTGGTCTGCTGCGTTTTCTAAAAAGATAGAAACCCCTATCGTACTAATGAGCGGAGCTAAGTGCGAACTTTCTGAACTTTTTCGTAAAGGTCGTAAAGCTAATAATTCCAATAAATATCCCATAATTCCTGTTACGATTGCCGCAACTAAAAATGCTAACCATAATGGAAGCCCAAATGTTGTAGTAATAACAACACCCATAAAAGCACCGAACATAAAAATTTCCCCGTGTGCCATATTGATGATACCGAGTACACCGAATACGAGCGTATACCCGAGGGCAACCATAGCATATATACTCCCAGTCGTTAAACCATTAATTAATTGTTCTAGAAACATGCTATCACATCCTTATTCATGAAAAAACGATAAAATAAAGGGTAAAACACGAACAATTTTAAAGAAAATAAAATGATTCTTCTCAAATGTTCGTGTTCAAACAAACCTTCTCTTTATCGCTTCATCAATCATTCATTCTTTATTTTTTATTCCATCTCAACAAATTTTCCGTCTTTAATCGTTAGAACGATCGGATCCATTACGATGTCTCCCTCTTCATCAAATGACATCGTTCCTAAAATCCCTTCAAAGTCTTGCGTTTCTAAAAGAGCTTCACGTAGTTTTTCAGAATCTGCATCTCCTGCACGCTTTAATGCGTCAGCCATAATATATAAACCATCATACGCTTGTGCAGCGAATTGGTCTGGTGCTTTACCAAACTCTTCTGTATATTTTTCAACGAATGCTTGTACACGTTCATCATCACTATCTGTAAACCAAGGAGTTGCAACTACTAATCCATCTGCGTCATCTCCTGCGATTTCAATTACTTGTGGAGAGTTAAATCCATTTCCACCGACGAATGGAACGTCAATACCCATTGAGCGAGCTTGTTTCATTAATACTGCACCCTCATTATATAATGCAGAAGCTAAAACTAAATCAGGGTCTGCTTGTTTAATTTTTGATAGTTGTGCTTTATAGTCACTTTGTCCTTGTTGGAACGTTTCTGTCGTAACAACTTCCAAATCTAACTCTTCAGCCGCGGCTTTCATTGCATCATAGCCAGCTTTTGTAAATACGTCATCATTTCCATATAATAATGCAACTGTTTTTGCATCCACTTCATCTGCTGCTTTTTCAACTGAAGCAGGAATTGCTAATGTTTCAGGAATAGAGTCTCTAAATACATAATCACCAATTTGTGGAATTCCTTCTGCTGTAACAGATGTTCCTAAAATTGGAATACCATTTTGATCTGCAACTGGTGCCACTACTTCGAACTCTGTACTTAAAGTCGGTCCGATTAATCCAACGATATCCTCTGAGTTCATTAATTTTTGAGCAGCTGATAATGCCTGGTCTGCTTCCCCAGCTGAGTCTTCAATTAATAATTCAATATTAACATCGCCAGCTTCATTTAATTCTTCTTGTGCCAATTTCAGGCCGTTCGTAATCGCCTCTCCATAAGCCGCACCTGAACCGGTCATAAATGAAACTACACCAATGTTTGCAGAAACAGTCTCACCGCTTCCACCACCATTGTTGTTTCCATTATCATTATCCGATGAACTTGAGCTGTTCCCACCACATGCAGCGAGGACAACCATTGCCATAACAGCAATCATCGTAAGGATAAACTTTTTCGTATTCTTCATCTTGCTCCCCCTCAAATTTTTATATTATTTGTTTAATGAGATAAAGAAAAGTATAATAAGATTTTTCTGAAAAATCAAGTTATTCGATAAAATCAGACGGACAATTTTGATAAATCCGTAATTGACGGTATTCCTTAACTTCTATATGATAAATGTGATGTTTTAAATCTATTTCATCTATTCTTAAAATATTTTATATAAAGGAGGGGCCTATTCGTGCAAGTTTTTTTAGCTATAACGATTTTTGTCATTACGCTCATTCTCGTTATTTGGCAACCTCGTAATCTATCAATCGGTTGGTCTGCCTGTGGTGGAGCTGTTATCGCTATTATCGTCGGTGTCGTCGATATTAAAAGTGTCCTTGAAGTTACCGATATCGTTTGGAATGCCACACTCGCCCTTATAGGTATTATTATTATTTCATTAATTTTAGATCATATTGGTTTTTTCGAATGGGCCGCACTCCATATGGCACGTATTGCGAAGGGAAATGGAGTCCTTATGTTCATTTATGTGACCATCTTAGGAGCGATTGTCTCTGCCTTATTTACAAATGATGGAACTGCGCTCATATTAACACCAATCGTATTAGCGATGGTGCGCGCCCTTCATTTTGATGACAAGATGGTATTTGCTTTTATTATGGCAAGTGGATTTATTGCCGATACTACGTCCTTACCTTTTATCGTAAGTAACTTAGTTAACATCGTTTCAGCAGATTATTTTGGTATTGGCTTCGTCGAATATGCAATCCATATGATTGTGCCAAATTTATTTGCATTACTCGCAAGTATCATCGTCCTTTATTTATATTTTCGTAAAAGTATCCCAAAAACGTATCAGATGCATCAGTTAAAACAACCGAAAGAAGCAATCCGCGATATAAAGTTATTTTATCTAGCTTGGCCAATATTAGGGGTTCTTTTATTAGGTTATTTTGGAAGTGAATTCGTGCGTGTCCCTGTTTCCATGATCGTTTCGATCGTTGCAATACTATTTTTAATCGTTTCTAGAAAAAGTCCTGTTGTACATACGAAAGAAATAATGAAAGGTGCACCATGGGCTATCGTCTTTTTCTCAATAGGAATGTATGTTGTCGTATACGGGTTAAGAAATGTTGGATTAACGAGCTTGTTAGCCCAACTGATTGATTATGGTGCTTCACATGGATTGTTTATCGGAACGATGGTTATGGGTTTTTTATCTGCTATTTTATCTTCTGTGATGAACAACTTACCTACAATTTTAATTAATACACTTGCAGTTGCCGAGACAGATCAAGTTGGAGTCATGAAAGATGCACTTATTTATGCCAATATTATCGGTGCTGATTTAGGTCCAAAAATTACACCAATTGGCTCATTAGCAACACTTTTATGGTTGCATGTGCTAGCATTAAAAGGAATCAAAATTTCATGGGGGACTTATTTTAAAGTAGGAATAGTGTTAACAATTCCAGTTCTATTCATAACATTATGTGGATTATACATATGGTTACTCATTTTACAATAATCTAGGAGGATATATTATATGCCAACGGTAACATTTCAAGCACATATTCGTTCAGATGAAGGTGTCCGCTCTATTGCCAAAATAAATCAACATGAACTGATCATCGATGAACCACCCCGTTTAGGTGGATCGGATCAAGGTCCTAACCCATTGGAGTACGTTTTAACTGCGCTTGGTGGTTGTATCAATGTTCTAGCGCATTCATTTGCTCCACAGTTCAATGTTGAAATTCAAGACTTACAAGTACATGTTGAAGGAGATTTAAACCCAGACGGCTTCCGTGGCATAGACCCCGATGCAAAAGTTGGTTACGAAGAAATTCGTTATGAGGTCACAGTCGATTCCCCTTCTGCCAACGAAAATATTGAAGCATTATTGGCACATGTGGATGCATTTTGCCCTGTCAAAGATTCATTATTGGGGACAAAAATTGTCCGAACGAACAAATAAATCACTTTCAAAACAAAACACGTTTGCTCATGTGATCATGGAACAAACGTGTTTTTTCTATTTACAAGTTGCACAATCACACTTGTCGATT
>DXHX01000097.1 GCA_019113205.1 Candidatus Pseudogracilibacillus intestinigallinarum | reverse complement strand
TACTTCACCGACCCATGTCGTTGCTGCTTTTTATGAAGCGTTAGGTGAAATGCAGGAAATGGGTGGTGTGCGTGCCCGTTATTTGCATTATAACATGTTGAATACATATCTTCGTTCAGAGATGGTGCGTTTAGGGTTTCATCCATATATTGAGGAGGAAGTTCAATCGCCGATTATAACGACGTTTTATTATCCAGAGGGGAGTTTTCAGTTTGCTCCTTTTTATGAGGCGATGAAAGAGAAGGGGTTCATTTTGTATCCTGGAAAACTAACTGACGTCGATACGTTTCGTATAGGAAATATTGGGGATATCGTTTTAGAAGATATGAAGCTATTAGTGAACGAAATCGAATGTTACATGAACGAAAAGGTATTGCAAAAATAAGCCGATACATTAAAAAAGTAATTGCAAGATAAAATGGGGAGGAATTTTTCATGAGTAAGACATGTGTTATTTTTGATTGGGCTGGAACGACGGTCGATTTTGGAAGTTGTGCACCGGTGGAAGTTTTTTTGACGATTTTTGAAGAGGCGAGGGTGCCTGTGACGTTTGAAGAGGCGCGAAAACCGATGGGCATGTTAAAGGTGGAACATATTCGCACGTTGCTAGAAATGCCGCGGATTCAGTCGGCGTGGGAGGAAGTGCATGGGGCGTTACCGAAAGAAGCGGATGTCGTCCGTTTATATGAGGCATTTGAAGGGCAATTATTTAATACATTACGGCAGTTTACGACACCTATTTCTGGGGTGGTGGAGGCTGTTCATGCATTGCGAGCAAATGGTGTAAAAATTGGTTCAACGACTGGCTATACAAGGGAAATGATCGATATTGTAAAAGTGGATGCGGCGGAAAAAGGGTATGCACCAGACTGCATTGTAACAGCAGATGAGGTAAGTGGGCATGGTCGGCCAGCACCTTTTATGATCTATGAGAATATGAAAAGTTTAGATGTAGCCGATGTGCGAAACGTTGTGAAAGTTGGCGACACGAAGGCGGATATAGAAGAAGGCTTGCATGCGGGTGCTTATACGGTTGGTGTAATTGTTGGGAGTTCAGAAATGGGATTAACAGAGGCGGAGTTTGCAAAGTTGAATGAGGAAGAAAAACGAGCGAAAATTGCGGAAGTCCGGGAGCAATTTTTATCTTATGGGGCAGATGCGACGATTGAAACGATGGTGGAGTTGCTGAAGTTAGTGCGTAAGTTAGGTTAGTAGATGTTGGATTAAAAAAATAGCTACTGGATAATATGTTTATCCAATAGCTATTTTTATCTATATTTATTCGATGACTTCGTTAAAGATTTGACCACCATCAAATTCGATGATTTTTAATTTGCTTACTTTTTTAGAGAAGATGGATTTATGTGTTTTATTGCCTTCTGCATCTTTTATTAATAAAATACGTTTACCATAATTATCTTCAATGATTTCGATTTGTGCTTCTGATAAATTTATTTCTTCTTCTAATGTAGCAAATTCTTCTAACGCTTTAAGGTCATCACTAATCTTAGTTGTATCTTCGTTCTCTAGAGACTCTTTATATTCATTTGTAAGAGTTTCTTTATCTTTGCCTTCATTTTCATTGTTTGCAACTTCGTTTGCTTCATTTTCTGAGGCATCATTTACGACTTCATTACTTTCGACTTGTGTATCATCTATTTCCACACTTTCGACTTTCGAGGAACCAAGTTGTCCACCACATGCAACGAGAAATAAAGCGATTGTGAATACCGTAATATTCTTCAATTTATGTTATTCTCCTTTTTTTTACATTTGTTCTTGCTTCATATACATCATAACAAATATGGATCGTAAATCAATGCTATTTGCCTAAAAAGTTAGAAGAAAAATTGTTCTGACAATTGAAAAGCCTTTCATTTCACTTGACAGTCACAAATGTAGTAATGATAAGGTTTTCATAAAGTTTTCATAAAAATATTTTGGTCGCGTTTTCATGAGTGGGTAGGTATTTTAGACTAGGTGAGATGCGGAGTTTTTGCTTCGTTTTTGGGTGTGGTTTTTGCATGTGAAAATGGTCATTTTTGAGGGGGATTTGGCTGGGATTTTTTTCATTTCAGTTTTTAGAAAAGTGTGTTTTTTGTATAGATTTTCATGTTATTTTGTAGCAATCATTTTTTACAGGTGTTAAGATTAAGAGTAATCAATTTAAAAAAGGATAAGTGATGTAAATTGGTCATAGTTTTGGCGTTGATTATCGGATTTTTATCTGCTTTTGTTGGAAGTTTGATCGGACTTGGTGGTGGGATTATTTTTGTCCCGGCGATGTTATATTTGCATGATTTATCGGCTAGTTTTGCTTGGGCGACTCCACAGACGATCGTTGGAATTTCGTTAATTACGATGGTGTTTACAGGGTTGTCCTCGACATTAGCTTATTATAAGTTGCGCCGAGTCGATGTGAATACAGGAGTGTTATTTTTAATTGGTAGTTTACCAGGAAGTGTCTTCGGGGCTTGGTTGAATACGAGATTAGATACGGATTCATTTTCGCTTTATTTTGGTATTTTAATGTTAATCGTGTTTGGGATGATGTTAGTCGATCGCGAAAAATTATCGAAAAATCGTTCGTTAGAAATAACAGATCGCACGCGCACGTTTACGATTGACGGAGAGACACATCATTATAATGTGACACTCGTTCCGGCATTAATTTTATCGTTTGCGGTTGGAATGTTGTCAGGTTTATTCGGCATTGGTGGGGGAACAATAAGTGTACCAGCGATGATTTTGTTTTTCGGTATCCCTGTACAAGTGGCGATTGCGACATCGATGTTCATGATATTTTTTATTAGTTTAATTAGTTCTGTTTCGCATATTGCACTCGGGCATATCGTTTGGGGGTATGTAATCTTTTTTGTGATCGGTTCTTATATTGGTGGAACAGTTGGGGCAAAAACGAGCAAATTATTTAAAGGAAAGACGTTGGAATGGATGTTGAAAATTGTGATCGTCATTGCGGCGGTTCAATTAATTTGGGAAGGGTTGTAAGAAGGAGCTTACATAGATGAAGGAAACAATTCATATTTTATATACGAATGATTTACATAGTTATTTTGATCATTGGTCACGAGTGGCGACGTTTGTGAAGTCTCGCCGTGATGATGCAGAGTCGCGTGGGGAGTTTCATATGACTGTTGATATTGGGGATCATATGGACCGTGTACATCCTCTCACAGAGGCGACATTAGGGCGTGCGAATGTCGATTTATTAAATGCACTATCTTATAATGTTGCAACACTCGGTAATAATGAAGGCATTACGCTTGCACATGAAGGGTTGTACCATTTATATGATGAAGCGGATTTTCATGTTGTCTGTTCGAATTTGGAGTGTGTTTGGTCCGATACACCGAGCTGGTTGGAGATGCATCATATAGAAGATACGCCTTCAGGACTTCGGATTGGATTTATCGGTTTAACGGCAAGGTTTAATCCGTACTATCATTTATTAGGTTGGAATGTGACGGAAGTTTTCCAAGCAGTGGAACGTGAATTGGGAGCGATGCGTGATAAAGCAGATATTTTTGTATTGTTATCACATGTCGGGATTTATTTAGATGAACAAATTGCGGGGAAGTTTTCTGCACTGGATGTCATCATCGGTGGTCACACACATCATTTATTACGAGAGGGAGAAATTGTCGGCGAGACGATTTTAACGGCAGCAGGGAAACAATGTTATTATGCGGGCGAAGTGACACTCGTATATGATCATGATGCTCAGATGGTCGTGGAGAAGGCGGCGCAGGCTGTGCCCGTGGAAGATTTACCACGTGATTTGGAAACCGAGGAATTATTAGAAAAATTGAACCTCGATGCGCGAGGTGTGTTAGACGAGGTGCTATGTACGTTGGATACACCGATCGAGACGAATTGGTTTAAAGAAACACCGTTTATGCGTAAATTTACCGAACAGTTGCGGTTATGGACAGATGCGGATATTGGTATGTTGAATGCAGGATTATTAGTAGAACCGTTTGAAGCTGGACCTGTTACGTATGGGGATGTCCATCGGATTTGTCCACATCCAATTAATCCGGTCGTCGTGCCGCTGACGGGAGAGCAAGTGATGCATGTAGTGGAAAGTGCCCTATCGAAAGAGTTAGTCGGATTGAAATTACGCGGATTTGGTTTTCGTGGGGAGGTTGTCGGTCGCCTCGTATTTGCAAATTTACATGTTGAAACGTATTTTGATGAGGACGGGGTTGAGCGTGTAAAGGAAGTGTTGTTTGATGAGATGCCGCTTGAGCCAACGCGGACATATCGCTTGGCGACGGGGGATATGTTTTCATTCGGCCGTCTCATGCCGGAAATTGCGAACGCGGAAGAGAAGCAATTGTTTTTACCCGAGTTCGTCCGGAAAATATTAGTGCATACATTAATGGATTGGTGAGCGATAGTTGCTCGTCCTTAGGGCGGGTACCTATCGTTTTTTTGTTGTAGTGGGGTTGTTGGTAGGTGTTGGGTGTGAAGTTGCAAGAATATAGTGTGCAGTTGCAAGAATCCGGTGTGAAGTTGCAAGAATATGAGGTAGAGTTGCAAGAATACGG
>DXHX01000009.1 GCA_019113205.1 Candidatus Pseudogracilibacillus intestinigallinarum | reverse complement strand
CATAACAGATAGTTATATGTCCCGTTTGTTTTTCGTTTCGACATATTTTTCAATGTTCAACACGATATGATTCATGGTATAATACGAATGATGAGTTAGAGGAGGATTTATATTGGGAGAAAAATTAGTATATAAAAATAGAATCAATAGGATCCGAAGCTTTGCATTAAGTTTAATTTTCATCGGAATCGGTGTAATGTATATCGGAATTTTATTAAAAAAAACACCATGGTTAATGGTGACATTTTTTGTCCTAGGGGTTCTATTTATTATTTTTAGTACGGTCGTTTATTTCTGGATTGGTTTACTTTCAACACGGGCGATACCAATTATTTGTCCAAATTGCGAAAAACCAACTAAAATGCTCGGGCGTGTAGATGCGTGTATGCACTGTCGTCAACCATTAACATTAGATAAAAATCTAGAAGGAAAAGAATTTGACGAAAAATATAATAGTGCTGCATATCGTAAACAGTTAAAGAAAGAAAAACAACAATCGGAATAAATGGTGAGAAAAATGAAAAATATATTGCTACAATTTGATTTTAAGCAAACGAGCGATGAAGATTCGGTCGTTTTCACAGATCCTTTATATATGATCACGGCAAATAAATTAGATGAAGTAGAATTTTGTATGGAACAAATCGAACGAGCTGTACAAGACGGATATTATGTAGCAGGATATTTTAGTTATGAAGTGGCATATTCATTTTACGATGTAGACATCAAACATCAAAATGAGTCTATGCCACTTCTTTCCTTCGGTGTTTTTTCATCCCCTACATCTATCCCAAGAAGCGAAATATTTGGTGAATACCATGTGACAAATTGGAACATGAAAGTAACGAAAGATGATTACGAGAAAAGTTTCCAACGTGTCATGGAAGCGATTGAAAATGGTGTAACGAAACAAGTAAACTACACGGTTCCTTTTGAAGCAAGTTTCACTGGTAATAGTTATCAATACTATCAGGATTTAAAAAATGCACAACAATCTCTTTACAGTGCCTATTTACGTTTTGAAGATATGGATATTTTATCTGTTTCTCCAGAATTATTTTTTCATTACAAAGAAGATACGATCAAAGTTCGGCCAATGAAAGGTACGGTTAAACGAGGCAAAACATTCGAAGAAGATCAACAACATTATACTTATTTACGTTCATCTGAAAAAGATCGATATGAAAATAAGTTAATCACTACATTAATGACGAAAGAACTCGAACAAGTAGCTGAAAAGGATTCGATTCACGTAACAGAGGCATTTACTGTTGAAAAATATCCGACTGTTTATCAAATGACATCAACCATTGTAGGTAAAGTAAGTGATTCTATTACCGTTACAGAATTGTTCAAGCGATTATTTCCTTGTGGTTCTATTTCTGGCACACCCAAAAAAGCGACCTTACAGTTAATCGCGAATGTAGAACCATATCCACGTCATGTATATTGTGGTGCCATCGGCTATTTCAGTCCAAATAATGAAGCTATTTTTAATGTACCGATACGTACTGTTGTGATTGATCAACAAAATGGGATTGCTACATATGGTGCTGGTGGTGCTATTACGGGAAAATCTACCGTAGAAGGTGAATATGAAGAGGTTCATACGAAAACAAGTGTATTAACATATAGGGAACCACCATTTGAATTAATTGAAACGATCGGTTTACAGGATGGGAAATGGCTTTATTTAAATGAACATAAGGAAAGATTACAAGATTCGGCAACTTATTTCGACTTTGCTCTTTCACTAGATAAACTCGACACCATTCTACAACAATATGAAGAAAAATATCCTACCGGTCTTTTTCGACTTCGTTGTTTATTTCATCCAAACGGAA
Organism: Candidatus Pseudogracilibacillus intestinigallinarum; assembly: GCA_019113205.1. Taxonomy (GTDB): domain Bacteria; phylum Bacillota; class Bacilli; order Bacillales; family Amphibacillaceae; genus Pseudogracilibacillus; species Pseudogracilibacillus intestinigallinarum. Next base: position 28,109 of record DXHX01000009.1, on the reverse strand, counting down.
ACATCACACATGAAATTTTCCCTTTAAAAGCAACGAATAATGCAAAAGTTGTTTTAGCTTCGAGTAACATCGATAGTAATAATCCATTTTTATTTCATAAAACGACTAACCGAAGTTTTTATGAAGCATTCCAACAGGACGATTATTTTGATACGTTACTGTGGAATGAACATGGTGAAATTACGGAGTTTACGATCGGAAATGTCGTTATCGAAGTGGATGGTGAAAAATTCACTCCTCCTGTTACTTCTGGACTGTTAAATGGTACGTTTCGCAGAGGACTTGTACGAGATGGCATAGTAAAAGAAAAAGTTCTTTTTAAAGAAGATATCACATCTGCGGATGCTATTTGGTTTATTAATAGCGTGCGCGAATGGATCAAAGTAGAGTTAGTAATAAATAATTAAATTCGAAAACATTTTTGTTCTTTATTGGAAGAGATGTTCTTCTAATTTTATGATTGTTATTTTGGGTTACATATTAAAATCCACCACTATCATTGTTTAAGCAATGGTTGTGATGGATTTTTATTTTTAATAGTTTTTCGGTTGTTGACCCTACTAATAATTCAATCTCTGTACACAATATGGTTTATAACTTTCATTATATAAAAAGTGGCCATGTTCCACCTTATTAGGCAAACATGACCGTTTTTTTAGCTGTAAAATTCTTTACGTTCTATTTTATTGTACTTTAGTTTCTGAACACTCTTTACACTTACCGTATAATTCCATACGATGATGACTTATATCAAAGCCACTCACTTTTTCCGCTAATACTTCAATTTCGTCTAAAGGAGGATAATGGAAATCTTCAATTTTTCCACAAGTTTCACAAATGATATGATAATGATCATGCATATTACTATCAAATCTACTTGAATCGTCTCCATATGTTAATTCTTTCACTAAGCCAATTTCACGTAAAATACGTAAATTATTGTAAACTGTTGCAACACTAATATTCGGAAATTTCGTTTCTAGTGCTTTGTAAATGTCATCTGCTGTTGGATGTTCCATCGACGTAAGTAAATATTCAAGAACCGCATGACGTTGTGGTGTGATCCGAACGCCAGACCTTTTTAATGTTTCAATCGCAATTTGCATCTTATCGTCTAGCATCGTCATGCACCTCACTTTCACTTAAAATTTCATAATCCATGCAGATTATAATGATTATTAATAGTGTACATCTTTAGAGGGCTTCTTGTCAATTTATAAACACTTTCAATCGATAATAAGTATTAAAACAAATAGAACGATTCACATTTTATTCAAATCAAATGAGAATTTTAATATTTTATTGAGAATCACATATCAACTTGTAATGGAATCTCTGGTCCACCTAGTTCATAGTTCACATATCTTGCGGCGACAAATAAATAATCAGATAAACGATTTAAATACGAAATGGACAGTGTATCTTGAAGTTCATCTTGTACGGCTACGGCCATTCTTTCTGCGCGTCTTACAATCGTACGTGCTAAATGTAGTGCACTAGATGCATTGTTCCCAGAAGGCAAGATAAACTGCGTTAATGGTGGGAGAATCTCACTCCACTCATCAATTTGTTCTTCTAACTCTGTTATATGCGCTTCTTTTAATTTCCATGCAACTTCACGATCACTCGGTGTAGATAATTCAGCTCCAACATGGAATAATACAGTTTGTACTCTGTATAGCTTTTCCAAAAAGGCCTTTTTTTTATCCCAATCTCGATCATGGATATAACTTAATGCTAAGCCAATCATGGAGTTTGCCTCATCGCATGTACCATAAGCTTCTACTCTCGAATCGGTTTTTGCAACTCGTTTTCCATATACGAGCGAAGTCGTTCCTTTATCACCTGAACGTGTATATATACGCATCATTCTCCCCCTCTTTTATGATAACTCTTTTACATCTTCTAATGTTTGTGCAATATGTTCTTTCACTTTTACTTTACGGTATTCTTTTTGTACAATACCATCCTTATCAATAATAAAAGTAGATCGTTCAATCCCGTAAAATTCTTTTCCAAACATTTTCTTTAATTTCCACACACCATATTCCTCTGCTACTTCGTGTGTTGTATCTGCCAATAACGGAAATGGAAGATCATGTTTATCGATAAATTTTTGATGGCGTTCTATCGGATCTGGACTTATTCCTAAAATAACAGTATTTGTATCTTTAAATTGCGAATAATTATCTCTAAAATCACATGCTTGTGTCGTACAACCTGGTGTCATATCTTTCGGATAAAAGTATAAAACAACATTCTTCCCACGAAAATCTGATAAAGTAATTTTTTCACCATCTTGATTATCTAATGTAAAATTAGGTGCTTCTTTTCCTACTTCAACTGTCATTCAAATTACCTCCATTTTATTTTACAATTATTTCTTTCATCTTATCATATACTGGAAGGAAATTTCATTTTTAATAGATGTTTAAACTTCCTATGTAACAGTAAAATATTGCTGAATCACTTTTTCAAGTAATATCGGTGTTTCTATAAAAGCACTCTGTTTATGCAGACGTTCTGTTAATTTATGTGCATCTTTTCCATACGGTCCAACGTTCAACACTGGTGCATGTAATTGTTTCATCGCCTCAAAAGGGATAGAATATCCATTCCCCCAACGTGGACAATTAATGGCATATGTTTTCCAACCTTCATCATGTACATTATAATTCACATAACTTAAATCACAAATACCGTTAAAATAATGAATTTGTGATACTTGTTTCTTAAAATCCTCTTGCATCGTCTCTTGTATTATTGTAACTAGCTTTTTTATCTTATCGTCATTTGAACTATTGACTGCTGGATAATATGGTGGTGCAAAAAAGAGAACGACATTCGGTGCTAATTCTTTACAACTTGCCATTAGTCGATCAACCTTCATCGCTACTGCAGTTCGATCATCCATTGTTTTATCTTCCAATTGAATGAAGTTACGTATGTTTGCTTCCCCATGTTTTTTTATCGCATAGGTATATAACTGCTCATATGTCATCACATTTATGTTTCCAATCGGGGTTATATTTTGACGTTCACATAGTTGATGATACGATTGCTCACATTTTGCTATTGCTTGTTGAACAGTACGTTCAAATTTTCCCATTACATCTTCGGCTGTTTGCTTCATCACTTGCACATTAAAATATGCCGCAACATGGTGGGACGTTTGAGTGGAGTAATCTTTTTTCAAATCGACTACTTGTAAACAGGTTGGCAATGGTGTTGATTCTCCATAAACCCTTTCTTGAAATTGTTCATTAAATTCCATTGCACTCGTTATAAACGATGTCATATAATGCGCATTTAAACCATTTAAAGGTTCACCTGCATGTGTTTCAATTCCATAACTTAATGCAGTCGGCATTAATTTCCCGATTGATCCTGTATATAGATAATAAGATAGATCATTTGGTTTTTGCGTAAAGGATGGCTCACTGTTTAAAAAAAGACTAAATGTTAATGAATGATCCTTTTGTAATGTTGCTATATATTCAACAGCAGCCCTCATCCCATCTGAATTTACTTCTTCATCTGGTACACTTAATAATAGTATGTTGATTGGCCATTGTTCGATGGTCGCTTTTTCTATTATCGATAGATGTAATGCCAATCCCATTTTCATATCCATTGTGCCTCGTCCAAATAAATATGCCCCACTTTGCAGGTCAGTTTGTACTTCCATTGATAAATCTTGTTTATTTTCGAATAATGCTTGTTCTAACCTATATGGGTCACATGCTATATTTTCTAATGTCCCATATTCCTTTGTATGTACAGTATCAAAATGACTTATTAATACGATTGTATTTGCTGTTTTTTCTGTACGATATAATGCACTAAGTGCTTGTCTCCCTTTCTTTGCATCGATGAGTTGAATATGTGTTGGGTTATTTGCAAAATAAGGTAAGTCCACCATAATATTCTGCAAAAATTCAGGAAACTTCTTTTCTCCTTCCGTACCTGTTCGACTTTCAAATTTCACTAATTGAATGACTAACTGTTCCAATTCCTTTTGACTATTCCATTTCATTTGTTTCACGATAGGTTCCCTCCACATATAAATACTTATGCTATAATTATACCAAACATCCTTGTCGAAACATTCCTAATTTAATGAAATGGAGGGGTTTTTATATGAATAAGAGTGAAAATGTAATCCAACAAACAGAAAAGTATGGTGCAAATAATTATCATCCATTACCTATCGTCATTCATAAGGCAGAAGGTGTGTGGGTGGAAGATTGTGAAGGAAATCATTATATGGATTTATTAAGCGCCTATTCTTCTGTCAATCAAGGGCATCGTCATCCAAAAATTATCGCTGCCTTAAAAGAACAAGCAGAACTTGTCACCCTTACATCTCGCGCATTTCATCATGATTTATTAGGTCCGTGGTACGAAAAGATTTGTACTTTAACGAATAAAGAGATGGCACTTCCGATGAATACTGGTGCAGAGGCTGTGGAAACAGCAATTAAAACAGCTAGAAGATGGGCATATGATGTAAAAGGAGTGCCAGAAAATAAAGCAGAAATTATTGCATGTGTAAATAATTTTCACGGTCGTACGATGGCAGCTATATCTTTATCATCGGAAGAAAGTAATCAAAGAGGGTTTGGCCCATTATTAGAGGGGTGTGTAACGGTTCCTTTCGGTAATATAGATGCATTACGTGAGGCAATAAATGAAAATACTGCAGCCTTTTTAATTGAACCGATTCAAGGTGAAGCAGGGGTGAATATTCCTCCAGCTGGATTTTTAAAAGAAGCGTATGAGTTATGTAAGGAACAAAATGTGTTATTTATTGCCGATGAAATACAATCAGGTTTAGGAAGAAGTGGAAAATTGTTCGCATCTGATTGGGATGAAGTGGAACCTGATATTTACATTTTAGGAAAAGCATTAGGTGGTGGGGTTTTCCCTATTTCTTGTATAACAGCAAACAGAGATATTCTCGGCGTGTTTGAACCTGGTTCACATGGCTCCACTTTTGGTGGAAATCCATTAGCCTGTGCCGTTTCAATAGCTGCATTAAATGTGATCATCGATGAAAAATTATCCGAACGGTCCAATGAATTAGGTACGTATATGATGAATGAACTAAAAAAAATCAAAAACCCGATGATAAAAGAAGTACGTGGTAGAGGCTTATTTATTGGCATGGAATTAACAGAACTTGCTAGACCTTATTGTGAAAAGCTGAAAGAAGAAGGGTTGCTTTGCAAAGAAACACATGATTATGTCATTCGCTTTGCTCCACCACTTATCATCGAAAAGGATGATTTAGATTGGGCAATTGAAAAAATTAAAAAAGTACTATCAATACAAAAATAAAAGAACAAACATTTTATTTTAGTGAACCACGAAGAAACAGACACTTTGTCTCTTCTTCGTGTCTCACTTTGTTGTTTATCCCAAATTTTCTTGTATTTATTTTTTATTCATTTACGACAGCAGCCTCATTATGAAAATCTTGTACTTGATACAAATCATAATAACTTCCACGTTTCCGTAATAACTCCTCGTGTGTTCCAACTTCAGTAATTTTCCCATGTTCAATGACGACGATACGATCAGCATGTGTGATTGTCGCTAAACGGTGTGCGACAACAAATGTTGTTCTTTCTTCTGATAGCTTACTTAATGCTTCTTGGATCATATGCTCACTTTCAAGATCTAGTGCCGATGTTGCTTCATCAAAAATTAAAATTGGTGGATTTTTTAAAAACACTCGAGCGATAGCAACCCTTTGCTGTTGCCCACCAGATAATTTTACCCCTCTTTCACCGACCAAAGTGTCATATTGATTAGGTAATGACATAATAAAATCATGTGCATTTGCCTTTTTCGCTGCTTCGATTACTTCTTCATCTGTCGCCTCGGGATTTCCCATTCGAATATTCATCGCAATAGATTCACTGAATAAAATATTGTCTTGTAACACCATGCCAATATTATTCCTTAATGAACGTTGAGTAACATTTCTTAAATCATGTCCATCCACAGTTATCGAACCTTTTGTGACGTCATAAAATCGTGGAATTAAACTAATAAGTGTGGACTTTCCACCACCACTCATTCCTACAAGTGCTATCGTTTCTCCTTTTTTCACATGTAGGTCAATATTTTTTAATACATCGCCATCTTTCTCATCATAAGAAAAATGTACATTTTTAAACTGAATATTCCCTTCTACACGTCCTAATTGTACGGCATTTTTTTTATCATCAATATCATATGTTTCATTCATAAATTCAAATACACGATCAATCGAAGCGATAGATTGTGTCAGTACTGTAGAAGAATTAATTAAACGACGTAACGGACTATAAACTCTTTCCATATATCCAGTAAAAGCAACCATCGTTCCAATCGTTAAATTGCCATGAATCACTTGGTAGCCTGCAAAAGTGATTACGAGTAATGGTGCTAAATCTGTAATTGTGTTTGTCACAGCAAATGTTTTGGCGTTCCAATCCGTATGTTCTATTGCTTTATCTAAAAAGTGTTTGTTTCTTTTTCCAAATTGTTCTTGTTCATATTCTTCTAATGCAAAACTTCTCGTTACCGATATACCTTGTACACGTTCATGCAAATGCCCTTGTACTTCCGCCAATGCTTGGGATCGTTGACGTGTTAAATCACGTAATTTTGCATAAAAATATTTTACCGAAAAACCGTATAGCGGGAATAAAATAATCGAAACAATCGTTAATTTTACATCCATCGTTAACATGATTATAACTGCAATGACGATTGTCACTAAATCTAACCAAACGTTCATCAATCCAGTGACGACAAAGTTTTTCGTTTGTTCTACATCATGAATAACACGGGAAATAATTTCTCCTGTCTTACTATTTGAATAATATTTCAAGCTTAAACGTTGAATATGATCAAATGCTTTATCTCGTATATCAAATAAAATTTTACTACTTACTAATTGCGCTAAATATTGACGTAAATATTCAATTGGTGGACGTAATATTAGGAATACGCCAAACGCAATTCCCATCATCCATAATAATTTCGATGTTTTTGCTGCTTCTGTCATATCCCCTTGGATAATATCGTCAATGACAAATTTTAAAATAAGGGGAATAAATAATGGGATCGCAAACTTAAATATTCCAATAACAATGGTCCATATAATTTGGCCCATATATGGTTTTACAAACTTCATATACTGCTTAATACTACTCATGCACTCCATCTTCCTTTTCGATAACTTGTAACCATTTTTCAATAAATGATGGATGAAATGGACCTTTTCTCTTTTCTATCCACTCGATCAATATTTCTTTATGTTCCATCACTTTTTGAATGACTGCTTCCTCATAATCGTATTGTTGTAGATGAAGCAAAAATTCTTCTTCATCCATTATGTGATAAGCGTATGAATCATCAACAATGATGTCGAGGTCATAATCGATATACGTTATTTTTTTATTGGCATACGTAAATGGTGAAGCCATATTACAGTAATAGTAATAGTTTTCACCGAACAACAAAATAATATTGAACCAATAACGATCATCAAAGTAAAAAATGGCTGGTTCTTTCGTTCTCCATCGTTTTTCATTTCGTTCTACTACCATCGTTCGATTATTTTTCCCAATCACAATATTTGTGTCAGTATATAATATTTCATTCGTTTCCCAACGACGATGAAGCGATTTATCATGCTTCAAACTTTCGATTGATATAGTCGAACCTTTAATCATGTGGCATACACCCTTTCTATTGGATGTATTACCAAGTATACCATTTTGTTTGTTTTAAGAAAGTTTACTGTTTGTAAATGGTGTATGTATAAATGGAAAAAAGTACAATGATATGGTCCGCTTTTGAACCTTCTCATTGTACTTTTATGTTTATGGGGCGTGTTCACTTGCAGTTTGCTTTTATTTACTGTTTGTTTTGTTGCGATTTTTGATTTTGCTTTCTCACTTCCTCCGCAGTTGTTTCTTCTGCGAATTCCGTACCGTACTGTCCAGGTTGTGACTGGGCTGAACGTTCATTTTGCTTTCTAACTTTTTGCACGTTCGTCCCTGCTTTTGACTTTTTCGGCATCGCTATCACCTCCGCAGTACTTACGTTTCCCAATTCATCAAAAAATATCCGAATTTTTATAAAATATATTGCTTAATTTTTAAATGAGATACAGAAATTGGATAACTGTCTAATGCTTCTTTTTTTACAAATTGGAATGTTGAAGGTTCTAAAAATGTATGGACTGTAATATCATAAACGAATAAATCCCATATTATATGACTAAAAATATGTGTAATATTTTCTAATTGCCGGTTTACTGTTACCTTCATTTTCAAATTTTTTTCAATCATTTTTTCCATCGAATCGATTGTAAGTCTTTGTTTTTCTATCATTGGAAATTGCCACATATTTGCAAGTAACCCTTCATTTGGTCGTTGTTCAATAGCAATATTTCCTGATTGGTCACGAATAATAAATGTATAATAGGCAATTTGTTTTTGCTTTTTCTTTTTTAATTTAATAGGTAATTCCGTTTGTATACCTAGCTCAAATGCGCGACAATTTTCACGTACAGGACAGTGCAAACAACCTGGTGATGTCGGTGTACAAATAAGTGCACCTAATTCCATTAACCCTTGATTAAAATACGATGGGTTTTCTTGTGAAATAATTTCTCTTACAATTGCTTCAAATCTTTTTCTCGTTCGTTGCTCACTAATATTATCCTTTATCGCGAGTACTCTTGATAGGACGCGCATAACATTTCCATCTACTGCTGGTTCCGGGTGACCATATGCAATGGAAGAAATCGCACCTTTTGTATACGGCCCAATTCCTTTCAACTTCCCTAATTCTTCTGCCGTTTTTGGCATGATACCATCATATGCATCTACTACCTCTTTTGCTGCAGTGTGAAGGTTTCTAGCACGTGAATAATATCCGAGTCCTTCCCACACTTTTAATACCGCTTGTTCGTCTGCTTTCGCCAAGTGAAATACATTCGGATATGTATGAATAAACCGGTTATAATAATCTATTACCGTATCTACTTTCGTTTGTTGCAACATAATTTCCGAAATCCAAATTTTATACGGGTCGCTCGTTTCACGCCAAGGTAACTCCCGTTTATTTTCATCAAACCATGTAATTAAACGCTTTTGAAAAGAATTTTTGTCAAAATTATGTAATGTTTTTTCCGTCAAAATCTCACATCCTTATGGTACAATTATAGTAAGTAAGAAACATACTAATTTAAAGGAGGGTTTCCACGATTATGGATACTGGAACCCACGTCGTCATGGGAATTGCACTCGGTGGATTAGCAACAATCGATCCTATCGTTGCGAATGACCCTACACTTTTTAACGCTGTATTAGTCGGTACTGTTGTAGGCTCCCAAGCCCCTGACTTTGATACCGTCTTAAAACTTAGAAATAATGCTGTATATATACGAAATCACCGAGGGGTTACCCACTCCATTCCAGCGGTGATTTTTTGGGGAATTTTGATTTCCTCGATCATTTATCTTTTCGTACCAGAAGTTAGTTTTTTACATTTATGGCTATGGACCTTTTTAGCCGTAATTATTCATGTATTTGTCGATATATTCAATGCCTATGGTACCCAAGCATTACGGCCATTCAAAAGAAAATGGGTTGCTCTTGGGTTTATCAATACATTTGATTCGTATATTTTCTTTTTACATGTTGCCGGAATTATTGCGTGGGCATTAGGGGCGAATCCAGCACAAACATTTATCATTGTCTACACTGTCATCGCATTATATTATGTAAAAAGATATTTAGATAAACGTGATATCGTACGAAAAATTCACGAATATTTTCCAGACACAGAATATATTGCTACATCACCAACGATGAAACAAAATGATTGGCGCGTGGCAATTACGACAAAAAATCGTTTTTATGTCGGAACCGTAAATAATGGGCATATTCAATTAATTGATGAATTTGAACGTGTTCCACTTCCCGATACGAAAATGATTAATATTGCGATAACAGATAAAAATATTTCTGCTTTTCTATCCTTCTCACCTGTATATCGGTGGGAAATCGTTGAAAATGACCGTTTCACAGAGGTCCGCTTCATCGATTTACGATATCGCGCAAAAGGATATTATCCATTTGTTGCGGTCGCACAAATTGATCGGGATGATCAAATTACAAACTCTTATACTGGTTGGATTTTCTCCGAACAAAAACTACAACGTAAATTATTATTTGGAGATAATGTAACATAAAACAAGCTGAGACAAGTTGTCTCAGCTCTTTTATTGTTTAACGACATCTCCTAGTAAAGAGATTGGCAATGCTTCTTCGAGCTCATGCATTTCTTCTAATAAATTTATACGGTGCCCCCATGCCATAATGCCATTTATATAATTAATTTTAAATTTATATCCAGGATCTCCTACTAATTGATGGATATCCCCAGCATGAAATGAATCTGGATTTAACGTGTAAGAAGTAACAATTTGAATTTTTCGTTCTAAAATGGCAACCTTATTAACTTCTCCTAGCTGTTCTGCTTTTTGTCTTTCTTCCACTAATTGTCCTAATTCGGTTCTTAATTGTTCCACTGTATAATCACTATAACGAATACTCATTTTTTCATCTCCTCTATTGTATCTTACATGGAATCACATTTATTTTCTACAAATTTATTGATTCGTTCCATTGCGAAGCCTTTTTGGTAAAGGGATGCCCTAAGACGTTCTTTCAATTCATAACCTTCATATTTCTTTTCAAGTTTTCGATATAATTTTTCTCCTTGTTTGACTAACTTTTCATTTTCCATTTCATCATCCATTTCAACAGGAATTTCAGCTATCGCACTTGCTATAACATCATTTGCAAAACCTTTTCGCATTAATGTTAGTGTAATTTGTTCTTTTCTCTTTTTGAATGGATGCTTACTTTTTTTGCGAAATTCTTTTTTCGCAAATTTATATACTTTCTCAAATTGTATTTCTCTAGTATATTGTTGCAACACATTTTCAATAATCGAGGGGCTAATGCCTTTTTCCATTAATTCTTTTTTAATGACGTTCGGCCCTTTTGACGTTAATAAAATTCGATCTTTCACAAATGCATTGGCAAACATGTTATCATCTAATATTTGCTCTTGTATTAACCGTTCCATCGTCATATCAATAATGAACGGATCGACTTCCTTTTTTTGTAAATACTGATATAATTCTTTACAAGAACGCATGCGGTAACTTATATAGTTCACACCTAATAAATAGGCCTGTTGTCTCGTTTCCGTTTGTTGGATACGATTTATATCTTCTGTAGTTAATTGTTGACCTTTATGTAAATGTTCTTTTATTAACGTATCTTCATCTACACTAAATGCATAATCTTCATTTATAAATATATTGTAGCGATTCGTCGATTTTTTTTGAGTAGTTATTTTCGTTATTTTGCTCAATGATTGACTCACCTCTCTCTTTATTCTAACATGTATAGAGGATAATGTTCGATCATTTAATATTTTAGAAAGTAGGTTAAAAAATTGAATATATTAATGACTGGTGGGACAGGTTTTATCGGGTCTCATTTCATACAACGTTTAGTAGCTGAAGGGCATCATGTGTATGTTTTAACACGTCACCCTAAGAAATATAAAGATACAGAACATATTTCATATATAAGTTTCCGTTATTCAATGAAAAAGTTACCCTTTATTCATGCAGTGATTAATTTAGCTGGGGAATCTTTATTTGGTTTTTGGACGGAAGAAAAGAAAGATAAAATTGTCGCTAGTAGAATAGCGGTAACAGAGAAATTAACAAATATGTTAATGCAAATGAAGGAAAAGCCGGAAGTTTTTATTTCTGGTTCTGCAATTGGATTTTATGGAACTGCTGAGGATGCAATTTTCACAGAAAATACGGTAAGACCGAGCGAGGATTTCCTTGGGGAAGTTACGAGTAAATGGGAGCGTGCCGCTAAAGTTGCAGAAGATTTAGGGGTTCGTACAGTGTTTGCTAGATTTGGAGTGGTGCTTGATAAGCAGGATGGTGCTTTGCCACAAATGGCCCGTCCGATAAAATTAGGTGTCGGTGGAACGATCGGTTCTGGTGAACAATGGATGTCATGGATTCATATTAATGATTGTGTCAATTTACTTTATTTCATTTTGAAAAATGACACAATGACAGGGCCAGTTAATATTACTGCCCCACATCCCGTTCGTAATAAAGAATTTACAGCTAGTTTAGCTTCTATATTAAAACGACCTAATTTATTTACTATTCCAACACCAATTATAGATAAGGTTGTTGGAGAAATGGGCCAATTAATTACAGAAGGGCAATATGTATTACCGAAAAAGGCATTAGAGCAAAACTTTATTTTCCATTACGAGCATGTAATGGATGCCTTAGAAAATATTTACCAAAAATAAAAGCGAATCCCCTACTATAGTTAGAAGAGGTTGAGGCAAATCAAAATGGAAATCAAAAACACATTTGAACACTTCGTATGGTGCAAGAATTGTATCATGTTCTCCTGATAAGTTCGCATCGAGTTAATACAAAGAAAGTAATGAGGCGAAAACTTAAAAGAAAGTTTTACTTTTGTCGCCATATATTTCTTAACTATATAATGTTTCATGATATAATGTGTTGCTAATTTCGATTTTCCTTCATGTCACAACCTCTTTTTCATTGCCTACTTGTAGGTTGAATGATACTACTAGCCAAACTTTCTCGATTGACTAATTTCGAAATAATATAAATCACTACGATAATAAGCTTCCTCATATTCGATGATTGATTGATCTTGTCCTTTTATAATCCTTTCAGCTTTTAAAATACAAACTGTTTCATCTACTTGAAGATACTCTAAGTCTTTTTTAGGAATAGGACCACAGTTTATTTTTTGATTTGCTTCTGAAAATGGTATACCTAACTCATTTTGAATAACATCATATAACGTTATTTCGTTTAAATCATAGGTGGACAATTGTTCCCCTATATAAGTTGGGTAATATTGCTGTTCAATTCCTATTGGGATATTATTTGCTAGACGTATTCGTTTTAAATAATATACTTCATTATCTCCCATTATTTCCTTTATATGATCGACTGCTTTTATTTTTTTGAATTCAATTAGTTTTGCACCTGGTTCCATGCCTAAATGATGAATGACCTCTGTTGTACTACTTAATTGACCTAACCAACTATCTAAAGGCTTTATGGACACATAAGTACCTTTTCCATGTTTTTTTACTAAAACACCTTCCCGTACTAAAGCATTGATTGCCTCTCTAACCGTACTTCTACTTACATCATACTGTTTCATCAATTCTCTTTCACTTGGAATACGGCCTTCATAATTACCATCAAGAATCTGCTGTTCAATATTTTCTTTTAATTGAACGTGTAACGGGATATAACTATCTTTTTCCACTATAGTCGACTCCTTCATTTATTCACGTCTAATTCCTATATTTTTAATATCATATTATACCATAACGTAGCTACCGAATACTGCTATTAAGATAAAGCTGACAATTCCTACTGATACAGCTGCAATAAAACCAATATAAAATGGTTTTATGCCTATACCTTTAAACTTAGCAAAATTTGTTGATAATCCTACACCAGCCATTGCAATACCTAATAAATATGTCGTACCGAAAGAACTGATACTATTATATATATTACTCCATTGTGTACCATTAACTAAACCAAAAGCTTTTCCTGTATGGATAATAGTCATATCACCAATTGTTCTTAATAATGCACAAAAAAGAAAACCGATTACAAATAATGGGATGAATGTATACCACTTCGGTAAATCTTTTCTCTCCTCCTCCCCATCCTTTCCCTTGTAAAATAAATACGAGACAAAAGGGATAATTATAATAATAAATAAATTTCGTGTTAATTTAGTTACTGTTGCCACGTCTACAACTTTGTCTGTCCGAAACATTTGATCATATATTAACGCAGAACCCGTTACTTGTGCGGTATCATGAATTGCCGTCCCTAAAAACATCCCCGCTTTTACTGGGTCTGTCGCAAAAAAATAATGTGCAATAAAAGGGTATAGTACCATCCCAGTTAAACCAAAAATAGTAATATTCGCTACAGCATAAGAAATTTCATCTTCCTTCGCCTTAATCACTGGTGATGTTGCCATAATTGCTGTTACCCCACAAATACCTGTTCCACAAGCAATCAATGTTCCGAGTCGTGTCGATTGCTTCATCTTACCTGTTAAATACAATGTTATAAATAACCCAGCTGAAATACATATGACGATTAACGGAATCCCTAATGCACCTAACTTCAATGCTTCCGTTAAACTTAAACGTAGTCCAAGTAATATAATTCCAATACGTAACACATGTTTTAAGGAGAAACGAATACCATACAAAAAATAGTCTTTTACTCCAACTATATTCCGAATCAAAATACCGATAATAATAGCAATAAATATCCCCGAAATTGGTGAGCCACTACCTTCTGCCAACACTCCAAATTTGATGAGTAATATACCAAAAAAGTCTGCCCCTTTTACTCCTAAGAACATAACTATTATACAAAGTAATAATCCTGGAATGATTTTTTTCATTTGAGTAATAGTCTTATTATACATAACGGTTCCCCTTTTCTAGTATTCCGTTTATGCAGTGCAACCTTTAAAGAGGTCATATATAATATTAAAAAATATAAATACACCTAATATAAAACTTTGCCACAAATTCGTTTATTAGGTGTATCTATTACTGTCAATTTTTGTTTATTCTTTCCATTCCTCATAATCTAAATGTTTATATTTATCTAAAAATCGCGTCGGCATTTTTAAAGCATCTTTTCTAAATGGTGGTGCAAGTAATGTACCATCCACTCGAATATCAATGACTGCGGGACGATTCGCTTCTAATGCTTTACGTATAGTAGTTCCAACATCTTCTGCTTTATCGATCGTAAAGCCTAATGCACCCATTGCTTCTGCAACTTTCGCAAAATTTGGCCCTTCAATATTTGAACCAACAAAACGGTTATTATAATAATCAACTTGATTCTTCTTCTCTGCTCCCCAAGCATGGTTATTAAACACACATGCAATTACCGGTATATTTTGTTCTACTGCAGTTGAAACCTCATGTAAACTCATCCCCCAAGCACCATCACCAACAATGGCAACAGATGGTGCAGATTGGTCGGCAATTTTTGCACCGATTGCAGCTGGATAAGCAAAACCACAGTTTCCGAATGTTAATGCTGCAATATGTCGTCGTGATTGATTAAATGTTAAATAAGCGTTCGCTGTGGAAGAGACATTTCCAATATCGGTAGAAATCATCGTATTTTCAGGTAATGCTTTGCGCAACTCTAACAATGCTCTCCGTGGATTAATTGGTGATGCTTCCACCATCGCTAAGTCCACTAATTCTTTTTCCCATTCTTGTTGTCGCTGTGAAATTTGTTGTAATCTTTCTTCATCTTTTTCTCTACTTTCTTGACGCAGCTGTTCATAAATTGCCTCTGTCGCTGCTCTTGCGTCCCCAATAATCCCAACCTCAACTGGGTGCGTTCTTGCAATATGCCGTGGGTTTATATCAATTTGAATAATAGCTGCATTTTTTGGAAAATAGTCTATATCATAACTAGGTAAGGTACCAAACACAGACAATCTAGTACCGATAGCTAATAAAACATCCGCTTCCTTTAATGAATGCATAGCTGCCTTTGATCCCATGTAACCAATTGGACCGACTGCTAATTCATGATTACTCGGAAAGGCATCATTATGCATATATGAAACTGCTACAGGTGCTGTTAAATGTTCGGCAATTTGTTTTACAACCGGGATTCCATCGGCATCCACTGTTCCTCTCCCAGATAGAATGACGGGCTTTTTTGCATTTTTTAATAATTGTACCGCCTTTTCTATTTGCGCAGGATCACCTGCTCCACGCTCACTGACACGATATTGATGAGGCTCTAATATATAATCTTCCAACTCACCATAAAAATAATCTCTCGGAATATCATATAAAACTGGTCCCCGTTCTGCATAAGCAATTCTAAAAGCTGTACGTAAAGTATCAGCGACTCGACTGGGATGTGTTACACGCACTGTTTCTTTCGTTATAGACTTAAAAATCGACACTTGATCAGCCTCTTGGAATCCATCCCAACCAATAGATGGAGTACCTGCCGATGGTGAAATAACGACCATAGGTGTATGTGCATGGTTTGCTGCAGCCACAGAGGTTACCATATTTGTAACACCTGGCCCGTTTTGTCCAATCACTACTCCAGCGACGCCAGAAACTCTTGTAAAGGCATCTGCAATATGAGCTGATGATTGCTCATGTCGAACAGGAATAAAATCAATTCCTGCTGTCGGCATTAGGTCTAACATATCCATAAATGCCGAACCTAAAATACCATAGATTTCTTTAACTCCTTCTTTTACCAATGTCTCAACAATTGCTTCACTAGGTGTCATTTTCACTTTTTGCTTCGTTTTATCCATTACATTTTTCAAGTGAACTACCTCCTAATATAGATTAAATTTCATTTAAGCCAGCTACCAATGTATCGACAATAAAATGTAAATCTTCTTCTGATGTTATAAAAGGTGGTGCCACAATTAATACATTATTTTGTCCTGGAACCGTATCACCATTACGACCAATAATTAATCCTTGTGACTTACAATAACTTATCACCCTTCCTATCGCTTCGTCTGAGAGAGGCTCACGTGTTTCCTTATCTTTTACCATTTCAAGCCCAGCTAAAAATCCAATTCTTCTAACTTCTCCTATATTTTCATGTGAAATACAATCTTGCAAGCGCCCTAAAATAGAATACCCTAATTCATCTACTCTCTCTACTAGATTTTCCCTTTCAATAATATCGATATTTTTTAAAGCTACAGCACATGCAGCTGGATGCCCTCCGAATGTAGATACATGACGAAAATGTGTATCTTCTCCACCCTCTCTAAATACATTTGCAATCTCTGCTTTTACTGATGTTGCCCCGAGAGGCAAATAGCCACTTGTAATCCCTTTAGCCATTGTCACAATATCAGGTTGAACCCCTTCAGAGTGTTGGTAGCCAAACATTTTTCCAGTTCTGCCAAAACCTGAAACAACTTCATCACAAATTAACAAGACATTATACTTTTCACATATTTCTTGTATACGTTGCATGTATTTAAATGATGGAATAATGACACCACCACCTGAAATAAAAGGCTCCATAATAAAAGCCGCTACAGAATCTTCTCCTTCCCAATTAATCATTTCTTCCACTAATTGTGCTGCTTTTAAATCTGACGCTTCCTTATCCTCATCACCAAAAATGGAGCGATAACTATATGGAGGATATACATGCAAAAACCCTGGTACTCCTGGGTCATATTTAATTCGCCTGTTAGCCTGTGCCGTTGCACTTAATGCCCCTAACGTAGAACCATGATATCCCCGATATCTTGAAATAACTTTGTATTTTCCGGGATTTCCCGTTTGGATATGATATTGTCGTACGATTTTGAACGCAGTCTCATTCGCTTCCGAACCGCTGTTGGAAAAAAATGTCCGATATCCTCCACCTAATAATTCACTAATCTTTTTCGATAATTCCATTGCTGGTTCATGGCTGTTCGTTAAAGGAAAATACGATAATTCACGCATTTGCTTTGCGGCGGCTTGAACGATTTCTTCATTTCCATGACCTACATTTAAGCACCAAAGCCCAGAAACTCCATCCAAATACGCCTTCCCATCACTTGCGACAAACCAAGCACCTTCACCATCTTTAGCAATCATCGGACCTGACTTAGGATCATGCCGTCTAATAGCATTCCATAAATACTGCTCATTATTTTCTGTTGTCATCGTCATACAAAATTCCCTCCCATACATTTTTCTTCCTCTTCATTACATAACAATCCATGGAAAGTAAATTTCTGTATCTAATTATTAAAATTCCTATTAATTAAACATCATGACGTCCGTACCACCTATATTAATCTCATTTTAAAATGGATTGTTTCTCTTGTCAATAGTACTTTTAAATTTCCCTTCATATTTTCATCAACATTGGCACCGAGTGGAAACCAATGTTGATGAAATACACCATTTAATATACAAGCAATCTATGTCAATGCGTTTTTTCATCATGATTAATAGATTGCTCTACCTCCATTTGATTTCCAACAATAGTTCGAATATCCATCGCTGACTTTTTTAATACGACTAACATTGTAATGATGGCTGCTATAGGGATAGCAAATTTCAAAGGATACACTGGCAACTGCACAGAAGTTGGAGTCATTTCTAAACGTCTAAATGAGGCAAATGCTGCATCAAATCCTCGCGTAATTAAAACGTACAAATATAAATATGTTAAAACAGAGGTAAATGTATCAACGATCGCTTTCGTCCTATTAGATAATCTTTCATAAAATACATCTAACTTTACAAACTCATTATTATTTAATGCATATGGCCCTGCTACACAAGCTAATAAAACCATGCTAAATTGTATCGTTAATGCAATCCATTGTGTTGGCGAATTGAAAACATATCTCAATATTACTTCAAATAACCCTAAAACCATTGCATATAAAATTAGCAGCCAACCGATACGTCCAAATATGTTTGATATTAAATCAATTCCTTTTCCTAGTGTTTCAAGTAATTTCATCTTTCAAATTCGCCTCCTTTCCCAAATATGTTCAACAATGTCATATTAAGTTTTAATCCTCTATTTTTCCTTTGTCAATCATAAATTGTTTATAAACTTCTACTCCTTCAGCAGTTGCATCTGAACCTTTCGCAACTTCTGGCCAAATTAATTCAATTGATTTTTCACGCATATCGGCTAGTTCATCGTCATCAAGTGTAATAATTTCACCTCCACTATCTTCAATTGCTTGTAAGGAAGCTTCTACGCCTTCCATATGCAACTCGCTTGTTTCTGTATATATTTCTTCAAAAACACCTTCGATTTGTTCTCGTTGCCAATCATTTAATTCATTCCAACGATCTAAATTAATATAGATTTCTTGTGCTTGCGACGGATTCCATCCCGGTAACATTGCATAATCAATTACTTCATGGAACTTCATACTTTCTACACCACCAGTATCCCACATTGTTCCTTCAATCGTTCCTAAATCTATTGCTGTATAAATTTCATCCCCTTCAAACGAAACAGGGGTACCTCCCATTGCTTCTAGAAATATTGCTTGTGGACCACCGGCACGTAATTTATGGCCTTTTAAATCTTCCATACTATTAACAGGGAATTTAGTGAACATCGAATTGGGACCTTGACTAGTCCATCCAGCCCAATGTAAATTATTTTCATTTGCTGCTTCCCGAATAATATTTGCGATACTACCGTCGTCGTATTCCATCACAACTTCCCAAGCTTCTTCATAATCTTCTGCTCCCATTGCTAGACCATACGCGAGCATTCCTTCTGGCATTTGTCCACCATAAACTGTTGCCCAACC
Source organism: Candidatus Pseudogracilibacillus intestinigallinarum (assembly GCA_019113205.1). Lineage (GTDB taxonomy): Bacteria > Bacillota > Bacilli > Bacillales > Amphibacillaceae > Pseudogracilibacillus > Pseudogracilibacillus intestinigallinarum. The sequence goes on along the minus strand of DXHX01000009.1, from coordinate 8,592 downwards.
GGCATACACATCTATCGTCCCATCAGCTGTTGCTCCAAATGCTTCTCCACCACTTACAATCGAACCGGCAGGTAATAATTCAATTTGAACCGTACCTTCCGTCGCTTCTTCTACTGCTTCTATCCAAGGGACTACGCCATTATCCCAACCCGCATCACCTGAATCAAATGCCGGTTGAAAAACCCATTCTGTCACATCACTCGGTGGGCCATCTCCCCCACCATCTCCACCATTTCCACTAGAATCTGCATTACCTGAACAAGCAATTAAAGTAATAGATGCCAATAAAATTACTAGAAATAGCCAGTATTTCCTCATGATAAACCCTCCTTTAATTTATTTGCATTCAAACTTCATGTTTGCTCTAAGCGAACGTCCTTCATTTCCCCCTTTTTTATTTTAATAATTTATTTGGTAACCATAATGCCACTTCCGGAAATACGATTAAAATTGTTAAGGCGATTAGTTGAATAGCAATAAACGGTAATACTGCTTTATACACTGTTCCCATATGAACGTTTTTCGGTAAAATACTTTTAATCCAAAATAATACAAATCCAAATGGTGGTGTTAAGTAGGCAATTTGAATATTTACTACTAACAAAATTCCATACCATAAAGTGTCAATACCTACTTGATTTAATATCGGAATAAATAGCGGAGTAGTCATCATAATAATTGCCCAATCATCCATAACCATCCCTAAAATAAGTACAATGAACATCATACTAAGTAAAATTCCCATATCTCCACCAGGCATAGATAAAACAATATTTGTTATAACTCCTTGCCCACCCACCGCACTGAAAACGTTTACAAAAAAGTTTGCTCCAATTAAGATCCATAATCCCATACCAGTTAAATTTACGGTAAAAATTAAGGAATCTTTAATAAGTTTCCATGTTAACTTCCCATATACGGCATTTATTAATAAGGCTCCTGCTGCTCCGATTGCTGCAGCTTCAGACGGTGTGGCAACTCCCGTCCAAATAACACCTAACACTAACACAATTAAAATAATAAACGGCCATATGCTGAAAACAGATAATAATTTTTCACTAAGGGAAAATCTCTCATCTTTTGGGGTAGCTGGACCCATTTGAGGCTGTATGGTACAACGAACAATGATGTAAATGGAGTACATGATAGCTAACATGATGCCTGGAATAACTCCACCTAAAAACAATGCACCGATGGATTCATTAGCTAATACACCGTAAAAAATAAAGGGAATGCTTGGAGGAATTAAAGCACCTAAGGCACCACCTGCGGCAATAGATCCGATTGCAATTTTTTTACTATAATTATATTTAATCATGGAAGGATATGCGATTTGGCCCATCGTAATCGTTGCTGGAGGAGTAATACCAGTAATCGCAGCAAAAATCATACAAACTTGGACAGTACCTGCGGCAAGGCCACCTGGAAATTGGCCTATAATTTTATAAGCGGCATCATACGCTTTCTCTGCAATTCCTGAAAATCGTATAATGTTTCCCATAAAAATAAATAAGGGAACGGTAACAATAATATGTTGCCAGGGGGTAGAAAAGAATTGACTTGGAGCTGACATTAAAACTCTTGGTTCAAAAATCATGGCAAAGACTACTGCAGTACCACCAAGTCCTAATGCTACGGGTAATCCTAAGAACAAAAATACAAATAGAACGATAAACATTAGTACCGTAATCACTACTGCACTCAAAAAAATCCCCTCCATTCAAAAGTAAATAACATTATCTATCTTTATTTATATTTTATTTGAATTATCACTCTCAACGTAAAATATAGAACTTGACGATGTATAGTTATGTAGCCTTACTTTTTATACATAATATATAGAGGTATTAAATGTCCTGTCATCCGTACCAGTTTCATTTATATTTAATTATATATTACGTTTAATCATTTCACTTGTCAATAATATTTTTCTAAATATTCTGTCATCATTTATATCCAAACCTATATACTAAAAGCGTTTATATAAGGTTATTTTTTATTTTCTTCCCCTTGTAAAATATTATATATTCTCATAATTCAAACTTTCGTTTCACACTAAAAAAACTACTGAAAATATTATTAAATCAACGTTTAAAGCCATAAAAATTTTTATGTTTTTTTCATAAAAAATGCTTCCCTTTCTCTCCTTTTTCGTGTTAAAATGAATTAACAAAAAATAATGACATAAGGGAAGGCAAATGGTGCGCCACCAGTTTACTGGTTCTAGTAGGTTCGATTCCTACCCCGAATTTATGTAGCTACTATCACTTAAATTCGTTGGGTGCCACCGAAGATTTTCCTTATGCATGCACCCTAACCATGCCTAAATGATGGTAGATACATATGTCACTTTAGTGGCAAATTTATCATGAAGGAGGGTGCATACAGATGCTAAAGAAACGTGAGTTACACGAAGTACCTGTATTATTTGAGTTATCTTCTCATCCTGACGTATATCCGTACGTCCGACATAAAGCCGAAACGAGCGATGAATTTTATTTTTTAACAAAACAGTTATTAGAACAAGAAGATTTTGGCACATTAATATCGCGAACAATCACTGATGAGTTCGAACAGCCAATCGGCACGATAAATTTATATGACATCGAAAACAATAGTGGCTTTTTAGCTACATGGATTGGCAAACCTTATTTTGGTAAAGGATATAATCAGCTAGCGAAAGAAGCTTTTTTCGAAGAATTATTTTTTCTATCAACTATTGAAATTATTTTTATTAAAATTCGTAAATCGAATGCACGCTCCTTACGAGCGATTACTAAACTAAACTATGTACAATATGCAAACACTTTATATCCTGATGTTTATGACAATATCAATAAAGAAGAGGAAGTGTATGACCTATTTGTAATCACCAAAGAACATTATTCATCGTACGTTCAATTTGCTCAAGTCGGGGAAAGAGAAGAAGCGGAAGTCGTTTCTTAAACAAAATCGTGAACTAAAAGAAACTTGTGAATTTACACAAATATTCTTTTAGCTCACGATTTTTTATTTACATAATTGTATTCTTGTTATATAATGTATATAACACACAAACAAAAGGGTGATGACATGTACATTTCATTAGATTTTGAATCGGAAGTACCTATTTATGAACAATTAAAAAATGAAATCATCATCGGTATTGCAAAAAAAGAACTCACTCCTGGTGAGCGTCTCCCTTCTGTCCGCGCTCTAGCGAGTGATATTGGAATTAATTTACATACTGTGAATAAAGCTTATCAACAATTAAAACAGGATGGCTTTTTATTAATTCATCGTCAACGTGGTGTTGTCGTTCACCCGGATGGACCGGAAAAAGCGGATGAAATTTATAAAAATCAATTACATGAAACGTTAAAACCTTTAATTGCTGAAGCATTATGTAAAGAAATCGACCAAGAGGAATTATTTGCAATGATGACAACTATTTTCGATGAATTAGGTAGGTGAACCATATGATAACCGCAATTTTTTATATAAGTATGCTTTTAATCATGGTCTTTATTTTTAGTATTCTTCCATATATAACTAGGAGAACAGAGCAATTTGGAGTAACTATTCCATACAAAATTTATATGAGGACAGATATTAAACAAATCCGAAAAACATATGTTTTTTATACTATTTTACTAGGGATCATTATCGCATTGTTACAATTATGTCTACACATTTTCTTTAGAGAAAATGTGCAACATATCGGGTTTACCATAAATACATTTTTATTTATCATCCTCTCCTTTTTTGTATATTTACAATTTCATAAAAAAATGAAAAACATGAAAGCGAAGGAAAATTGGCCAGTAGAGAAAACACAGCGGACTGTTATTGATACTTCCTTTCATCTTGAGAGAAATGTATTATCTAATTGGTTTTACCTCATTCCACTTGTTGTAACGATTGGAACAATTCTATATACATTTTTCATGTATGATAGTATACCGAATGAAATTCCGATGCATACAAACGTTAACGGGGAAGTTCGCTATGATGCAAAAACACCTTTTAATGTTCTAGTTATGCCTGGAACGCAACTGTTTATGATTGGTTTGTTTTTCTTTATTAATATCATCATTGGAAAGGCAAAACAACAAATTCACGCAGGAAATCCAAAAGTGTCCAAAATACAAAACCAATTATACCGAAAAAAATGGTCACGCTTTTTATTCATTTCAAGTGTTTTAATGGTACTTATGTTTTTATTTATTCAATTAACATTTATTCATCCTATACTTCAAAAATATGAAACACCAATAACACTTGTCATTATCGCTATCATTTTTATTGGATCAATTATCTTATCGATTCGAACTGGGCAAGGTGGTAGTCGACTTAAGATTGATGATGACCAAATAGATGATCATATGATAGATCGTGATGAAGATGAACATTGGAAATTAGGTCAGTTTTATTTTAATAAAAATGACCCATCTATTTTTATTGAAAAACGATTTGGTGTTGGGTGGACAAATAATTGGGCACATCCGATTTCATGGATATTGTTGCTGTTAATTATTGGTACAGCTATCGGTATACCTTTACTATTAACAAATCTTTAAGGAGGAAAACATAATGGATATAAATTGGAGTCTTATTGCACCACTACTTATTTTACAAATTGTTTTAATGGTTGTTGCATTATTAGATATACGAAAAATTGAGCAAACGAATGGGCCTAAATTAATTTGGGTACTCATCATCATTTTCATTAGTACAATCGGTCCAATCGCCTACTTTATATTTGGTAGAAAGGAATATGACTAATGTTTCAAATCAAAAATTTAACAAAAACGTATGGAAAAACAACTGTTGTAGATAACGTCTCTTTTACATTAGAACATAATCGGTGTATCGCTCTCATCGGTCCGAATGGTGCCGGTAAAACGACGACATTACGCATGTTAACTGGCGCCATTAAACGAACGAATGGAACATGTATAAAGACAGATCAAAAAGAGGCAGATATTCGGAAATATATTGGCTATTTGCCACAAGAACCGACATTTTATCCGTGGATGACTGGAATACAATTTTTAACATATTGCGCCAACATTCATGAAATTTCTAAAGAATTGGCAAAAGAACGAATTGATGAAGTACTAAAGCAAGTTGATATATACGATGCACGAAATAAACGAATTGGTGCTTATTCTGGTGGTATGAAGCAAAGATTAGGTATTGCACAAGCAATCATTCATAAACCTTCCCTACTATTACTAGATGAACCTGTTTCTGCGCTAGATCCTATTGGACGTCGTGATGTTTTAACATTGATGGAGCAATTAAAAAAAGAAATGACGATTTTATTTTCTACGCATATATTAAATGATGCAGATGAAGTGAGTGATGAACTAATTTTAATGCATCACGGGAAAGTTGTTGAATCTGGAAACATGGCAACATTACGAAAAAAATATGAAACAGCAATCATCGACATTCAATTCTCTGAAAATAATGAGGTATATGAACAGCATGTTCGTGCATTACCTTCCGTCATTGATATTAGTAAAAGTCGTTCGATGATGCATGTATCAGTGACAGATATCAAGGATGCTCGGCGGGAAATTTTAGAAAAAAGTATGACAGAAAATTGGCCACTTCACCATTTCGCCGTAAATGAAGCATCGTTAGAAGATATGTTTATGAAGGTGGTGCAATCATGCAGTGGATAGCATTATTTAAAAAAGAGATAGATGAAAGTTGGCATAATAAAAAATTAGTTTGGGTACCACTCGTCTTTATTTTATTAACGATTATGGACCCGATTACGTATTATTATTTACCAGAAATATTAGAACATACTGGTGGTGTCCCAGAAGGAACTATCTTTGAAATACCTGAGATGCGTGCAGAAGATGTAGTAATGCTTAGTTTAGAACAGCTTGGCATGTTCGGTACGTTACTAGTCGGTTTTATTACGATGGGAACGATTGCTGGAGAGCGTAAATCAGGAACAATGGAAATGATGTTAGCTAAACCAATTCGTATGAATCATTTCATTACATCCAAATGGGCTGCAAATGCATTGCTACTTATCGGTGCGTTAACGATTGGATTAGCTTTTAGTATGTATTATATTTCCATTTTATTTACGACATTGAACATTTCCACAATCATTGGTGTGATTGCTTTTTATAGTATATGGTTACTGTTCGTTTTATCGATTTCTATTTTTTATAATAGCTTTATTCGTTCGCCGGGCGCTGTACTTGGGTGCACAATTTTTACGATTATGGTTTTGAGTACTATAAAAACCGTTTTCGGACATAAACTGACCATGTTGCCAAACCAAATGGCGAACCATATCGGTGCATTCATCGAGGACAAACATGTCCATACAGAGCTAATGGGAACATCTGCGATAACATTATGTGCAGTAATTATTCTCGTTATCGCTTCGATCATCCTCTTTAAAAAATCGGAAATGGTGTGAACTAGATTTTATTTTTTTTATAAAATAGTAAAGTTAACACAAAAATATCGTCATGTATATGTGCAGTCACTTCTCCACCTTGCTTTTGGAGAAGTTGCTGTACAATATGTAACCCTAATCCAAGTTGCCCATTCTTACAAACTATGTCATATGATAACGTATTTTCACACAAAAAGTGACATAAAACATTGAGCACGTTTCATGTCACCTTTTTTGTATATTTAAATAACTAATTCATTTTGTTTTCTTTGTAATACAATCTTCTTGATTATCAATGTTTGGATAATCACAAACAATCCACTTACTGCCCAATATAATGGTAATGCAGCAGGTAAAGTAAAAGAAATAATACCTATCATTATCGGAGACATATAGCTGAATAACATCATTTGTTTACGCTGTGCTTCTTCTAATCCAATTAGACCAACCCTCGCTTGGACAAAATAAATTGCCATTGCGATGAGCACAAATAAAATGTCCGTTTCTCCTAAATTAAACCAAAGAAATGATTGTTCTGCGATTTCAGGTGTTCGTCTAATTGCATAATAGAAACCTATTAAAAACGGCATTTGTAACAAGAGAGGTAAACAACCAGTCATCATTTTAAATGGATGAAAATCATATTTTCTATAGAGCTCGCCTAGTTCTTTTTGTAATTGTAATTGATCTTTTTGATTGCTTTTCCCTTTATATTTTGCCTGAATGTCATCCATCTCTGGTTTCATTAATTTTATTTTCCTTTGAGATTCTTGGCTATTCACGGATTGCTTTATAAAGAATGGCATTAATATAAAACGAATCACTATCGTAATTAAAATAATTGCTACCCCATAGTGACCATGAAACCAATTTGCGACCATTTTTATGAGTAATGAAAATGGGTAAATAAAATAATGATCGAATATCCCTGTTGCTTGACTATCTATTGGATCAAGATTCATTGCACATCCCGATAATGTGAATACGGTAAAAATAATTATGAAACTTAAACTAACTTTTTTAAAAAGTGTGAGTAAGTTGTTTGTAGACATAATTGTCCTCCTCTTATTTTATTATATTGATTAAAATAAGAGTGAACACCATCTTCTTTATCGTCTTTTTCAGTAAATCTTTTACATATCATCACAATCCAATCCATAAATAATTCATTAGTTATGATTGGTTTTTCTATTTGCGTTAGATTTATTTTTACATGTCGATGATAATTTTGAAATTCATAACTTTGCTTCATCATATGTTTGAAAACAAATTGACTAACATATGCAATCCCTAATGTGATCAACAATAATCCTACATAAAAATAAACCATAGAAACATCAACAAAAATATGATGGAACATATCCATAAACAATCTTACTCACCCCCTTCATGTACACGTTGTATATTACATTATAATTTAATTTTACCAAACATTGTATACACGTACAATAATCGCTTTATTTTTTAATCGTCATTCGGTGCATAAATATATAGCTTACAAGATAAACAATGATACTAAGTCCGAACATATAATAAAAGTAACTAAATTCAAAGTGTAATACGATATATTCCAATAATTGAAATACTGCTCCTTCATTACTCATATCGAAGACAAATAACACACCAATTAATCCCATAAATGAGAAGCCGATTAACTTCCCATATCGATAAAAAATTAACGATATAAAAAATACAACCATACTTAATAACATCGTAATTGATATATCTATAATTATTTCCGTTGCAAAAGTCGAATTCGGCAGTAAATCTGCGATATGATTGATCGTAAATTCACTAGAACCATTCCTCAATACTAATGCTCTACCATTCATATCAAAGAACATTTTCAATATTGCTTGAATCAGTTGAATGACTACTGCGTTCAAAATGGAAGCTATTAATAAGAAAGTACCTAATGATAAGAAAATCGGAAACCTTGTCACTCCTAATTTTATCATAAATGGCATGACTCCTGTCACAACCATCCCAGCAACAATTGGTGTGTAAAAATACATCGGTGCTGATAAGGTAAACTCAGTCATACTCGATTGCAATAAATACGTTGATCCCACTGATAAAATTACTATTCCTATTAAAATAGCCCAAAATGTTAGTAATGATATTTTATAATTCGTATATATCATATGCATTGTACCTTTAATTTCCTGTATCATTTGTTA
>DXHX01000096.1 GCA_019113205.1 Candidatus Pseudogracilibacillus intestinigallinarum | reverse complement strand
AAGGCAACATATGATTCACGGATTGATATGGTGGAAGATTATATTTTAGAATATTGTAATTTTGGTTGTGCGTATTTTATTTTGAAAAAAGTGGATGAATAGGGAGTGATAGTGAATCCTCCTCGTAAAATGACGCTAAATAGCCACCTAGTGCGTTTGCTAGGTGGCTTTTCTCATTCATCGTGAAGTGGATGTGCGCCTGGCATTTGTCGTGGTAAGTCATCGTGCCGATCTTTATCTGCATACGTGTAGGCACTGATGCTACGCTGTCCTTCGCGCCATTTCGTTGATTTTCGTTCGACAAGGGCATCTTTTCGAATTGGGGAGCCGAACGGGCCGTCTGGAAATTCCTCAGGAACGACGATATCTTTCATGTTTTCTTCATTGGATAATGGCTCGAAATGGTCTAATTCCTCGGTATGTTCAAATACGGCACCTTTTTCTTCTCGGCGACGTTCACGCTCATCTTCGCCTGCATCATATACGACTCGTTTTTCTTTGCTCATAAAAAAATCATTCCTTTTACGAATTAGTGTACGAAAAAAGGAATGATTTATACGTATAATAATAAAAAGGATGAAAGCTTATTGCGTTACTTTTTATGGTTTGTCGTAAACCGTGCTTCGTTTATATCCGCCGAAATGTTTTTCAATTTTTTCACCGAGAAGGAAGATGGCGTCCTCGTTTCCAACTTTACTCATAATTTGAATGGCGATTGGCAATCCATTATGATCGGTGCCAACTGGGATGACTAATGATGGTAAACCCCACACGTTCGCATAAACGGTATATGGTAAATATTGCAGAAACGTTCGTTTAATCGAAAAAATCTCTTTATATGTTTCGCCATGTTTTAATGCACCAGTATGGTAAACAGGGAAGACGAGTAGACGATTTGATAAATAACTATCTAATGTTCGGTCGCCTTCATTTAAAAATTGCTCCATCTCTTTCAATCGTTTTTGTGACGGTTTGAACATTTTCGCACCGACGAGTGACCATAATAAATATGGATGATGTTTCGTATTTCGTTTCAGTTTTGACTTCATATATTCTTTGAAAATGTTGACACGATCGGTGTTAAAAGCAAGTGTTGTTATTTCTCTTCCCCCATCATGTGACATGATTTCTTGCCAAATTGTTGCACTATCATTAAAAAATGGCGGAATCGTCGTTGTACTATTGTACGTATGGGAAACGAGTTCATATACCTCTCCAAGTAATTCCGTCGTTTTTTCTGATAATGGAAAACCGATATCAGCGGGTAAAACGTCAACTTGCATTCGTTCATATAACGCTTTTCGTGGTTGCTCTTGTTGAATCAATCGGTACAATAATTTCATATCGCGGACAGATTTTCCGATAGGACCGATTGTTGACATACGAGCTTTTAAGTGATGTGTATCTGGTGGGAAATGTCCTGTTGTGGAAACTTGATTTTTTCCTGGCTTAAAACCAACGACCCCGTTAAAATGGCTTGGAAAGCGAATTGAGCCCCCTATATCTGAGCCAATCCCAATCGGTGCACCACCGACTCCGATAAGGGCACCTTCTCCACCACTTGAACCTCCAGCAGTTCGTTTCATATCCCATGCATTATTCGTCCGTCCGAACAGTGTGTTGTCAGTTTCGTGGCAAAAGCATAATGCGGGTGTGTTCGTTTTACAAAGAATGATTGCACCAGCACGCTTTAATTGCTCTACGACATGTGCGTCATTTTTTACAATAATATCAGCGCGATGACTAATACCACCTGTTGTTTTCATCCCTGCAACATCAATCGATTCCTTTATGCTCACAGGGACACCGTACAAAGGTTGAAATTTTAAGTTTGCTTCGTCAATATTTGCATCTTTTTCCTTTGCTTCTTTTATTGCTGCATCAAATCGTTCTTCTACGACAGCATTTAACATAGGATTGACTGCCTTTATATGGTCGATATATATACGTATAACCTCTTCACTCGATACTTTTTTCGTTCGAATTAATGTACTAATTTCTGTGGCGTCTAAATGTAATAAATTATTTTTTATGTGAAGAGGTATTACATTCGTCATGGCAACCATTCCTTTCCATTTTCCTATAAGAATAGTATATCATGGAAACAGAAGAATTCTAATTATTACAACATTTTTAAACTAATTGTAAAATATGATATGATATAGGTAGGAATGGAAGATAGCGAGGGATATGAAATGTACTTTGTAAATCGAAGTGAAATTGAACAAACAGTAACACATATTGATGAATTAATTACGATTGCACAAGAGACGAAATCTTTTGCAAGCGACATAGAAAAATTAGGCTTAGAGCGTGTAGTACACGTCGTTATTGAGTCGATTTTAGATGTTGGTAATATGATGATTGATGGATTTATTATGCGTGATCCGGGAAGTTATCACGATATTATCGATATTTTAGTAGATGAAAAAGTGATTTCCGCTGAGGAAGAAGTGGCATATAAAGCGGTCATTGATTTACGTCAAATGCTCGTACAAGATTATTTAGCGATCGATCATACACATGTCGAAAAAACATTTTTTGATCAATTGCCTGTTTTAAAAATGTTTAGTACACATATAAGACAATATTTGGTGAATGAATTAGGAGTTGCAAATGCATTTTCAAATGAATCCTAGGGGATGATGACGTGGCAAGAAAAACGACGAAAGAAAAAATTTTACACATTTTAAAAAAGGACGACGAAGTGACCATTAAGGAATTATTGGAATATTTTACGATTTCGGAAGTAGCGATTCGCCGGCATCTAAATGATTTAATTCGGCAAAAATTTGTCCGTGAACGTGTCGTGAAGCAAGAGATTGGGCGACCGTTTCATACGTATGCATTGACAACGAAGGGACATGAAACGTTTCCGAATCAATATCAGGAACTTCCGGTTGAAATTTTGCGTGATGTAGAGGAATTGCAAGGGCCGGAAGCGGTGAATGATCTTTTGAAACGTCGCGTGGATCGTGACGAGGACGAGATTAAAGCGAAAACAGATGGTGCTTCATTTGACGAAAAAATTGCGTTAATGGCCGATGTCCAGGAGCGTAAAGGGTATATGATTGAATATGAAAAATTAGCGAATGGTCAATATT
>DXHX01000095.1 GCA_019113205.1 Candidatus Pseudogracilibacillus intestinigallinarum | reverse complement strand
GCGGAATTAAGCCATATATTCGCAAGTGGGATGGGATTTCAGCTATAACTTGCGGAATTAAGCCGTATATTCGCAAGTGCAACGTGATTTCGCCTATAACTTGCGGAATTAAGCGATATATCCGCTAGCCCCAACGGCGTTTTCTCGATAACTTGTGGAATTAAGCAGTATATCCGCTAGCCCCAACGGAATTCCTACCAACACTTGCGAAATTAAGAACCGTATACCCTCACTCCAACCACTCCTTAAGAAACCCCTACCCGCTCCACCACAAAACCCCGACAAAAAAATTACCCCCACAATCGTGGAGGCAATTTTTTATACGTAAGTGAAATACATTATTCTGATACTGGTACTACTGCACCGTCGTAATTCTCAACCATGAAGTCTTGAATTTCTTCAGAACGTAACACTTCTAATAATTTATTTAATGCTGCATCATCTTCTTTACCTTCTTGAACTGCTAACACGTTCACGTAAGGAGAGTCGTCCCCTTCACGGAAAATCGAATCATTCACTGGATCAAGTCCTGCACCGATTGCATAGTTCGTGTTGATGACTACTAATACATCTTCTTCAGACTCATAGATTTCTGGTAAAAAAGCTGGCTCATAGTCAGGAGAGAATGTTAAGTTTTTCGGGTTGTCTTCGATATCATCTAACTCAGCCTTACCTTCTTCTACTCCGTCTTTTAATGTAATTAATTCGTTTGCTTCGAATAATTGTAACACACGGCCATGGTCAGCTACGGAATTACTTAATACAACTTCTGTTCCATCTTTAATATTATCGATTGAATCAATAGATTTTGAATATGCCGCAATTGGTTCAATATGGATTCCACCGATATGTGTTAACTCGTATCCTGTATCTTCAATAGTTTGTTCTAAATAAGGAATATGTTGGAAATAGTTCGCATCTAAATCACCACTTGCTAAGTCATCATTTGGTAAGACGTAATCTTCATATGGTTCGATTTCTAACGTAATACCTTCTTCAGCCAAAATTGGTGCCGCTTCTTCTAAAATCTCTGCGTGTGGCACACTTGAAGCCCCTACTTTAATTGTCACTTCTTCTGCGTTCCCATCGTTATTACCTGCGTTGTTACTACTTGCGTTGTTATTGTTTCCTCCACCACATGCCGCTAAAACTAAAATTGAAATTAATGCAAATAAAGCTAAAACCTTTCTCATGAAACATTCTCCCCTTTACCTTTTATCAATTTTTTTAGATATAAAATCTCCAATGAATTGGAAAATAAAAACGACAATTACAATAATGATTGAACAGACGAGGACAATTTCAAAAATTCTTCGTTGGAATCCTGCATAATATGCATAACTCCCTAGTCCACCTGCTCCGATCGCTCCAGCCATTGCTGTGTATCCAATTAATGCAATCGCTGTAACGGTAATACCTGAAATAAGTGCTGGCATTGATTCTGGGATTAACACTTTAAAAATAATACGTCTCGTCGTTGATCCCATCGCTTTCGCTGCCTCAATAACACCTTTATTCACTTCCTTTAATGCAATTTCCACTAAACGACCGTAAAATGGTGCCGCTCCTAAAATTAAAGCCGGGAGTGCTGCATTCGGTCCCCGAATCGTTCCAATTAAAAGTCTCGTTAATGGGAACAATAATAAAATTAAAATGATGAATGGGATAGCACGAAAGACGTTAACAAATGTCGCAATGATAAAATTTAATATTTTATTTTCCCATAGACCATCTTTGTCTGTTAAATAAAGTAATAGACCAAGCAATAATCCTAAAATAAAAGTTCCAATAAGTGCGATGATTGTCATGTAAAACGTTTCATATGTAGCTTCAAGCAATTGGCTCGTATCAAGTTTTGAAAAATCAAGTGTCATCGCGAATTACCTCCACTGTTACCGAGGAAGCTTCAACAAAAGCTTCAACTTTCTCTATTTCAGTTTTCTCTCCAATTAATTGAATTGCGAGTGAACCAACCGTACCGTATGTCGTTTTCGTAATTTTACCATGTAAAATATTAACTTGAGTATCGTAGTTTTTCGCAATTTCACTAATAAGAGCATCATTTGTTGCTGTACCTTGGAATCGTAATCGAAGAACTTTTCCTTTTCGTTCTACTTCCTCCAATACTTCATCCAATGTATCATCTTCCCGGCCCTCTTCCACGACCTCTCCAATGAATCGTTGTGTCACCCCATGTTGTGGATTCGTGAAAACGTCATACACATTCCCTTGTTCCACAATTTTCCCATGTTCCATCACTGCAACACGGTGACAAATTTTTCGAATAACGTTCATTTCATGGGTAATTAAAATAATCGTCAAACCGAGTTTCTCGTTAATATCTACGAGTAAATTTAAAATAGAGTTCGTCGTTTCCGGGTCAAGTGCAGATGTCGCTTCATCACACAATAACACTTTCGGGTTATTCGCGAGTGCCCTTGCGATTCCGACACGTTGTTTTTGTCCCCCACTAAGTTGGGATGGATACGCTTTTTCTCTACCTTCTAATCCAACTAATTGAATGAGTTCTTTTACTCTTTTTTCTCTTTCTGCTTTTGGCACACCAGCGATTTCGAGAGGGAAGGCAATATTATCTTCCGTCGTTCGTGACCATAATAAATTAAAATGTTGGAAAATCATTCCGATATCTTGTCTTGCTGTACGAAGATTTTTCGCATTTAATTCGGTCATGCTCTCGCCATCAATTGTAATAGTTCCTGCTGTCGGTTCTTCAAGGCGATTTAACAAGCGAACGAACGTACTTTTTCCAGCCCCACTATATCCAATCACACCGAATATTTCACCAGTTTCGATATCCAATGTTAAATCATCAACTGCCTTGATCGGGCGATTGTCAATCGTGAATGTTTTCTTTAAATTTTTGATCGAAATCAAAATGTGTACCCTCCTTTTCTTTTTATTCCAATAAAAAAATCTCTTTGCTCTAGAGAACAAAAAGATTATATATCTTCACGTTCTCTCATTTCTCAAAGCGGTGTGCTTTGCAGGATTTAGCACCTTTCAATTCAGAATTGAAGGTTGCCGCAACTTCACAGGGCCAGTCCCTCCGTTGCTCTTCATAAGAGTTAATTATATTCAATTGGTTATTATATTGAATCTTATCAGTCCTTATTATCTTTGTCAACGATAATGCATATTACCTAGCAAATAACTCAGGTTTATACTCAAACACATAATGATATATGTTTGCAACCGAATGAAACGTATAAATTTTCTCCTTTATTTCCCCATCTTTCACAATGAGTAAACACGGTACACTTTCAATTTTATTCTCTTGCATGAATTCTGGAAATAAAGATCCATTCATTTCTAGAAAAATTTCCTCTTTATGTGTTGTTTCAATTTTTTGTAAAAAACTTCTTGCGACATGACACGTCCCACAAAAGGGGGTATGAATAAAAAGGAAACCATCCTTCGGTAATGGTAATTGTTTGATCTCTTGCATGTTTTCTCACCAATCTTTTAATAAATATATCGGGTTAATTCGAATATGAAATTTGACGAGTTCTGTTGCGAGAATATTGTATGGTGCTGCTTCAACTTCAATATGTTCTTCTGGAATATACATATTTTCAGCATGAGGCAATTCTTCGTTCAACTTTTTTCTAAGTTGTTTCCCTGGACGATCCTCATCAACGAAAATATAAACAAGATGATTGTCTAAATCATACGTTTCAAGCATTTCATCAAATTTTTCAATACTAAATGTTCCGAATGTACATAAAATTTGTACGTCATCACGGCCATCGATAATCGTTTCGAGCCGTTTTTTATCTTGTTTTCCTTCAACAATAATTATTTTCATTTTATCATTGCATCCTTTTCATTGCACCTTTTTAAAACAAAAAGCTATTCACGATGTGTTTTGTCCGCCCATCGTTGAATAGCTTTTCCATTATTCTGCTGAAATTAATGCTTCGTATTCGTCTGCTGAAAGTAACTCGTCTAACTGCTCGTCCTTTGTCGGTTCGATGACGATGAACCATCCTTGGTCATAAGGAGACTCATTTACTGTTTCAGGGTTATCTTGTAGTGCTCCGTTAATTTCCACTACACGACCACTAACCGGTGCATATAATTCCGATACTGTTTTCACAGATTCTACGCTTCCGAATGGTTCGTTCATTTCAATTTCCGTACCAATTTCTGGAAGTTCCGCAAATACGATGTCTCCTAATTCTTCTAAGGCAAATTTAGTAAGCCCGACACGAATATCGCTTCCTTCTTCTCGTGCCCACGTATGTTCTTTTGAATATAATAATTCTGTTGGTAATGACATATTTTTCTCCTCCTAAGTTACTTCCAAGTATTTTCGTATGTTTCTTCTTTAAAACCAACTGTCACGCTCGTGCCGTCTGTCAGGATCGGTCGTTTAATAAGCATGCCATTTGACGCTAAGTATGTAACCATTTCATCGAGTGTTGCATCTTTAATTTTTTCTTTCATACTTTGTTCGCGATACACTTTTCCACTCGTATTAAAAAATTTCTTCGGCTCTAGTGCACTCTTTTCAATAAGCGATTTAATCGTCGCTTCTGAAGGTGTTTCCTCTACTAAATGAACTAGCTCATACGTTTTACCGTTATCATCTAGCCATTTTTTTGCCTTCTTACACGTACTACAATTCGGGTACCAATATAATGTTAGTGCCATCGTAAACCTCCGTATAAAAAATTTACTAATCTGATTATAGCAAATAATTCCTCCCGCTACAAAGAGATAAATTTTTTCCTTAAAACTTGTGGATGTGTACTTGGATTTCGTAAATTAGCGCTCGTTTTGGGCGGTGCTTGTGAGTATGCCGATTAATTTCGCAAGTGCGTGGGGATTTCTGCGGGAACTTGCGGATATAAACAGTAATTCCGCAAGTGCGTGGGGGTTTCTGCGGGAACTTGCGGATATAACCTATAATTTCGCAAGTGTATGGCGATTTCTGCAACAACTTGCGGATATAACCAATAATTACGCAAGTATACGGCAATTTCCTCGGGAACTTGCGGATATAACCTATAATTACGCAAGTGTACGGCAATTTCTGCGAGAACTTGCGGATATAACCTGTAATTCCGCAAGTGTGTGGGGGTTTCTGCGGGAACTTGCGGATATAACCTATAATTCCGCAAGTGTACAGC
>DXHX01000094.1 GCA_019113205.1 Candidatus Pseudogracilibacillus intestinigallinarum | reverse complement strand
AGTCTCAGCTAGGACAGGCTGTTGGCCGAATAGGCTCATAAGAAGAAGTACTATTGAAAATATGATCGTTGGTTTTCTCATTTTACTTTCCTTTCCATCATATGATTAATTTTTTGCAAAACGAGTTTCATAAATAACTAAAACGGCAGTTGATGCTAATAGTAAAAATACATATACACCAATCGGAGTTGTATCCCCTGTCTTAGGGTTCTTTTCCGTAGTATCATCTGCACCTGCAGTTACTTGTTCTACATCCTCTTTTGCATCTGTCTTTGCTTCTGTACTTCCACTTGTTGCAGTTGGAATATTTTCGGCATTAAAAACTACACGAACAGAATGATTATGATCATATTCCATTCCAGCAACTTCTTCTGGTACAACAACATGCATATTCATATTAACTGGGTTTGATAAATCTCCCACCTCAAATTGAACTGTACGAGTATTGCCACTTTCGCTTACATCTGTTGCACTTCCCATTGGACCTGACATGGATTTAATCCAGTCACTCTCATTCGTCGTTAATTGAATATAATTTGCCCCATTCTTAACGACCAATTTAGCAGGCTTTGTAAAATATCCATCAGCGATTGATGTATTGTTACTCCCTGCCTCTTTCATTTCAAACGAAATATCATATGTACCATCCGCATATGTTGCTGCATGTGCCTCACTATTCGGTGATACGAATTGAAATAAACTAAAAGTTATAATAGCTATAAACATGATGAAAGTTCTTTTCATCGATTGCACCTCCACATTATTTTTATATATACTGGTCAGTATACAGTTATTATATATACTAGGCAGTTAATTAATCAAGTGAAATCAAACTTATTTTATTGAAAAATTTTCCACATGTCCAAAGAACGTTGTCAAATCAACATTTAATCAATTTATAAATAAATTGTGAACTTACATTTTTTATAGACAAAACGGCATTTTTATGTCCATTTTCATGGACTATTATTAATTACAAAAATTTTACATAATATGAACAGCTATCTTTGATGATTTGGCTTTTTATTGGTAGAATAATGTTTATATATCTTTACTTGGAGTGAGTAAAATGGAAAATTCTCAGCGACAATTAGGTCGACCACGCAAAAGTACAAATGAACTATCAACAAAAGATACAATCTTACAAATCGCAACATTTTTATTTTTAGAAAAAGGGTACCCATTAATTTCTATGGACGATGTAGCACAGCGAGCAGACGTAACGAAGGCGACTGTGTATTATCATTACAAAACAAAGGATGATCTATTTACAGATGCAGTCGTTAAATTAATGGAGAGAATTACTGGTGGAATTAATAAAATCTTTTCCACTGATGAGCCATTTAAAGTGCAATTACATAAATTAGGGGTTGCACATTTACGTGCGACATCAGGAATGGATGTTAATTTATTTATGAAAGAAGCCCGCCATTCTCTCTCTGCTGAACATGAGGCACAGTTAAAAGAAGCTGAAGACAAAATGTATCAAGCTATTGAAGATCGTATCCAACAATCGATTGATGAAAATGAAATCCCACCGTGCAATACACACCTTGCAGCATTATTATTTATGTCGATGTTATTAACTGGAAAAAATCACGAAAAATCATTTAATTCTTTAGATGATCTCGTTGCACAAACAATCGAATTTTTCTGGAACGGTATTGCGCATCAAGATTAAATTCATCTGTTATACGAATACATGAAATAGGTAATTTCAGTAAATTTATTTTTATTGGAATTACCTTTTCATTTTATTTGTACGATTATATCGCTCCATAAATCTGCTTCGCTTTTGTTATTTTTAAGCATACAAAAAACACACCCACGTAAAATGAATGTAACAACATCATAACTTATGAAGTTCTCGTATCATTTCAACGAATTTAAAATGAAAATCGATCATGCTTGTCTTAAAAAGACAAACATGATCGATTTTTTATAATTAGAAACTAGTTCTGTTGCTGCCTCTTTTTTCTATTCTCCCCTCATTATTTCTACACTAAGCCTCTAGTCGTATACAAAAATACATCTTGCGCTCATTACGAAAGCAACGAATATTTCCTACAATAAAATTAGACTTAGAAAGGAGAGAACAAATGAGACATTTCTTATTATTTATCACTGGTCTTGCTGCCCTAGCCGTGTTGATTTTCAACTTAGGACCGATGATTTTACTCGGGATCTCTGTATTACTGCTGTATTTGATATTCAAACAGTTTGTAAAAGCTTCTTCCGTTATTTCAAAAACCATTTGGGTCATTTTAGGATTTATTGTATTATCGATTAGTCTTTCCAATCTATATGCACTGATTGCAATAGTTGCAGCTTGCTTATTGTATTGGATTTATAAGAACTGGCATAAGGACGATGCCATTGCACCTAATGTAAAACAACTTGAAAACGACCCTTTTACAAACTTTGAATATGAATGGCAAGAATTATCAAATAAAAAACTTTAATCAAAGGAGCGATTACATTGGATAATATTTTTACACGTATTAAAAATTCTATTTCAGCTGATATGCATCAACTTTTGGATCGAAAAGAGGAAAAGAACCCGATTGCAGCTTTAAATAATTACTTACGACAATCAGAACAAGAAAAAGAGAAAGTAAAAAAATTGCTACAACGTCATTACAAATTAAAAGATGAATTTACACAAGAATTTATCGTAGCGGAAGAGCAAGCAACGAAACGAAAAAGACAAGCCGATATCGCAAAAATGGCAAATGAAGAAGAACTGTACAACTATGCGATGAAAGAATTTGAAGAATATGCCCAAAGAGCAAAAAGAATGAAGCTTGCTAGAGAAAACACTACAGAACAAATCGAACAATTGGAAACAAAATATAAAGAAATGAGCCATAAACTAAAAGATATGCATTTACGTCGAATGGAACTAATGGGACGAGAAAACGTCGCCCGCACAAACGAAGAAATCAACCGCGTATTACACGGCAATGGGGAAAACGCTTATAATCGTTTTCAAGAATTAGAAGATTTCATCGACCGAATTGAACAAAAAGTGAATAAAGCTTATTACGCAAGTACATTCGATCAAAAAATCGCGGATTTAGAACGGGACATTGATTTTCAAGCACAAAAAAACAATGAAAACACTATGTAACAATAAAGTAGCTCGATATAATTATGGTATACTAAACGAAGATAATTTTATTTGACTATGTTAAAAAGGGGGTTATTTCCATATTTAATCGATTATCCACACAAACAGTTAATTGGATATTAATTATTGGATTAACCCTCTTTGTGTTAGAAATTTTATTTTTTAGAGGTGGCCTTATCCTTACAGCAATTGTTTTCGGAGTTGCGATTTATGTAGGCCATAAAAACCACGCACAATCTTGGGGAAAATTTACTTTTTGGGGCGGAATCATCGGTCTTTTAGTAACGATTCTTAATATGTTAGCGGTACGTTTTATTATCGTCGTTTTTATCCTTTTATTTGTACTCGATTATTGGAAAAATAAAAATGCAACGTATATTATTCCGGAACATCGCTTAAACCGACCAGCCCAGGACGAAGTATTAGTAAATATTCATCCACTATTTAAAGCGTTGTTACACGGAAAACAATCTACGCCGGAAGATGCTTATGAATGGCGTGATATTAACATATTTAGTGGTATTGGCGATAAAGTAATTGATTTGAGCCAAACGATTATCCCAGATGATACTGCAGTTGTATCAATCCGTCACGGCATTGGAAATATTACGATATATATTCCTTATGACACGGAATTTATGATTCATCATAGTGCTATTTTTGGTAGAGCTTATATAGTAAACAAACCACATGAACAACTATTAAATCAACAACTTTCATATCAAACTGAAAACTATGCAACTGCCAAAACGAGAGTAAAAATTGTTACCTCCATGATTTCTGGAAATGTGGAGGTGAAGCGCATATGAGAAAAATTTTCCGAAGTATTTTTTCGAACATTTTTTTCATCCTGTTCATCGTCGTAATCATATTAACTATTACATTCCTTGTATTTCCATTTAAAGATTTTAACATCTTATGGCGTGCAACCTTTTTTAATGTTCATTATATTTCGCTTATCGGTGCCATTATCGTTATAGCCGGCTTATTGAAAGGAATTTTTAGTGGACAGCAGGAAAGACAACAGATACGTTATATTGAACGACAACTAAGACAACTTCATGAAGGACAAGCGCTCATTGAAGAAGAATATAAAGATTTACAACAAGTTGATCAATTAATGAAGCAAATCCAACAAAAAATCGCACAACAAATTGAATATGCACAACAACTTGCAACAGAACAAGCAAATGAACGCGAAGCTAGTTTACAAGAAATCGTCGTAGAAGAGCGGAATCGTCTAGCGAGAGATTTGCATGATGCAGTTAGTCAACAACTATTTGCCGCTTCGATGATGATGTCTGCCATTACAGAAGAAAAACATGATGTTTCACCAACATTAGAACATCAATTGTCAATGGTCGAAAAAATGATTCAACAATCACAATTAGAAATGCGTGCCTTACTCTTACATCTACGTCCCGTACAATTAAAAGGAAAGCACCTCCAAGAAGGGATAGACGATTTAATTAAGGAATTAATGGCAAGGTTGCCAATTGAACTGGAACAACAAATTGAACAATTCCCTATTGATAAAGGGGTAGAAGACCAACTTTTCCGTATTTTACAAGAAGCGGTTTCTAATACATTACGTCATGCAGAAGCAAATACATTAAAAATTACGTTAATAAAACGTGATGGATTCATTATTATGCGGGTAATCGATGACGGTAAAGGATTTAATTTATCCGAAGCAAACACTAGCTCTTATGGACTGGATACGATGAAAGAGCGTAGCGAAGAACTAGGTGGAACTTTTAAAATAGTAAGTCTCCCAAATAAAGGGACACAAATTGAAGTGAAAATACCAACCATACACGAATGAGGTGACATAATGATTCGAATATTATTTGCAGATGATCACGAAATGGTGCGCATCGGCTTAGGAGCCTATTTATCAGCACAACAGGACATGGAAGTTGTAGCAGAGGCAAAAAACGGAAAAATAGCGATTGAAAAAACTTTAGAAGTAAAACCAGATATTATTTTAATGGACCTCGTCATGGATGATATGGATGGTATTGAAGCGACAAAACAAATTATAAAGGCTTGGCCAGAAGCAAAAATAATAATTGTCACAAGTTTTATCGATGATGAAAAGGTATATCCGGCTTTAGAGGCTGGAGCAACGAGTTATATGTTGAAAACATCGAAAGCATCAGAAATTGCTGATGCAATTCGTCATACGTTCAAAGGAGAGTCTGTCTTAGAACCTGAAGTTACAGGAAAAGTGATGAACCGTTTCAGAAAACAAACACTCCTACACGAAGAGTTAACACCTCGTGAAATGGAAATATTACTTTTAATTGCAGAAGGAAAATCGAACCAAGCTATTGCAGATGAATTATTTATTGCAGTAAAAACAGTAAAAGTCCATGTAAGTAATATTTTAAGTAAATTAGAAGTCGATGACCGAACACAAGCAGTAGTGTATGCATATAAACATCATCTAACAAAATAGAAGAAACATATTAGCTTAAAATATGAATGATCCTGAGTAATATATCGCAAAACGCATGTCTAAGGCGATATAGCAGAATTTCCATTCGTATTTTAAGTTTTTTTATGGTCATCGCCATGAACAATTTCCTAATGTTATCGTACATATTTAATAGAGATTTTCCTTATATCGACCAGGAAGACTAATACAATTATTTTTCATTTCATATTGACATATGAATAAGTTTTATGTTTTGATAAAATTATTACTTTAAGAGAGGAGATAGAAACCAATGCGAAAATCTTTACGATATATCGTGCTTACATTAGCTATAATGCTCGTACTTGGAGCTTGTGGCAATAACAATGCTGCCAATAATAATTCTACTCAAAATGCAGAAAACGATAGCACAAATAACAACGCTACTGTTAATGAAGATGACAATGCTTCAGAAAATAACACTGCTGAAAATGAGGATGATTTATCAGCTATTCTTAAAACTATAGAGGAAGCGGACGATCAACTAAACTTAAAACTAGGAGAAACTGGTTCCTATGTTACAACTTTAGGTACATATGATATGACTGTTACATCAGCCGAATTAAAAGGTTATGAGTTCGAAGGCTATGAATCTGAACTTGATTGTTGGGTAGTATTAGACATTACCATCAAAAATACATCAGATGAAACATTACAGGCGGAAGATCTGATGGAAGCTATGGAATTAACGGAAGTAGAAGAAGGATCTGGTTACATTGACTCTGCAGGTGCTTTTGAATCAGTAGAAGAATTTGAAGGAGAAATTGCTCCGAATGAAGAAAAAAGTGCACAATTTGTTGCATACGCATATGAATCAGATACATATTTCTTCCGAAAAACTACAGGAAACATTGCTGGTGGGAGTAGTAACCAAGTAATGTGGAAAATAGAAAAAGATGATATGAAGCAATAAACTTAAGATAACATGAAGGTGCAAGTGAAACTTTGTAATGAAGGATATGAAATGTATGTAATTCCCTTCCTTCATAGAAGAACCAATAAAGTGGTCTACTACCGCTTTATTGGTTTTTCTATTGCAATCCTTTCACGAAGAACAAATACATCTATATGTTCAATTATAAAGTATGTTCATCCTTGTCATTCATGCAATAATTTTATAAATACTTGCAATGCCTTTGAACGAAAAGGAGTGGCAATTAAAGTAGAAAACTTACGAGACAATGGTAGTCCTTCAACAGGCAAAATTGTTACGTCACCGTCTCGTAATTCTTTCTGGATTGCCCATTCCGACATCAAGCTAATCCCCATCCCCTTTTCAACCAAACTTTTAATAGGTTGTGTACTTCCTAATGTTAGCGTGCTTTTCGGCTGAATCTCAAGTTGTTGAAACACTTTATCCGTTGCTGCACGTGTTCCAGAACCTTTCTCCCGTAAAAACCACTCCACTTGTTCTAATGACTCCGATCCGATCTTATCCTTATGAAGATTTAATGGATGTTGCGGACTAGCAACAATATACATAAAATCTGTTGCAACGTCTTCCATAGTCAGCTCTTTGTCTTGAATAAAATCACCTTCAACAATCCCAATATCTAATTGGTGTCTTTTAACAAGGTCGGCTATTTCCTTTGTATTCCCAATGCTTACAATCGGCTTTATTTCTGGATAATTTCTTTTCATCTTCGCTAAAATTTCTGGTAGTACATATTCACCAAATGTATAACTTGCTCCTATGGATAACGGGCCAACAGGGTTATCAGTTAAATCCCCCACTAAATTTTCCATACGGTCATACAATGCGATAATTTCCTTTGCATGATGATAAACAATTTCTCCGGCTTTATTTAAATATACATATTTGTTCGTTCTTTCTAAAAGTCGCTGCCCCATACTTTCCTCAAACATTCGTATATATTGACTCACTGCCGGCTGAGTCATATGTAAAGCTTCTGCTGCTCGAGTAAAGTTTTGTTTTTCTGCTACCATGACAAATACCTCTAATTGTTGATCGATCACAACCACCCCTTTTATTTATCTTATCATAAGTATTAACTTATTATCATAATCATATTTAATTATTTAACTTATATCAATATTCCCTTTATGATAAATACAGGAGGTGTGTTTTATGACGTTAAAAAATACACAAAAAAACATAGAATCAACAAAACAGCTATCCTCCCAAATGGCGTGGGTCGTTGGAGTCGCATTTACTTTCTTTATTGCATTGTTAGGGTATGTTTTATCTATTGTTCCAGGGTTCTCTCTTATCGGACAATTAGCCTGCGCAATAATTATTGCTGTCGCGTATCGTCAAATATTCGGTTATCCTGAAAAAATCCGACAAGGGATTCATTTTTCTTCTAAAAGACTATTACGTGTAGCAATCATCTTATACGGTTTAAAGTTAAACATTAACCTCGTCCTTAGTGATGGGCTTGGATTATTACTGCTTGATGCCGGTGTGATCGTATTCGCTATATTTACAATGCTTGGTTTAGCAAAATTATGTAAGGCGGATAAAAATATATCTCTTTTATTAGGTGTTGGAACGGGAGTTTGTGGGGCAGCAGCAATTGCTGCAGTTGCACCAATCGTAAAATCAAATGAAGAAGATACTGCCATTAGCGTCGGGATCATTGCTTTAATGGGGACGGTCTTCGCTATTACGTATACGATTTTATGGCCTGTCCTTCCTATTGATGCTATTCAGTATGGAATTTGGTCTGGAACTAGTTTGCACGAAGTTGCGCACGTTGCATTAGCAGGAGCCCCTGCTGGAGAAAATGGTTTAGCTATTGCATTACTAAGTAAGTTAGGTCGTGTTTTCTTGCTCGTGCCCCTTTGTTTTATTTTCATTGCAATAATGAAACGTAAAAACAAAGATAATAAATCTTCCGATGCTTCGATTGAATTTCCTTGGTTTTTAATTGGATTCATTGTATGTAGCTTTTTAGGCACATATGTATTTGGACAGTATATTCCGATGTCTGAAAATGTAATGGAAGGTATATCTACGTCAACAACTTGGTTACTTACCGCTTCTATGGTTGGACTTGGACTAAACGTAAGCTTAAAAGACCTACGAGCACGAGCATTACGCCCATTAGTAGCAATGACTATTACATCTGTTTTATTATCAATTATTGTATATATAATCTTATAATCCTTCATTTGCTAGATAAATGTGTACATAAAGACAGGATAACATTTGATGCAAACAATATGTCATCCTATCCTTTTTTCAGTTATTTTATCTTTTATCCAAACAATAAAAGTCTATTGTATTTTCATACAACTGTTCGTAAACAGCATCCAATGACAAATCTTTTATAGAAGCAATCATTTCAATTGATGCATGAAGCATTTTAGGATGTGTCATTTCTCCACGGAATGGACCTTCAAAGGGCCATGGACCATCTGTTTCTACTAATAAATTTTCGATCGGAGTTTGTGCAACGATCTGTTGAATCTTTCGTTTATAACAGACATCTGGTGTAACCGAAATAACATAATTTTGTTGAATGATTCGTTCTAATGTTTTTTGATCTCCTTTAAACCAATGAAAGTGAGCTTTTTTCACGCTGAACTCTTCCAATAATGTACATACTAGTGGTGCATCTTCATACACAGCATGCAAAATAATCGGTTTATCCATTCTCACAGATAATTCAATAAATCTAGTTAATAGTTGTATATACGGAGTTAGTTCTATTTGTTCATTTTCTTTTCGCAAATAATATGGTAATCCTACCTCACCAATCGCTATCATTTTTTCTTTATTTTGTTCTATCCAAGTAAAAAACTGATTCATTTCCACCATTGATGGTAATGGCTGTTCAGGATGGTAACCAAATGTGGGCTTTATACGATGGTCGTCCATCGCTATTTGTAATGTTTTTACCGCTGACTGATAATCGTTCGATACAGAAATTAACATGGCTATTTTCTCTGCCTCTAATTCGGTTAAGATTCTTTGCCTATTTTTATTCTCATACATATCCAAATGAATATGCGCATCGATTATATGCATCTAATCACCTTTTATAGATTATTATTTTATTCCTTACTATTACTGTATCAAACATAGTACACATAAACGAAATAATTTATTTGCATGCCTCATAAAGAAGGAAGTGATTGAAAAATACGCTCCATTACTATTACTGTTCGTTCTAATTCCTCTTTTGTCGTTTTACTCCCTAAAGAAATACGAATGAAACATTTCGCCTCAGATTCCGACTTTCCTATCGCTAACATTGTTCTTGATGGACTCTCCATTCCAACTTGGCATGCTGAACCTGTTGATATGCAAATACCATGCCGATTACATTCTAGCATCATGTATTGCCCTTGTACGTGCAAACAAGTTAAGCCTATAATTTGAGGTAACTGCGCTTCTAATGACTGTTCCACCATTATTTTATCAGAAAGTTTCTTTATATCTTGTAAAAATAAAGTACGTAATTGATTATAATTTGCTGCGCGCTCCTCCATTGTTTCCATCATATGTTGTGCTGCAGCAGTAAAAGATACAATAGACGGCACATCAACCGTTCCAGGGCGAAAACCATCTTCGTGTGTCGTTCCATCGTAAATACTCTTCCATAATACAGATGGACTTATATAACAAAATCCAACCCCTTTTGGACCGTATATTTTATGACTAGAAACAGATATACTATCTACTTTACATTTTTTCACATCAATTTTTATTTCTCCATACGTTTGTACACAATCGGAGTGAAATATGATTTGATGAGCCTTTAAAATCTCTCCAATTTCCTCTAGGGGTTGAACTGTCCCAATTTCTCCATTTCCATGATGGATAGAAGCTAAAATCGTAGTTGGACGAATAGCTTGTTTTAATATATCTAACTGAATTGTACCGTGTTCATTTACATCTAAATAAGTCACTTCAAAACCGTCATTTTCCAATTGCTGAAATAAATGAAACAACGATGCATGTTCAACTTTTGTCGTAATTAGATGATTTCCTTTGCTTTTATATGCTTGTACAATCGACAATATAGCAAGTATATTCGCTTCTGTACCCCCACTGGTGAAATATATCCCTTCTGTTTCTCCATTTAAAAATAAACTATGCTGTTTTCGACAGAGTTGTAAAGCATCCCTAGCATTCATTCCAATATCATGTAAACTACTCGCATTACCAAAATACAATTGACTCCCCTCATTATACGCACATAAAGCAACTTCACTCATTGGAGTTGTTGCTGCATAATCTAAATAAATCAAGTATTGTCACTCCTTAAAATTACGTGTGTCTTGTCACTAGTATTGACATATATTCGTATGAATGTCAAAATAAACATCATAGTCATGTGAAGTAAATCACAAGAAAGGAGTTAACATGAACGAAGTCTTAATCAAAGAAAAATTGAAACAATTTTATTTAGAAGATGTTGGACATCAAGATGTAGCTACAATGTCTATTTTTACAAAGAAAGAGCCAGCAAAAGCATATTTTTACGCAAAAGAAGCAGGAGTCATCGCCGGAATATCCATCATCAAGCATATGTATCACATGATTGACCCATCCATTCGGGTTACATTAAAAAAACAAGATGGACAATCTATAAAGAAACAAGAAACTATCGCCGAAGTGACGGGACCCATCCCTTCTATCTTAGTCGGTGAACGAGTTATTTTAAATTTAATTCAGCGCATGAGTGGCATAGCAACAACGACAAATCATGCTGTTCAAAAGCTCAATGATCCAACTATTAAAATTTGTGATACGAGAAAAACAACGCCTGGTTTAAGGATATTTGAAAAATATGCAGTTTCTTGTGGGGGAGGATGGAATCATCGAAATGGTTTATATGACGGCGCTATGATTAAAGATAATCACATCGTGGCCGCAGGGTCTATCAAAAATGCTGTTCAAAAAGTAAGAGAACAAGTCGGTCCAATGATAAAAATCGAAGTGGAAACTGAAACGAAGGAACAAGTAATGGAAGCCGTTGATGCGAAATGTGACATCATCATGTTCGACAATCGTACCCCATATGAAATTCAGCAACTACTTCCACTAGTACCAAAGCACATTTACACGGAGGCATCTGGTGGGATAACACTTAATACAATTAATGAATTCCGGCATGTCGGAGTAGATTTTATTTCATTAGGGTTTTTAACTCATTCTGTAAAAGCTTTAGATATAAGCGTCATGATTGAAGGAGGGTATTAAAATGGTACAATTTATTGATTTATTTCAGCAAGGTACAACAATCCCTACAAAATATAAAAATTTAACAATGGAAGAAATGGAGAATAGAGTGAAAAAGTTGAAAGAAAAATTTGGAGATAAACTTTTTATTCCAGCACACCATTATCAAAAAGATGAGGTCGTTCAGTTCGCCGACGCCACTGGGGACTCTTTACAACTCGCTCAACTTTGCGAAAAAAATGATCAAGCTGCATTTATTGTCTTTTGTGGTGTACATTTTATGGCAGAAACTGCAGATATGTTAACAAAAGAAGAACAAACCGTTTTACTACCAGACTTACGTGCCGGTTGTTCCCTAGCAGATACAGCAAATATAGAGCAAACGGAACGATGTTGGGAAACATTACAACAAACATTCGGTGATACAATAATTCCCTTAACGTATGTAAATTCTACAGCTGCAATTAAACAATTTGTCGGAAAAAATGGTGGTGCGACTGTTACATCTTCCAATGCGAAAAAAATAATTACATGGGCATTTACACAGAAGGAGAGAATTTTATTTTTACCTGACCAACATTTAGGTCGAAATATATCACATGACCTAGAAATACCATTGAATAAAATGGCGGTATGGAATCAATCAACAAATTCATTCGAATTCAATGGAAATATAGAAGATGCGAAAGTTATTTTATGGAAAGGTCAATGTTCTGTACATGAGAATTTCACTGTAGAAAACATCGAGCAAGTACGGAAAGATTATCCCAATATAAATGTACTCGTTCACCCAGAATGTCCTTATGAAACAGTCGCAAAATCTGATTATGCTGGCTCAACAAGTTATATTATCCGTATGATTGAGGAGGCACCCTCTGGAAGTAAATGGGCCATCGGAACAGAAATGAATCTAGTACGACGTTTGATTCAGGCACATCCAGATAAGGAAATCATTTCCCTTAACCCACATTTATGTCCATGTATGACGATGAATCGAATAGATTTAGCCCATTTATTATGGTCCATAGAATCCATTGAAACCGAAGAATATAAACATGTGATAAAAGTAGAGAATAAGACAGCTGAATATGCAAAATTAGCATTGGATCGTATGTTAGAGCATATCTAGCATGAAAAAGCAAGGACATGTAAGTGGACAATGTGCTTGCTTTTTCGTCATATGTCCTGTAAGGTCCAGTCCATCTATCTTTGTGCTTCATTGCATCTGTTTGACACTCTAATGCATTCGACACGCTTATTACATTTGATACACACTTCCATACAGTATACCCATCTATTTTCCTTTGTTATAGAAGATTAAAAAATATAACGCATGAAATCAAATTTAATTCATTTGAATTCATGCGTTTGTCCTTCCCACAATGAAGGTTAAGAAATCTAACTTACAATTATTTAACCTTATTATATAAATTCAATTCCTTCATCATTTTCTTAATTTGACTTGCAGCCTTAACTTTCACTTCCAAACAAGGAGATATTTGTATTTCATAGTTACCTTGACGAATTACTTCTCTTAGTTCATCGATTGAATTACACTCAGGAAATACATTGAGAATAGATCCATACTGTAATTCCTGATGAGTATCACTACCACCCACTACTGGAATATTATATGTAGTAGCAAAAGACTGAACTCTTTCTTCCATTTCTAGTCCATCTGTAAATAAATCTTTACCATTTAAATCATATGCGTCAAACTGTTGCAAAACATCCAATTCGTGATGATGCCAAGGTGTCGATTTACGTAAAGGATGGGCACCAATTTTTAACACATTAAAATCAGAAATTAAATTAATAAGCTCTTTTACTGGAATAAAAGCATCTTTATCACGATATGGGATAAGAAGATGTGCGATGGTCCAAATATCATCTCGAGAGCCAATGATAAGAAAGTGGCCATTTTCTTTCACATCCACTTCTAACCCACAAAATATTTTCATTCCCTCAATCTTATAATGATCTTTTTCATAAGGGTATTCTGCCTGTAGCATTTCGTAAAACTCAATTATATTAGTGGCATTGAAATGTTCTGTAATAGCTAATGCCGCAAGCCCATTAGCTTTCGCCTCATTCATTTTCTTTTTAAAATCCTCAAAAGAAATATTTATTTTTTTTGATAAGTTAGCATGTGTATGAAAATCAATTTGCATGTAAATTCTCCTTTTAAATAAGTGATTTCCTAGGATGGAAAGGTTGCACCAAACCAAAGGATGAGTAAAATTATAATCGTTTGTGTAATAATGAATAGGTAGTCTTGTTTTCTAAATTTCAAATAAGTTAACTTTTGTTTTTTCGCTTCGGGATTATGAAGAGAGTACGAAAACCCTCGTACTTCCAACGCTTCTACTGTAAGTCTTGTTCTTTTTGCGACATTTAGCATCAAAGGATAAAATGATTGAACAATTACTTTGATATAATAATAAACAATTCGCCATTTCAGAAAACCATGTTTTTCTGGTGTCTTCCCACGTAATCTGTAAGATTGAAAAATTTGATGGTACTCGTCTAGCAAAATGGGTAACATCCGGAATGCATAGGATACTGCAAAGCTAAATTGTGCCGGTAATCCTAAACTCAATAAACCATCACTCAACTTTTCAGGACTCATACTCGCAAAGACAGAAACACTTGCAATGGACATAATGAATATCTTCATTGATAAAGTAAGAAGGGGTAGTATGGCTTCAAGACTTCCCCCTGCAAAAAACGCCGAAACGATAAATATTGTAAATAATTCTGTTAGAATCCCGATAAATAGTAATGTTAAAATCAACGGACTTACTCTTGAGATAAATGCTAAAAAAGTAGCATAAATAATAATGGTGATTAAAATAGTATTATTAAATGTAAACCATGGTAAAAGGCTAATAACTAAATACCAAAAGATTAATAATCTGGCATCAATTTTTGAAAAATATACATCTGGTTTACCAAAGGCTGTTTTGATTAATTCCAGTTTAATTGTTTCTACATTAAGTACATCTTTTATTTTAGCCGTTAGATCCATCGACATGAACCTCCTTTATTCTCCCAACGAATTCATTTACAGATAACGCAGGATGAATATTTAAAGCTAGGCTAAGTTCTGCAATTTGTGGCAGTTTAAGTCCAGCTTGTTGCCAAATATCTACCCGATCAAATAAAACTTTTGGTGTCCCATCAAAAATAACTTTTCCATGCTCCATAACAATCACTCTTGTTGCCCACTCTGCAACAAGTTGCATATCATGTGTCGTGATAAGCACCGTTTTTACCTCATCACGAATGGAGTGTAGAATATTAATTAATTGTTTTCGATTTCCTATATCAAGGCTAGCTGTTGGTTCATCTAGCATCATAACTGTAGGTAGCATTCCGAGACCTATGGCGACAGATGATCTCCTTTGCTGTCCGCCACTTAGTAATCTACCATCAAGTGGAAGTAGATCCTTCATATCTAATGATTCTGTAATATGTTCATACAGATCGTCTTGATTCATATTACGTACATCCCCAAAGAAAGTAATATCATTGTTTATCGTATCCTGAATAAACATTTCTTCTGGATTTTGATAAATATAAGAAATATGACTAGAAAGCTTTTCAACTGGTGTTTTTAATACATCGATACCATTGACATTAATTTCACCTTGTTTCGGTGTAATAATTCCGGCTAAACATTTCATTAATGTAGTTTTACCAGCACCATTGTTTCCAACTATGGCAACTTGCTCACCTGTATAGAACGTTAATTCTTCAATATTTAAAACCGTTCTTCTTTCCTTGTTTAATAGTTTTACTTCATGTTGGACATCCGATACAGATATAATAGCAGAATTAGTTGTATGTAAATTTGGCTGATGACGATTAGTGTCAGGATAAAAATAAAACCCCTCAAAGTACTCAATAGCTTCCTCCACTGTAATCGGCAAGTCATGATTAGTTGTAACATCATTTAATTGCATAGCTGCTTGTGTTACTTGTGGTGGATATATATGTGTTTCTTGAAGCTCCGTAATATTGAATAGTCCCTTTCTTACATCCTCATGCCATTTCACCTTACCATTTTCAATAAGGGCTACTTGCTTACAGTAATTTGCTATAAACTCTGTATGATGTTCGATAGTAATAATTGTTTTACCTAATTCTTCATTTAAAAATTTTAATTTCTCATATATCTCTGTAGCATGTTGGGGATCAAGCTGTGCTACAGGTTCATCTACAATTAGTATTTCCGGATTAAGTGCTAGTGCACCTGCAAGTGCCGTTAAATGCTTTTCTCCTCCACTCAATTCCCAGATTGTTTTATTTTGTAAATGCGTGATTCCGACCAATTCTAAAGCCTGTTTCGCCTTTTCTTTATAATCTTTATAGCCAAAATTTAGTGGAGCAAATGAAACATCCTCTAAAACAGTTAACTTCATTAACTGATTTTGAAAATCTTGATATACATAGCCAACATGATGACTTAATGTCGCAACTGCTTGATCTTTGACGGACTTCCCTTCAACTATCACTTCTCCATCAAAGTATCCAGAGAAATAATGCGGAATCAAACCATTGATTGTTTTACAAATAGTTGATTTACCACTACCATTACCACCAATAATAGCAAGAAAATCTCCTTTATGAATCGTTAAATTTGCACCATTTAATACTGGATAATCCGCACCAGGGTATTGGTAACGAACATTATTAATTTCTATAATTGGTTGATTTAAGCTGGCCATTTTTCATTATCCCTTTCTGTATTTTTTCTTTTGGTGGCTAATTTTACTGCAATAAAGATAACTGTTATACAAATAATTGCCGCAACAGATATTGGTAACCAAATAAACCCATCTCCAAATTGATCTAAGAAATCTGGTTCCCAAACTGCAAAACTGATGTCCATTTCAGCTATAAACTCTGCAACTAATCCAACAAAAGTTAGGAAAATCGTTATAACAATTAAACGAATGGAAATGAATTCTAAAATAGATCCATTTGTATTCTTATCACGTGGATTCATTCCCATTAAAGGCTCAATTTTTCCATATAACTTTGGAATTAAATAAAATGCAGGAATTACTCCGAAAAGAACGCCGGAAATAAACGTATTCGTAACAAAATCAACAGCTTCTATGATAACTATACTTTCAGGTAATCCTGGTACAGCTTCCAACTCTTCTACCCCATACCATACCTTACCGATGTCAACAATCGCACCCAATAGTTGATCAATTGATACCCCAACTATTGCTGCCGTCGCAATTTGTCCTTTACTAGTTGGATCTCTTACAAGTAACCCAGCAATATACATTGCCAACGTAAATTGAAGGAAACCTTCAACTTCACCTAATCCACTGAAATCTCCAAGTAATAGACTCCCAAAAATTATAGATCCAACTGCTGAACCTAAAGCTGCGTATAACGGATGAAATAAAATAACGAGAATGATAGGAACAAATACCATATATTTAATAGATAAATCCACTGGTCCGATTTGAAACTCTGGCAACAACTCCGTAAATAAATCTGCAAGTCCATAAAGTGACATTGCTAAAATAAAGATCATCATTTTCTGGGATTGCGTATACCCTGTTTTCTTTACTAAACTTTCTGACACGATAATTTCCTCCTCTTAATTTTGAACTACTTTTATCGTATCAGTGAAAGTTTAATTAATTATAAATTACATGTAAAATATATGTAAATTTAAGAATTGTGTTTATAACAATACAGATTGATGAAAATTCTTTTGCTTCCATTCAACATATCTCCTGACTCATACAAAATAAAATATAAGAAAGACGAACGATACATAAAATTACAATAATAATAATAATAATAATGAAAGTGCGATCAATTTATAAGTGCATATATAACAAAAGCAGTAATTATATAAAACAAAAAAACCTGTACATATTTCATAAATGATAACTCACTTTTACCAAAAAAATTAAACAGATAAAAAACATTACTTTTCTATCTGTTTAATGAATGGACGTCGTTCCTATTTTTAATCACTATTCTTTATAAGATTATCTTCATAGTATAACATCATCCATTTCTATTAGAATTCATTCGGGACACTTCGTTCAAAAGATCTTCTGCTGTACACCTATCTCGGCTAAACGTTGTTTGACCATTCATTTTATTTTCATCTACATTAACATCTAAATATTCGATCTGAACATATTCCAGATAATCCGATGCTATTTTATCCCAAATATAATCATTTAAAGAAAATTTCATTACTGTTCTAATAGGCTAGTTGGAATAATCTCCCTTTTCACCCAATTACGTACTAAATTATTTTGTATGTGGCAAAGCATTCGGGAAATTATTAAAGTAAACAGTTCATGACATGGGAATTTTTTAGTTCTTATTATACTATTTTTCGCTCGTACTTATTAATAACACTTTACCATGATCAAGTTTTTCTTCTAATTTTGCTGCCTCGTCTTCCGAAAAGCCAATTACTTCTAATTTATTTCTTAATTCATCCCCTTTCTTATTGAACATATTTTCCATTGCGACTTTCATACCTTCTTCCTCTAATCCAATTACATTTGCATTCACTTTATTCGCAATACGTTTCGTACGATCATCATCATGTGAAATAATATATAAATTTTCTTTCGACACACCATCGTTCAATTGCTTCTCTACCTCTTGAATGACATCTTGATCATCTTGAAACTCTTTCACTTGTGGCTTCAAAGTTAGTTCTTCCTTTCCTGTTTTATTTAAATGTTTCACAGGTAGCTTCTCCTATCTAACGACTTTTAAACATCTTTTTGAGCATTAAATATCGTATATAAAAACAAAACCACTCTAAAAAACATAGAGTGATTAGCTATCATTACTTATATACAATTGATACGAAAATAAATCCAAAACTTGCTGCAAACTTTATATCGACTATTTCTATGTTGGGATTAGATTGCAAAAACGTATTTACTTTATGGTCCAATCCTGTCGTTAGCAAAGCACTAAAGGAAATAAAATTCGTTTTCACCATCCCTTTCAATGTATAAATTACTTTTCATCTTTCTCTTCATAAAGTCTTGAAATTTTACATAATACAATGATCGAATATGTTGTAGAGGTAAAAAAAAGCAAAATAACGAGAACCGACTAATTGACGAAGAACACCTATCCTCGGAAACTCTAAAATAAATATTAACACTATCATAATGATGCGTATAATAGCTGCTTGTATGATTTCATTTACCTTTGTAGCCATACAATCATCCTAAAATTTATAAGTTACGACTCTTCTATATTTACTAAAATTTAGATTAGCAATAATTGTATACCCTTTGATTTTGAGACAAAAACCCTTTCCCACCAATGTGAGAAAGGGTTGATATGTAATAATGTAATATTAGTGTGTCGAATGGCAATAAAACATATTTAGCAGAATGTTAATATATAACCGAAACAAGATTAACCATTTTGAACGTGTTCAAACTTTTTACAGGAAAAACAACATTAAATGTATTTACATACTTTTATCCGAAAGTCCATTTAAAATCAACTTACACTCTTCAAATACTTTTATAAATATAAGCCAGTAGTGAGAATCGAACTCACATCGCCGCCTTACCATGGCGGTGTTCTACCATTAAACTATACTGGCATTTAAAAAAATCATCATTTCATACATCTCAGCAAAATTCTTAAGTAATTAAATCACTTCATCATACTATTTTCAAATATCCAATAATATGTATTTTTCCATACAAAATAAATGTTTTGCCACAAAACTACGAGAGCAAAAAGACATAAAAAAGCTCCACAGGTAGGGTTCGAACCTACGACCGATCGGTTAACAGCCGATTGCTCTACCACTTAGCTACTGTGGAATCATAGTAATTTACTTATACCCGTTTGTTTCGTGTGTAGCTTTACGATAGCCGCCTCCGGGCCTTACGGTCCTCGGCGCAGTTTATATGATTTTTTAACAAAAATCATATAATGCTCTACCACTGAGCTACTGTGGAATCATAGTAAATTACTTATACCCGATTGTTTCATGTGTTAACTCTAATGGTCTCGTCGTGCATACGCACTCCTCGCAGACTTCGCTTACGCTCCGTTGCTCTACCACTGAGCTACTGTGGAATCATCATAAACTTTGTATTGCTCATTTCACTCATATCATAACGAAAATTATTTGTTTGTGCAAATAAAATACTTCTCGTAAATATTTTGAATGAAAATACATGTAAACTCCCATGTAAATCGATTACAATATAATTAGATAATATACAAAAATGGAGGGATGAACGTGCAAATAATAAGGCAATGGTATAAACAAATAAAATTCCAAACGAAAGTTTTAGTACTAATGAATGCTCTTATTTTTATTATTTTTCTAGCATTGTACTTATACATTCATTCCATTACATCACAAAATATTCAAGAGGAAGTTGGTAAAAAAGCACTCGCAGTTTCTGAAGCAATTTCCGCATCTCCAAGCATAATACAAGCATTTGATGAGGATGATCCTTCTGCAAATATTCAAGTTTACACAGATGCCATTCAACATAAAATTGATGCCGAATTTATCGTCGTTGGGGATAAAAATGAAGTAAGACTTGCGCATCCACTTAAAGATCGAATTGGCAAGAAAATGGTTGGGGATGATAATGAACGGGCCCTCCAAGATGGTAAATCTTATATTTCTAAAAAAGAAGGAAGTATTGGGTTATCTATTCGAGGGAAAAGTCCTATCATAAAAGATGGAGATATTGTTGGAGTTGTTTCCGTTGGATATTTATTAGAAGATATACATAAACTCGTATGGAAGCAAAATACACCGATTTTGTTTTTACTTATCGTATTTTTAGGAATAGGTATGGCCGGCGCCTTTCTTATTGCTCAACATTTAAAAAAATTACTACATAAAATGGAACCAGAAGAAATTGCCTCCCTTTTATTACAAAAGGAGGCCATTTTACAATCTGTTAAAGAAGGAATCATTGCCGTCGATATACATAATCGAATTACATTAATAAATGAAGCAACAAAAGAAATGTTACAAATAGAAACCGATGTAATCGGAAAACGATTAGATGCCATTTTATCCTTCCCGTTACTACACTATGCCAAAACAAATGAAATGAGTCAAGATACAGAATATATCATTAAAAATGAACCAGTTTTAATGAATGTACTCTCTCTGAAAATGGACGACACGTTATATGGAGCAGTATTAACTTTTCGAAAGAAAACAGATCTCGAAAAAGCAACACGCGAATTAAGCTCGATTAAACAATATTCAGAAGGATTACGTGCCCAAACACATGAGTTTTCCAACAAGATTCATACATTATACGGCTTAATACAATTACAACATTATGAAGAAGCGAAACAATTTATTGAAGAAGAGTTAGATACATCTTCTACTTATTATCCTTCTTTAGAAAATCAAATTAAAGATGCCGTCATCCACGGATTGTTAATCGCTAAATATAATATTGCGAATGAAAAAGGAATTACATTTGAAATTGAAAAAGATAGTTCCTTACAAAAAATAAACGATGAGCAAATTCGTCAATGTATTTTATTAACACTCGGAAATTTAATTGATAATGCCTTTGCAGCTACTCTTTCCTCTAATCGACCATATGTACAATTGCATATAACAGATGTCGGAAACAATATCGTACTGGAAGTGGATGATAATGGAAAGGGAGTACCTGAAGCAATGATAGATCTAATCTTTGAAGACGGTATAACAACGAAGCAAACGATAGGTCATGGAAAAGGTTTATTTATCGTGCAACGGGCAGTTCACGCTTTAGATGGAGAAATATTAATCGATGAAAGTGACTTTGGTGGAGCAAGATTTATCGTGATTCTCCCAAAGAAAGGAGCCAACAAATGAACGTAAACGTATTAATCATTGAAGATGATTTTAGAATTGCACATATTCATAAAGAAATGGTGGAACAATTGCCTTTTTGCCATGTGTTGCATACGTCATTACATGCAAAAGATGCAATGGAGTTTTTAGAGACGAGTCTAATATTACCAGATATCATTTTATTGGATATGTATATTCCAGATGTGCAAGGACTAGAATTAGTAGAAAACTTACGGAAACAATATCCATATAGCAATATTATTATTGCTTCGGCTGCAAATGATACGAAAACGATTAAAGCCGCAAAACAACTAGGAGTATTTGATTTTATGATCAAACCTATTGATAAAGAGCGATTGCAAGCAAGTTTTCGAAATTTCAAAAAGGAAGTAGACTTACAAGAGCAAGAATGGACGCAAGCTCAACTCGATATTCTCTTTCATGCGGAAAAATTAGATGAAGAAAATCAAACAAAAAAACAAGGAGAACTACCAAAAGGAATTGATGAATTAACATTAGAAAAAATATTAACTTTTCTTCCCTCTTTAGAAGAAGAATATATTACCGCACAACTTTTAACAGAAAAAATTGGAGTTAGCCGCTCCACTGCTCGAAGATATTTAGAATACTTAGACGCGATACAAGTTGTCGAAGCGACAGTACATTATGGACAAGTTGGTAGACCACAGAGAATGTATATCCTCCGTGAACAATATGAACAAAATTAATTTTATTTTCTTAATAAACTATATAAATGGAATATTTCCTCCCTCACTGTAAGCGTGTACAATTAGTACAATAAAGAAAGCGTTTTACATGAGGAGGATTATAGATGTTAAGTATTGTTGGTTTTATAACAATAGTCGTTATTGTTGCTATACTTTTAAGGGGAAAAACGATTCCGATTATCCCGTTAATTATCATTCCTATTATCGCAGCATTAATTACAGGTTTTGGGCTTGCGGATATTGGAGAATTTTTCACAGAAGGTTCCTTAAAAGTAATGAACGTTGTCATCATGTTTATTTTTGCTATTTTATACTTTGGACTTATGCAACATGTTGGATTGTTTGATCCATTAATAAATAAAATGGTACAAATCACACAAGGAAATATCGTTACGATAAGTATTGGAACAGTTATTATTGCAGCAGTTGCACATTTAGATGGATCCGGTGCATCTACCTTTTTAATTACGATTCCTGCACTTTTACCTTTATACCAACGAATGAAAATGAATCCGTATTTACTTTTACTACTCATCGGTGGTAGTGCTAGTATTATGAATATGGTTCCATGGGCAGGACCGTTAGGAAGAGCTGCCTCTGTATTAGATATGGATGTCACGGAATTATGGCGCCCACTTATTCCTATTCAAATTATTGGAATGGTTTTAATGATCATTTTAGCCGCTTTTTTAGGTATTATGGAAAAACGTCGCATCGAAAAGAAGTACGGTTCTACTAAAATTGCTCTAGAGGAAATAAAGGAAGCTAAAGAGAGTACAGAACCAAAGGAGAAACCAAAGTTACTTTGGGTGAATTTACTTTTAACTATTTTAGTTGTAATCATGCTTGTATGGGGTGTCATTCCAGCAGGTTTAGTATTTATGATTGCGCTAAGTATTGCACTTGTTATTAATTTCCGTACAGCTGATGAACAAAATGACATTATTAAAGAACATGCTGCAAGTGCTTTAACAATGGGGACCATTATTTTAGCAGCTGGGTCTTTCCTAGGTATCTTAAGTGGAACTGGTATGTTAGATTCTATCGCAACTGATGCTGTTAAAATCATTCCAGAATTCATCTCACCATATATCCACTTAATCATTGGTGTACTTGGTTTACCATTAGATTTACTACTAAGTACAGATGCTTACTATTTTGCGTTGTTACCTGTAGCAGATCAAATTGGAACGACTTTCGGCATTTCATCTCTAGCGACAACATATGCAATGATTGTCGGAAATATCGTCGGTACATTTGTTAGTCCATTCTCTCCTGCATTATGGTTAGCTTTAGGGCTTGCAGGACTTGAAATGGGGAAACATATTCGTTACTCTTTCTTCTGGTTATGGGGAATCAGTATTATTTTATTAATCGTCTCATTCTTTATGGGATTAATTTAAGCAAATATATAAACAAAGATAAAAGGGATGCCAACATGATACATGGCACCCCTTTTATGATGATTATTATATTTCTCTCTTACTCTTACTATCCAAACTACTTCTGTTCGTTCCACATTTCCTTACACACTTTCGGTGCTGTCCAAAAAGTCGTTAACAGTAATATGGATACAGGTACTGCTGTAACGACAATGAAAGATTGTAATGCATTAATACTATCTTCACCAATCGTTAATAATAAAACAGCTACAGCTCCCATTAATAACGCCCAAAACACGCGTAAAAGCTTGGATGGATTGCCACTACCTGTTATTGCCATTGAAATTGTTAAAGACATCGAATCCGTCGTTGTCAGAACGAAAATAATCGTAGCGACGATAAATAAAAATCCAATAATCGTACCAAATGGTAATTGCTCTGTAATGGCAATCATCGCTGCTGGTGGACCATTACTATTTAATGCATCGGAAACAGAACCCGGATTCATCAACTCCTGATAAATACCTGTCCCACCTACAACCGTAAACCAAAATGTTGAAATAATCGGTGCGATAATCGCAACAGATGTTACTAACTGTCGGATTGTACGTCCACGAGATATTCTCGTTACGAACATTGCCATCATCGGTCCATATCCTAAGAACCATGCAAAGAAAAATATCGTCCAACTACTTAACCAACCTTCATCTCCACGATACGCATTTAATGTTAAGAAATTCTCCACATACGTAGCCATTGCTTCTAAATATGAATTTGATATAAATAATGCTGGCCCAAGTATTAATAATACAACAATTAAAAATAGCGCTAAATAAACATTATACGTACTTAATATACGAATTCCTTTATGCACTCCAGTAGCTGCTGAAATTGCCGCAGCAATAACGAGTAATACAATTATGATTATTTGCATTGCCATCGTATCTGGTATATCAAATAGTGCACTTAAACCGTAACTCGCTTGCAATCCTAAAAATCCGATAGGACCAATTGTTCCTGCTGCAACAGCAATAACACATGCTGCATCAACTAAAGTTCCAAGCACACTTTTTTCCATAACTTTATTACCGAAAAATGGATATAATAATGTCCGCGGCTTTAATGGTGCGCCTTTATGGTAGTGGGCATACATTAATACAATTGTTCCTAATGTCCCTAATATTGCCCATGCTAAAAATCCCCAATCCACAAAACTAGTCGCAAGTGCAGGTACTACTGCTTCAGCTGTTTTCGCCTCCGTACCTGAAAAATAAGGTGGAGTCTCAATAAAATGACTTAACGGCTCCGCAGCCGCCCAAAATACACCACCTGCTGCTAATAATGTACACATAATAATAGATATCCACTCAAATGTGCCAATTTCTGGTCGCTCCATTTTGCCTAATTTAATTTTTCCATACTTAGAAAAACCTAAATATAAGGCAATAAAAAAAGTACCTAGCAATATAAGCTGGTACAACCCACCAAAATATTTAACCGAAAATGCAAAAGAACTATTTACAATGTTTGTCACAAGGTCTTGATTCATAAATCCAATAATAATGAATAGTAATAGCAATCCACCACTAATCATAAAAACAGGATAGTCAATAACTTGCTTTTCCTTCTTTATATTACGCACAAAACTTCCCCTTTATTTATCATTACACAATGAATATTGATCCCACTCAAAAATTCATAGCATGGTTAGACATGTTACGCTTTTCTATCTACTTTGTCAAAGTAAAACGTTCAACTTAATATAAATCGAAATATTACAATAATTCCACTCCAACAGATTATACTGTTCAGGCATGAAGTAAGATGTTAAATGCCTATAGGTGATCACCTAACCTGATAACGACTCATATCCTATCACTCGACATCGTCCTATTTTCATATAATTATGGACGATTACTTTATTCGAAAACGATAAAAAAGCATCTATTGATTTCATGATCAATAGATGCTTAGTATGGAGCCTAGCGGGATCGAACCGCTGACCTCCTGCGTGCAAGGCAGGCGCTCTCCCAGCTGAGCTAAGGCCCCATAGTAAAAATGAATATGTATTCTAGATGGTGGGCCTGAGTGGACTCGAACCACCGACCTCACGCTTATCAGGCGTGCGCTCTAACCAGCTGAGCTACAGGCCCATCATATTAGTTATAATGGAGCGGGTAGGGGGAATCGAACCCCCGACATCAGCTTGGAAGGCTGGAGTTTTACCACTAAACTACACCCGCATGTAAAAGTAAAAGTTTTTTGCGACAAGTTCTATCTTAACACATTCAGAACATGATTGCAACAAATTTGATTATTTATTTTTGGTGCGGTCGAGAGGACTTGAACCTCCACCGAGTAAACCCGACTAGGCCCTCAACCTAGCGCGTCTGCCATTCCGCCACGACCGCAGAAAGTATATATGCTTTCAAGTAATATGCGTTTATGACATTACTTCACTTACTCAGTTATCTCTTTATTAAGGTGAGCCATACAGGATTCGAACCTGTGACCCTCTGATTAAAAGTCAGATGCTCTACCACCTGAGCTAATGGCTCCTATTTATGTTTCGCATGATCAAGCATCAAAACTAGGCAACTCATTAACTAACAGAGCATCAAGTTTGAAATACTTTAAACTCATTTGAAAAGAAATGGCTGGGCTACTAGGATTCGAACCTAGGGTGACGGAACCAAAATCCGTTGCCTTACCGCTTGGCGATAGCCCAATCATTACTTAATGATTCGGTTAAAATAAAGTGACCCCTACGGGATTCGAACCCGTGTTACCGCCGTGAAAGGGCGGTGTCTTAACCACTTGACCAAGGGGCCATGAATTCTAATGGCGGAGAAGGAGGGATTTGAACCCTCGCGCCGCGATAGCGACCTATACCCTTAGCAGGGGTACCTCTTCAGCCTCTTGAGTACTTCTCCATAATGGCTCCACAGGTAGGGTTCGAACCTACGACCGATCGGTTAACAGCCGATTGCTCTACCACTG
>DXHX01000093.1 GCA_019113205.1 Candidatus Pseudogracilibacillus intestinigallinarum | reverse complement strand
ACTAACCGTTACCAGTTAGGACGACTATGCTCTTTTTTCGCATTAAGCTACTTGAGCATGATCAGTGTCACGGATACGTGATTCTGCTGCTGTTAAGTTCTCAGATGCATTGCTTAAGTTGTTAATTGTATGCTCTAGACGATTTTGTTTAGCACCCAATTCAGCTCTTGCAGTTGATACATCGTTAATCGCAGTTTGAATTGTAGTAATTGCAGTGTCAGCTGTAGTTTGCTCTGTTAAACCAATTTCATTAACTCCTAAACCTTCAGAACTCATATCTTGAGTAATCTCAAGATCAATTGATTGTCCTGCATCTGCTCCTACATGAATAACAAAACTAGCCTCTCCATCAAACAATTCTTTTCCATTAAACTTTGTATCAGTAGCAATACGGTCCAATTCTTCTACTAAATCATCAATTTCCAATTGAAGAGCTGCACGATCAACAGCTTCATCGTTTGTATCATTTGCTGCTTGAACTGCTAATTCACGCATACGTTGTAAAATAGCATGTGTTTCATTAAGTGCACCTTCTGCTGTTTGAATTAAGCTAATTCCGTCTTGTGCGTTTTTCGTAGCCATGTCTAATCCACGGATTTGAGCACGCATTTTTTCTGAAATCGCTAATCCTGCTGCATCGTCTCCAGCACGGTTGATCTTCGTTCCTGAAGATAATTTTTCTAATGAACTTTGTACTGCATTGTTGTTAGCACCTAATTGACGGTGTGTGTTAAGTGCTGAAATATTGTGATTGATAATCATAACCAATCTACCTCCATGTAATATATTTTAGGTCACATCCTTGTGGCCTACTACTTATATCGACATGTTTTGAAAATGTTTAATATTTTACCAAAAATATTTTGTGAACAATTTGTGAACTAGACTTTTTTATATTCCTTTTAAAACATCCTACTTTATTTTTATCATTCAATCTTTGAAAATTAACCCGATATATAAATTAAGTGATGATTATATTGAGGTGAAAATATGACAGAGGTAAAACCACTACAACAAGTAAACCATATTTTAAATACATTATTAGAAGCAACAGATCATTTAGTGCTTTTAATAAAAGAAAGTAACTCGACACATAGTTTTTATATGTTCTCTTCTATAGTGGAAGGAACACAGGCTGTTTTTAATACTTTAGAACAAAATGATCCTATTTTTTCGGGTCAATCAGATAAAGTTGTAAACTATTTAACGATGATTGCCGAACAACTAGAAAAGAATAACTATACAAAGGTATTGGAAATAATCCAATTTTCATTACGGCCTTTATACGTACAAATGCAAGAGCAATTAAACGAAGTATTACCGAAGCATAAAGAAAATATTTCCATTGGTATTTATCATCGTACACATCAACCACAAGAAATTATTCCTG
This sequence comes from Candidatus Pseudogracilibacillus intestinigallinarum, assembly GCA_019113205.1. Lineage (GTDB taxonomy): Bacteria > Bacillota > Bacilli > Bacillales > Amphibacillaceae > Pseudogracilibacillus > Pseudogracilibacillus intestinigallinarum. The sequence continues at coordinate 12,322 of DXHX01000093.1, read as the reverse complement.
AAAAAAGGTTGAAGGCAACACTTAATGAAGCAGCGAAACAAGAGGTTAACGTATATTTTTTCACATTAGAAAATGTAGACTTTTCTAAACAAACAATTGATGCATTTGCATATGAAAACGAAGCATGGGTGCCTATGACGATTCCTTACCCTGATGTCATAAGTAATATTGGCGTTGGTCAATTTAATAAGGAAGAACGTCAATTACAAAGAATCATTCCTTTTACAAATACATCTTATGTTGGAAATAAATTTACCCTACCGAGAAAAATGTTACACAATCGAAAATACGCGGAACTTCTTGTTCCATTTACTATGTGCGTTTCAAAAGATAAAATTACCTCCTTTATGCACCAAAATGAACATGTCGTTTTTAAAGCATTAGGTAGTAATCGTGGAGAAAATATATATTTCGTTCGTAAAAAAGGGGCTCGATACATTATTTTAGATCAAATTAAAGAACGTATTTTAGCTGAAGAAGATTTTCAGTCGTTCCTAAACAATGTTATTTTAGCTGAAAAAGGAAGTTACATTATACAACGATATGTCCATACAAGAACGAAGGACGATGAACCATATCATTTTCGTTCTCACGTTCAGAAAAACCGTGAAGGTAAATGGCAAATTACACACATATATCCACGCATCGGAAATAAACGAAGCAATTTAAGTAATATTAGCACAGAAGGTCGTGTCGAAAATTTTTCAACCTTTTTACGTGAGCAATTTGGTGAAAAGGAAGGCAATAAATATGAAGAAGAAATTTTACGTTTAAGTTTGGATGTCACGCAACATTTAGATAAGTTATACGGTTTATCATTAAATGAGCTCGGTTTAGATTTCGCTATCGATGATACAGGTAGAATTTGGATGCATGAGGCGAATAACGGACCACAAACTGCTTATCATGAAGAGGAACGGGCCATTGAATATATTGGCTATGCAACATACATTGCGAAAAATGGTATTATGCATCAAACGAGTTATGATAAAAGGCGTATCGCAAAAGGAGCATTTGTCGCCAAACAAAGTGACTTACCAATTGTAGAAATTAATAATAACGAACAATGGATCGGCATTTTAATTACGAAGCAAACGAAACTTTCTCTTCTAGAGGCTTTTGCCCGAACTGCAATAGAGAAAAATGTAAATATATTTACTTTTAAACCATTAGATGTAGATGGAGACTTTGAACTTATTCGTGGTTCGTTCTATATAAATGGAGCATGGGTGCAAAAAATCACCCCATATCCTGCAGTCGTTATTGATTTAGTAAAAGGAAGAAATAAGAAAGAACAACCAATTGTATATGAAGAATTGAGTGAACTAGTCTTTACGAATGAATGGGATAAACATGCTACAATTCGTTCGCAAATATTAATGCAACTTAATGAACAATTCAGCACAAATATTTCACCATTTCATTTAGTCAAAAAACCTTTACACGTGTTTAAATGTTTTGAACATACGGATAGTGTCTTGCTGAAGCCGAATAAATTAAACTCGAACTATGAACATTTTGATATTACTTATGAGCAAGCAAGTCGTCGTTACATGATTAAAAATAAAAAAGGAACTGTAAAAACCTATACGGAAAATGCATTACGTCATTATTTAAATTATTTAATTGAAAAAGAAAGTTATATAGTTTTAGAAAATGCTAACAGTAAGGATATCTTACATTCTAGTTCTGTTGCGGCAGTAAGAATTGATGAAAATAATTGGGAGTTATTATCAAATGACGATGCATTACAAGATTGCAAGTTGAAAATTTCTTCCATTGCTTCCGCTATAGAAAAGGCATTTCAAACAAACCTTTCTGAATTAAAGATTGAATATACTATCTTAAAAAATGGTGAAGTCATCATTCATGAGGTTAACCCTTTTGGGCCTGCAAAAATCGATGATGAGATGAAGTATGCGAAACATATGTTAACATATGCAAATAAAATGTTATAAAAGAAACATCCAGTCCTACTGTGGATTGGATGTTTTCTCATTTTAGTTAAAATAATGGTCATATTTGTACATACCCAATTTTTCTTTGATTTCTTCCGTTTCTCCGTCATGCACGACATCTTTGAATGTTAATCTTTGTAGCACATATTCCTGTGTATCCGCTCTTTTTCTACACGTTTAAAATACCTTCGCATTTCTATCGTCACATTATCTAATTTTTACTCAAGAGTATCAAAACGACTATCTGGCTTGTCAAAACGTTCATCCATAGATTTTAATTGATGCTCTATAGATTCAAAGCGACTATCCATATGCTCTAAATGAACATCGACTGTTTCAAAGTGGTTATCTATTTCATTGAAACGAACGTCGACTGATTCAAAGCGCTTGTCTACTTCATCCAAACGAGCGTCGACCGATTTAAAACGTTTGTTTACGTCTAATTTAAACTCCACTATGTCTGCTTGTACACCGTCAATTTTTTCTGTTAAAGTGCCGACATCTTGCTTCATTTCTTTGAGCATTTCAAACATTTAATCAAGCTTTTCTTCCATCGCTGAACTCCTTTCATTCTTTTACAAATTATACGATAAAAACGACAACACAAGATCGTATATTCCGTCCATTTATATTAAAATCACCCAGATAATATGTCTTCAAATTTCCATATTTCCCGCGTGGCTTTTTTCTAAAACTATATTAATTTCGATTATTTTTTGGACAAATCTTGAATCATTTTATCAATCAACGCTTCTTGATATCCTGCAGTTTTCTTCTCTGCCATTTGTATCCCGACCTCTACTAGCATTGGAGTTTCTAATCTTTTTAGTTTTTCTAATCTTTCTGCTGTCAAAACTTTTTGTGGGTTCGCATGGACATATGCATCTATATCCATTTGCCATAAATGTACATGTTCTGAATAACGCAACTTATATCTGTCTGCCATACGTAGTCCCTCAGGATCAAAATCACCTGCATAGTAGATATCATAGCCACCTGCAACAATAAGATCGAATAATAGCAATGTAGCAAGGGTTGCTTGTCCGTTCGTTGCAATTATAGGAATCGAAGGATCATAATCGAGTAACGCTGCACAAACACCGGAGTTTTCAACTGCCCAAACCTTTTTTCCTTCCCTTGGTTGCACATATGTTAACTTCGTCATTTCTCGTAATGGGACAAGTTGGACGGTGTGCCTTTTGGCTGCTGCTTCCCAGACTGGGTGTGGATTTTCTCCTTCAAAACCTATAAGATTTGCACAAGTTACAAAGTTTAACAAATCATCTCGATAAATATAAAACGATGCGAGTAATTCATTAATTTCCTCTGTATCGGCTGGCATTGTTTCCTCTCTGTTACGTGTAACATTTAATAAATGTAAAAACATTCTTCCTAAATCTGTTTGAATGTCAAAAGCATGTGGATCCCCTGTAATCCTTTGGCTAAATAATGGGATTCGTTCGGGTGCTTTAGGTAATGCTACATACGCTTTCGCTAGCACTGCAACATATCGTTCAAATTGTTCGCTATATTGTTTAGCAAATCGCACCATCCATCTTGCATCTATCGCTTTTTCAGCAATTACTTCTAACCAAAATGCTATATGCGAATATTGTTCAATCAGTTGATGAATCAATTGCTGAAAAGCCTGTTCTTCTTGTAGAGCGAATTCTTTTTTTGATATGATTTCTTCTCCAAAATAGGCATCGAGCAATGATTTTAGGTCGATTCCTTCAAATCTTGTTTGCTGGATTTGTGCTTCGAAGTTTTGCAATGAAATGTTTCCTTTTTGTTTTAACTGTTCAATTGTTACTCCAAAAAACTCAGCTACATATAATAATGTTTTTTCATGTAAATCAGTCGTAGCAATATTGCCTCCGATTCTTCCTAATGATTCATATTTTTTTCGGAACAATTCGAATAACCGATCATACGCTTTTTCGCCTTTAAAATATTGTATAGCGTACTGTATTTTTTCTTCCAAAAAATTCACCTACACTTCTACTTGTTGCCTTACTTTTCCATCCCAATGATAAGGAATTAATGATACGAAATTTGCATTTTTCGGCCGAATTAATTCATATATAGATAAATTGGAAACTGTTGGATAATCCCCCCATAAAATTTGGGAGTTCATAATATAATCAAAATCTAGTTGTTCCACAATATTAAACATCGTACTAATATTTTCGTCATCAACCCCTGCGAATGCTTCATCAAGGGAAATAATATATGGTGCGGATGGGTCCGCTTCCTTATAACGAGAATAACATGCTGTAAAAAGTGGGATATACATAGCCATCGCTTTTTCTCCACCGCTAAATTGATAAAAACGATTATTCGTTAGCTCTCGTTTTGGTTCCCCTAATCGCTCAAATGAAAGGACGAATGAGAACCAGTAACGATAGTCGAGTACCTCTTTTAACACTTGGAGTAATGTATTCCCTTCGCCTTCATACTGTGACAGTTCTTTTGCTCGATCAATTTTTGAACGGAAGTGGTTTGATACTGCATGTAAATCATCTTCTTTCAATAAACGTGGATCTCTCCGTAGTAATTGGACTAAATCTTTCGTATCTAATTGCTCCTCCGATTCAGCTGTACGTGGTTTCCACTGAATTGAAAATGTAATGCCAGATCCTGAATCACTTTCTTTCATTAATGCATTCATCTGTTTCGTCCAATTTTCGGCACGTTGAATGCGACTACGTAATTTTTTCCCAACCGATTCAAATAAAATTTCCTCATACAATTGTTCATCTTTTTCATTCAGATATGTTTGCTGACGCGTGTAATCTTCTGTTAATTTCTTGTGAACAGCATATGGACTTAATCGTTTCCCTTCAAAGTCTAATTGAATGATTCTTCTCTTCGCTCGCTCTAACCAATGATGGTAGACGATAGTTTGATCATTCGTCCAAAATTCTGAAGGCTCAAACATATGTTGTATTGTTGTGATCTGTTCTGTCATACGGTATTCTAGTAAATTACTTCGTTCTTCATAAAATACTTTTGCTAATTGACTTTCAATTTTGCTTCCATCATTTTGTGCATCTCGCCAAGTCGATATAATCCATTTTGCAAGTTTTTCTTCATTGTCTTCTTCCGGAAGTTTAATAAATTGATTCGTTTTTTCCTCTTCAAATGTACTTTTCCACGCTTCTAACATCTTCTGTTCGAAATGTAGCTTTTTTATCATTTCTTGAATCGCAGTTTCGATTTGCGCATACGCTGCTTCTTTATGTGGCAAAATTTGGTTGTTATCTGTGATTTCTGTTTTAATCGATGTTAATTTGCTCATCACTTGTTGAATTTCTTCACGAATATTTTCCGCTTCTTCACTTTGTAATTGTTCCTCTATCATTGCAATGTTTTTATTCATCGTTGAAACACGGCCTTGTAGCATGTTTATTTCGCCTTTTATGTCATCAATTTCATCTGATATATCTTCCAAATAGGCTCTCGTTTGCCGCTCATTTTGCGATTCATTTTGAATATTCATATGTGTATTTGCTAATGTATGCAATGTACGCTCATATATTAGCTGATTATTTTTCGCTTCATAATACGCTTCTCGATTTTCATCGATAGGCATGTTTCTCGTTTTCGAATGGATTTCTCGTTTTAATGTATGAAAATCTGTTAACTTATTTGATAGTTTCGTGTTTTCTTGTTGCATTTGATTATCGTAAGAACGAATTTCCGTGTCATATTGCTGAATATATTGAAACGCTGTTTGTAGATCGGTATCATCTGGAAATTGCTCCATCATTTTACGCGCCCCTGCAATATCTGATTCTAAAGTTTGTCGCGTATGATAGATTGAATTTATTTCTTCATTTATTTTTGATATTTCTTCTGTTAATAAAGCAATTTGTTCTAATCGGTATCGTTTTCTAGCATTTTCCCCAATAAAACGCACCGCCTCTACTGGAACAGCATGTCCTTTCAGTAAACCAATTGTATATGTGCCGTCTGTTCGAATGACTGTCGATTCTCCCATTCCGATTTCATCAACAATAATACTTTGCAAAACTTCCTCAATATGTGCTTGTGAGACGCTTTGTGACTCATCCACATCTGGTTGTAAATAATCTGCTAATGTATGTGCCATTAGCTGTGGATTTGGCTGAATAACCTTATCATGTGTCACGTCAAGTGGAACATCTGTAACAAGTGCTTGAATCAATCCTGCATCAATTAAAGCTGCTTCGATATGCTTTTTTGTCGCTTCATCAACATGTGCTTGGAACTCGACTGCTTCATAAAAAGGCACAAATGCAATATTATTTTTCAATAAATGTGTTCGTGCTTCTATCGTTGCTTCTTGCATATAAGGGGGCTCCGGATCTTTTGCCTCTTTCCATTGCTCTAATAATAATTCTCGTTCTTTTTTCTCGGTATTTTTTATGTTTAAACTATGTGTTTGTTCTGCAATTACTTCATTTATTTTTCGTTCAAAATTATTCGTCGCACGATAATAAGGCGTTCGAATATCATCATACGTCCCTTTCTCATACAAGTTTTCCAGTTGTCTAGATGTTTCTTGTAGCAATGCTTCATCCATCGTCATATACGGATGTTCTTTTACCCAGTGATGGATTTCAGACATTTGCGTTTGCTTATCACGTTCAAATATTCGTTCCCAATCAGCCTTCTCGTTTTCCTTTTTGTCAATTGTTCGTTGTAGTGTAGCAATATGACCTTCTAAAACAGTAATCGCTTCTTTTTCTTGTTCGTATTGGCGAAAAATAGCCTCTATTTGTTCTAACAATGAATAATGTGTATTAGCTTCCTTATGCCATACCGAAAAATCAAATTTATTTGTTTTATTTCGCTTAAAATCATCTTCATTCAATCCGTGTTGCTCAAATGCTGTCATTTCTGCAATGTCAGCTAATTCCTCAAGTTGGTCTGCTAAAGTTCTTTCTAATGTATAAATATTTGTTTCAATTTGATCCAGTTGTTCTTTGTTACGTAATTCTTGCTTCACTTTTTGTGTTAAAGTGGTATCCTTACGCTGGATATCTGCTTGAACGAGTTGTAATGCGTTTTCCTCTTTTATTTTTTCTTCTTCTAAATTCCACACTTCATGCTTTTCTAATCGTTCTTTCTGTTTTTCTAACACTTCCTCCTCTTCCGAAAGCACCTTATTTCTTTGGTGCAAAATCGTAATTTCCTCCGTCAAACTTTGTGCGTGCTTCTTTTCATCTTTTAGTTTCGCATCCATTTCTGTCACTTGCTTTTGCGTTTTTATATAATGTTGTGCCGTTTCTATGAGACGATGTGTATTGTATAGATCATATTTTTCAATTATCCGTTGTAAAGATGTTTGTTCTCTTTCCAATTGTTCTATTTGTTGTTTCGTCTGGTCCATATGTTCAATTGTATCAGATAAATGACGTAAGTCTTCATCTGTTAATGGTGGCAATGCCGCTTCCAAAATTTCATAAATGACGGTTGGTCGAAAATCTTTTGATAATTTTGGACTCCTTAACTGAATGAGCAATTTAATTAAATCTTCATATGCCTCATTCGTTTCAAAACCAAAAATATATTTATTCACTAACGCACGATATTCACCGCGTGTTTTCACAACATGCCCACCATTACCAATTCTATTTTCTAGTTGTACACGGGATAAGGGAAGTTGTTGTTTTTCCCCCGCATTATACGCTTCTTCATATAAATAAAAGTCTTTATTAATACGACGGTTATCCGTAATAACAAATCCCCAGAAGTTTAAATTTTTATAACGACGGGCTTGTAAGCCAATACCGACTGTTATATATTGATCAAGATCTTTTTGTTTAAATTCCAAAAAAAGATACCCTGTTCGTTCTTCGCGATCGACGATTTCCTTTTCGCCTAATAAGTAGTCTTCGATTTTCCTTGCACGTGAGCCGAATGGATCTAGTCTATCTGATGAAGTTCGCCCATCTAATAAGACTGGTAAAATACTCTGCATTGTAACGGATTTACCTGAACCATTACTACCACGTAAAAGCAATTTACCATCTGCAAAATTAAAAATTTCATCTGAATAATACCAAAAGTTTAATAAACCAGCTCGATTCATTTGCCATTTATTTATTTTATCCATTATTATCGCCTCCATTTTCTAAAAAGTCTTTCGGATAATACGCCGCAACCCGCCCTAATAATGGACGGATAACATATGTACCTCCGTCAAGTTCCGTAATCATTTCCCAATCTTTTAACAGCTGGATAGCTTCTCTTGTTGTTCCTTGTATGGAACCTTCTCTATACTGTTTACTCCAGCCCTTCCCGTATTGTTCATGTACGATTTGCACCGTTTGTTCGAGATGTTGATATGTCATATAAATTTGATCAAATTCATCTTTAGGAAAAGTTTCCTCATTTTCACGGATATAGGTTGCTAAATGGAGGACGACATCCATGATCGCTTTTTGATCTGGAAACAATGTCAATGTTTGTTTTCTTTCTTCTGATACAAGTAACGCATTATTTTTAAATACTTCTAATCGTAATAAAGCATGTGCTTCAAAATCATCTCGCAATCGATTGCGATAATTTCGTATATAGGCAAAATCCAAATCTTCTTCATTTTTTCGGTAGATTGCTGGTGAAATCATCAATTGGCGATACACACGCTTTCTTCGTCCATCACTATCCTGGATTTCCCATTCACTTTGAAGAATATCTTCTTTCGTTTCGTATTCAAATAAATCTTTCGGATAAGATCGCATGAAATATTGTGCATATACAGTCGTTTCATACAACACTTCTTGCTCTTCATCCATTGTAAACTGTTCAATTTCACCTTCCACAATATGAAGTAGATGCATGTTTTCCATAAATTTAATGACGCGAACGAGAGAGCGCCGATGATTATAATTTGTCCAATCGAGTGAAATATCTCCCGGATAAAGTTCTTTTATTTCTTCACAAATATCTGATAATAAAAATTGCTCCTCTACTGTCCGACTATCTGTAAATGCAAGTGCACAACAAAAAATAGCGTAATCCCGTTGTTCTTGAAAATCGGTAATCCCCATCCAACTCATTGGTTCGACTGGAGTTTTCTCTAATTTAATAAAGTGTTGATGAAAAATAAGCGTATAACCAAATTTCTCATCTATATAATTTTTTAATATTTTTTCTCGTTCTCGAATTTGTTGGTATAATGCCGGTTCTTTACTACGCAATATCCAAAATTGATTAAATAAAATTCGTAATGCTTCTTGTGCTTGTTCATCGAAGGATGGATTTGCCAATCGTTATGAACCCCCTTTTTATTTCTGAAAATGAAATATAATACTTGGCATCGTCATATCGCCATCTTCTGCTCGTAAAATCATTTTTTTCGTATCGTCGAGAACCATTTTCACTTTATGCCCATGTTCTGTTTGAAAAGTGTGATCTTTATGGCTCATCGCTTTTCCTACCCAGTTAAGGAGCATCTTTCGTACAAATACAGGAACAGTCGGTAATGTCTGTATATCCAGCACATTGTTTTGCATATAAGTTGCTATCATTTCTTTTTCTAATGCAAGTTGCGCCAAATGAGCTTGCTTCGCTTCTTCCTGTTTTTCTTTTTGGATAATGATTGCACCTGGACGAGTTTTCTCTCGATATTGTCGAATTCTTGGAGTCGTTCTATGGAGAATTGGTTTTTCTTCCCATACCGACGTATAAATATTTTCCGTTGGCACATGATCACTAAATAATTTTTTCGTATGAAAAAGTCCAAAAACGACCGCTGATAATTCATGTGCTTCGTCAATGGAATCGCGACTTTCAAACCAACTTGCTAAATGAAGATAATCTTTTTTTCGGCTTTTTGTGAAATGATGTCTCTCTCCAAGTCGTTGCACGATTCTTGTAATTTTTCTAATTTGTTCATTTGTTCGAATTTCAAGCATTTCCAGTTCACTTTCCCCATATTCGTTACCGAGGAACCATACTTTTATACTTTGCCATTTATCTAATTCAGCTTGGATTACTTCTTTCTCACTTTTTTCTTTGAATTCAAAACGTGGTGTTTTCTTTTCATAATTAAGCACTCCTTGGATAAATGGTTGTAGTTTTTCTCGTGTAATTGTTTGTAATATGTGTTGAATTTTTAATGCTGTTTGTTGTAATTCAATAATGAAATCACGTAAATATGTCGTAAACTGATCCTTAAATACGAGAAATGCCTCTGTGTGCATCCTTTCTTCTGCTTCTTCACTATTAATATGTGCGATATAGTCAGACGTATTTTTTGTAATTGATTTAAAACTTTGAAATACATCTTTCCAAATATGTGCACAATTCTCATCTGATGGCATCATATTCTCTCGTAATATTCGCTCAAGTTTGTACAAATTTTCGTACAATCGTTCAAATTCCTTTTTCTCAAGTGACCCGCCAAATATCTCCCCATCTTGTTCCATTGCTGTTAACATTCGTTCGAATTCCACCGTATATGCTGTGCATTGATAGCGGAATCGTTTTTTCTTAAATTCCTCAATTGTTCGTGCTCGCCCAGTTTCTTGTCTCGCAATCAGATTATTCCAACGCACGAGTTGGTCTAAATCCTGGTTCAACTGTTCTTCCGTATAGTCTGTCCATTCTAATTCTGTCACCATATGTGCTAAAATTTCTTCTGGAAATAAAAACTCACGCATTTTTTCATGTTGAATATAAAAATATCTTAAAATCGCCCGATAACTCCATGACTTTTCTGCTGTTAAATAAGATGCTTCCATCACTTTTTTGTATGTTTGCATTGTATTAGTGTCACCGTCACTTTCTTATGTTCATTTTAAAGTCTGTTATCTAAATTGTCTAATGTTGTTTAGAGGTTCCTCTAAATTTGTAAATTGGTGTTTATTTTTATGAAGTATTGCAAATTTGTGAGTTATCTTGTAGATGAAATACAAATTTGAGTTAATAGTTAACATTAGCTTGATTTGGCTACTTTCTTTTACTAGCATGATAGTAAAAGCTGTAGAAAGGATGGATGTGATGAATCATACATTTATCGAACCTGTTGCTCCCTCCTCACTCTTGTTATATGAACTATTGCGGCACCGCATCGAATTGTCCCCTAAAGAGAAAAATCGTTATGAACGCTTGGTGAAAGGCTATATCGGTGAAAGAACTTTCGGAAGAATTTTACATGAAAAGCAACTAACAAATGTTCTCCCATTATTTGGACTTTTATTTGAAGTAGGCGACACAGAGTGCCAAATTGATTCAATCCTCTTAACAAATGATATGATTTTTTTAATAGAGATTAAAAACAATAGTGGGGATTTTTACGTCCAAAACGATAAAATTTACTCCTTACGAACAAAAAATGAAATTAGAGATCCTTTCGCACAACTCGAACGTGCCACTTTTTTATGTAAATCATTACTGAAAAGCATTGAGGTTGAAATGGAAGTTCGTAGTTATGTAGTTTTTCCAAATGATGAGTTTATGCTTTATGAGGCTCCACTTCACTTGCCTATGGTAATGCCAACACAAGTGAAGAGATTTTTGCGAAAAATTAATTCAAATGCTGGTAGGCTGGATGGCCGACACGAAAAGCTTGCGCAACAGTTAGTTTCTCTTCATAAAGAAAAATCATTTTATGAACGAGTGCCTAGTTACGAGTTAGGTGCACTGCGTCGTGGCATCTTTTGTTGGAAATGTGGCAGTGAATTTGTGAGGGCGAATCGATTTTCATTTTGTTGCGAGAATTGTCGAGCCCAATTCCATATGAACGACGTGCTCCTTCATGCTATCGCTGAATTTCATTTCCTTTTTCCAAAGGAGAAGATTACAGTGAAAAATATGCTTGATTGGTGTGGCGAAAGTTTTTCTAAAAACTTTATTAGAGGAATATTAAATGATCATTTAATGACAAAGCCAAACGGGCGACACACCCACTATTCATTTCTAGACTCGAAAGAGCATATTAAAATACTTTATCGTCATTGCTTTAATGAATAAGTGCTAGTCCATATGTTTGTAGTATTTATTGAAGGGGTTGCTTGAGAGAAATTTGATCATTTGGTGTTTGAGTGTCGGAGTGTTGGTGATTTTAAGGATAGTATATAGGGAAGTCTTACGTCCTTGAATTTTGAATCTTCACGATTTCAAGGACGATAGAGCGACCCAGCGTCCTTGAGATTCAGATTTTCATGATTTCAAGGACGGTAGAGCGACCCAGCGTCCTTGAGTTTTGAGTTTTTGCGATTTCAAGGACGGTAGAACAATCGAACCCATCCCACCCAAAATTCAGATTTCCAATATTTTATAGACATTAAACCAACGCTAGCCAGGCACGTTCGGATTTCCAGGCGACATCAATATTTGCGCCATACATGGCGGACATGCGCTCGCTTGTG
>DXHX01000092.1 GCA_019113205.1 Candidatus Pseudogracilibacillus intestinigallinarum | reverse complement strand
TTATAATAGCAATCGTTTTCCATTCGTTTTTTGTCGGAAAACGAAATAATCCCATGATTTTTGTAATAATTAGCACGGAAATACCAGCAATAAAAATCCGGAATGATGTTAATGTTATCGGTTCAACATTTTTTACTAATACTGCCAAGGCCGATAAGTTAAATCCCCAAATTAACATGATGAGTGCTAATAATATGTATATTCTAGTCAAATAATCACCTTTCTACTCCCCGTGCGTTCTATTCTTTCTGTCTTCTTTTCGTTGACGATGCAATTTGTAATTGTTTTCGATATTTTGCAATCGTCCTTCTAGATATAATAACTCCTTCTTTTTGTAACATTTCTGTTAGCTTTTGATCGGATAGTGGCTGTTTTTTATCTTCTTCTACGATCCACGTACGAATTTTTTCTTTAATATGTTTTTGAGATAATGTTGCTCCTGTTACAGTAGGTAATGCTGTTGAAAACAAATCTCGTAAAGCAAACGTACCTATTGGCGTTTGAATAAACTTATTTGCAGTGGCACGACTGACCGTTGATTCATGCATCGCAATTTTATCTGCTACCGATCGCAATGTTAATGGCTCAACATAAGTTAATCCTTTATGAAATACGTGTTGCTGTTTTTGAATGATGACTTGCATAATATTTAATAATGTTGCCCGTCTTTTTTCGAGACTAGCCATCAACCAATTAAATTTAGAACGGTATGTCTGGACATATGTTTGAACTTCTTTTTCATTCGTTTGCATTAAAATTGCCTCGTCATTGAATGTCAATTTTGACACATAATCATCGTTTAAATGAACAACCCATTCCCCTAATGTTACATCATGGTCAACAATAATATCTGGCTCTATGAAGGCTGTCTCTTTTTTAGCAAGATGATTTGCTGGTTTCGGATGTAAATGATGTTTAATCCACTCAATTTTTCTTTCTACCGTTTCTGTCGATGTTTGCAATTGCTTAGCAATTTGTTCACTCTCTCCGTAACCAATTTCAACTAAATGATATTCGATTAACTGATGTAACAATGCATCTTTTGGTGCAAGATGCTTTGCTTGGATGAGTAAACAGTCTACTAAACTAGTTGCACCGACACCGATAGGTTCTAATTGATGAACAATATGTAATGCGCGGTCAAACTGATCCGGTGAAATATGTAAACGGGTGACGATGTCCTTTTTTTCCGTTCGTAAATAACCATCATCTTCTAAAGAACAGATGATATATTCTACCACTTTTCTCTCTTCATCAGATAACGAAAAAATAGCTAATTGTTCAACTAACACGTCATATAGATCTTTTTCTTCATAAGCAGTTGCTGCAATGACGTCATGTGTGGATACATCTGTGGAACGATACGTAGTAGGAGGCTCACTCCATTCAATGAACGGATTTTCCTCCACTTGCGCACGCACAAATTCATGTAATTCAACTGTCGAAAACTGTAACAGTTCAATTGCTTGGCGCAAATCCTTTGTCATCGTTAGCTGCAAAGTTTGTTTTTGTTCTAAACGAATATGCATAAAGCGAGCCTCCTTTACAAATGATTCCTTTTATACATATGTTGGTATGATATCTGTACTTACTTTTACAGAATTACTTAATAATTTTACTTATTTCTTTAAAGTTCGGATGTTCTGCAGAGCCCATTAAATCAAATAATGCCATCTCAACTGATGTGACATATGCTCCTAATTGTTTCATTTTTTCAAGTCCTATTTCCTTATTTGCAAGGGTTCTAGATGAAATGCAATCTACAACAGTCTCTACATAATAATCTTCTTTTAATAAGTCTCTAGCCGTTTGGTATACGCAAATATGCGATTCAATTCCTGTTAATAAAATGGATTGGCAGTTTAATTGTTTTAACGTCTCTTTAAACTCATCATTATTACACGCACTAAAGGTCATTTTTGCAATCGGCGATAAATTAGTTAAATGCTGTTTCACTTCATCTGATGTCGGTCCTAACCCTTTCGGATACTGTTCTAACCAAATAATTGGGATATCAAGAACATTTGCTCCTTGAATCATTCTTTCTAAATTCGTTAACATTTCTTTACTTTGATGCATTATTTTTGCTAGTTTTCCTTGTACATCTACAATTACTAACGCTGTTTCATCTACATGTATCATCCTACATACCTCCATTTCCCTTTCCTCTATTTTATCATATTCCCAAAAACTGTACAGAATAGAAGTTGGAATTTTTAGATAAATCAAATGTAAATCTGTTTCAAATAAAACAAGCCTCTGTTCTATAACATAGCAAAAGTTTATGATATAATACATATAGATAAGTTTTTATAATCATAGTAGGAGTGTTGCCATTGATAAAAGATGATCGTTTTAAAGGAATAACGGGCGCCGATATTCGTAAAGATATCGTTGCTGGTATCACCGTTGGGGTGGTAGCAATCCCACTCGGTATGGCTTTTGCGATCGCCTCTGGGGTTAGTCCAGAGCATGGTATTTATACGACGATTATCGCTGGTTTAATCGTTGCCATTTTGGGAGGATCACACTTCCAAATCGCTGGTCCTACAGGTGCTTTCATTCCCATCTTACTTGCGATAGTTTTGCAATACGGATACGAAGACTTACTCATCGCTGGAATGATGGCCGGGGTCATGTTAATCATTATGAGTATATTTAAATTTGGTAGCTTAATTACGTATATTCCGCGATCTGTCACGATTGGATTTACGTCCGGAATTGCTGTCATTATTTTTTCTGGACAGTTAGAAAATCTATTTGGATTACAAAACATCGAAAAGAAGCAATACTTTCATGAAAACATGTTGGAAATTATAAATAACTTCCACACGGTTAATTTTTATAGTATTTTCATTGGAATCATCGGTTTACTTCTTATTATTTTTATTCCAAAATTCTTTCCTAGGGCACCTGTTTTATTAATTGCCTTATTAATTCCGACGATTATTTCCGTCATATTTTTTCCTGATAAAACAGCAACAATTGGGTCACAATTCGGAGGAATTCCTCAAGCACTTCCCTCGTTTATCGTGCCAGAAGTAACGGTTGAAAAATTACTCTACTTATGGGGACCCGCTTTTGCGATTGCAATGCTTGGTGGAATTGAATCCCTATTATCTGCAGTCGTTGCAGATGGAATGACTGGGAAACAACACCATTCGAATAAAGAATTATTCGGTCAAGGAGTCGCTAATATCGTCACACCTTTTTTCGGAGGAATTCCTGCAACAGGAGCAATTGCACGTACTGCTACAAATATAAAAAGTGGAGCAGTCAGTCCATTTTCAGGTGTTTTCCAAAGTATGTTCGTACTCGCAACTTTATTATTATTCGCACCGTTTGCTTCCCATATTCCATTAGCGAGCATGGCGCCAATTTTAATGGTCGTTGCTTTTAATATGAGTGAATATAAAACATTCACAAATATGCTTAAAATGCGGACATCTGATTCACTCGTATTAATTACGACATTTCTCTTAACTGTATTCGTTAACTTAACAGTAGCTGTTCCGGTCGGATTACTACTTGCAATGGTTTCATTCGTTCGTCGGATTAGTTCTTTATTAGAAGTTGAAACGATTAAACCAGAGAAGTATGTACAAGAAGAAAAGGTTCAAGCGAATTGTCCAAAAATTGCTAGCTTTACGATTCGTGGTCCATTATTTTTCGGTGCTGCTGATCGTTTCGAATCTATCTTATCCCGCGCTATCCATCGTCGACCGAAAGTATTAATATTAAAAATGCGTCACGTATCCATGATCGATGCAACAGGTGAAGCGAACTTAGCTACGTTTATTCAACATTATATGAAACATGGCGGAACCGTACTCATTGCGGAATTAGATGAAGCACCTTTAGAAATATTAAAACGAAGTGGATTATATGAAACTATCGGAGCACAAAATTTCTTCTCTGATACAACAGATGCGATCAATAAAGCATTGAATTTAATTGATGTATCAAATTGTCCTTACTGCCAGAAAAACGGTGTAAGAAGCTGTAGTGTCTATAAACAAATCCGTTCATAAAATAATATGTATTGTTTATAAATTTATTCACGAAGATACTTCCGTATTAAATAAACGGTAATTTGTTGGAGTTAGCCACTGCTGACTCCTTCGATTATTATTCCATTATAAGATTATCATTTATTTGCCTTCATCCACGCCTCAACTAGTCCGTTTACGTATTTTTATGTGAATGCAAGATTGCTTAGTCTTCTTAACAGCAAAAATAAAGAGCAGTGGTTGAACCACTGCTCTTTATTTTTGTATAGTTAGATTGAAATGGAAAACAATAATTATTTTTCTGCACCTAATCCAGTGTGAGAACGAACAGACATTTCTGCAAAGATCTTATCGTTATCTTCTGGCTTCGTCATTAACGAAACAATTATACCAGCTAAGA
>DXHX01000091.1 GCA_019113205.1 Candidatus Pseudogracilibacillus intestinigallinarum | reverse complement strand
TGCATCTAGTTTTTGGTTATTGCATCTATTTTCACATGTGTTGCATCTAATTTTTGGTTATTGCATCTATTTTCGCATGTGTTGCATCTAATTTTTGGTTATTGCATCTATTTTCGCATGTGTTGCATCTAAATTTTGGTTATTGCATCTGTTTTCGCATGTGTTGCATCTAAATTTTGGTTATTGCATCTATTTTCGCAGTTGTTGCATCTAATTTTTGGTTATTGCATCTATTTTCGCACATGTTGCATCTAATTTTTGTTTATTACACAGCTTCTATCATACCAAATTATCTTTCATTTGAATATTTTCAACACATTCTCAATTAAGTGGTGTCTTTTATCTCTAATCAATAATCTATGCACGCATCCATATTTGATGTTTCAATTAGTGTTGAAACGGGTAATAAATAAGTATGAGCAATGTGATTGTAATTTATAATAAATATGATATTATAATAATTACAATGTAAAACGATTTTAATTTACATAAAATTTCTTCGGAGGTGCTTTTTTAATGAGCAATAATGACAAAAACATGAACAAAAGAAGACTAACAACTGCAGCAGGTAATCCAGTACCGGACAATGAAAACTCTTTAACAGCTGGCCCACGTGGTCCCATTTTATTACAAGACTTCTGGTTACTTGAAAAACAAGCACACTTTAACCGTGAAGTAATTCCTGAACGCCGTATGCACGCAAAAGGTTCTGGTGCACACGGAACATTCAGAGTAACAAATGATATTACAAAATATACGAAAGCAAAAATTTTCTCAGAAGTAGGAAAAGAAACACCAATGTTCGCACGTTTTTCTACAGTAGCTGGAGAACGTGGAGCAGCAGATGCTGAGCGTGATATTCGTGGATTCGCATTAAAATTTTATACAGAAGAAGGAAACTGGGACCTAGTTGGGAACAACACACCTGTATTCTTCTTTAGAGATGGTATGCATTTCCCTGATTTAAACCACGCAGTAAAACGTGATCCACGTACAAACATGCGTTCACCGAACAACAACTGGGACTTCTGGTCACTTTTACCTGAATCGTTACACCAAGTAACTATTACAATGAGTGAGCGTGGAATTCCTAAATCGTATCGTCATATGCATGGGTTCGGAAGTCACGCATATAGCATGATTAATGCAGATAATGAACGTGTTTGGGTAAAATTTCATTTCGTTACACAACAAGGTATCGAATTTTTAACAGATGAAGAAGCTGAAAAATTAATCGGTAAAGATCGCGAATCACATCAGCGTGATTTATATGAATCTATTGAAAATGGCGATTATCCGAAATGGAAAATGTACATTCAAGTAATGACAGAAGATGAAGCACAAAATATGCCATACAATCCGTTTGACTTAACGAAAGTTTGGTATAAAGGGGACTTCCCATTAATTGAAGTGGGAGAGTTTGAGTTAAATAGAAACCCAGAAAACTATTTTGCTGATGTAGAGCAAGCTGCATTTTCTCCAGCGAGCATCGTTCCCGGAATTGGTTATTCACCAGATAAAATGTTACAAGCTCGTTTATTCTCATATGCAGATGCACAGCGTTACCGTTTAGGTGTAAACCATCACCAAATTCCGGTAAACCAACCAAAATGTCCATTCCATAGTTTCCACCGTGACGGACAAATGCGTACAGACGGAAACTTAGGAAGTACATTACATTATCATCCAAACAGTTATGATGAATGGCAAGATAATCCGGATGTTAAGGAGCCACCTTTAGACTTATTCGGTGCAGCAGATCATTGGAACTTCCGTGAAGATGATGATAATTATTATGAGCAGCCTGGAAAATTATTCCGTTTAATGGATGATGAAGCAAAAGAACGTCTATTCGGAAATACAGCGCGTAATTTTGACGGAGCAGAAGAATTCATTAAAATTCGCCATATTACAAACTGTTATAAAGCTGATCCAGCATATGGTGAAGGTGTTGCAAAAGCAGCAGGCATCGACATGGATAAAGTAATGAAAGCTTTAGAAGAAAACTAAATTTTACTGATCAAAACACTTACAAATTTGCATTTTCGGATGCATTTTGTAAGTGTTTTTTAAATTTATCAAATCATATTTACTTTATGTTTCACCCTATCTATAATATGTATAAAATTACATAGGGGGTTAAAATCAATTATTAAACAACGAAACATACCTTATACTTTACGGTTTTTAAATGCACTTGTCCCAAGAATCAGCAATACCCACTCCATGTATGAACCTTTAAAAATTCAAGCCGCAAAAGCACAAAAAGGATTAAATGGTGAGCGAAAATTAGATTATCATTTACGTATGCTGCCATCGACAATTTATAGTGTATTAAATGATATATCGTTTGAGTTAAGAGACATCACTTTTCAAATAGATGCCTGCATCGTTTCCAATCATGCGATATACTTAATCGATTCAAAAAGCATCGATGGTGAAGCAATTTTTAGTACGCAATTGGAACAACTAACTCAAAAACATAAAAATAAGGAACGAAATATAAAATACCCTTTAACCCAACTAGAGTCAAATAAATTTTTAATCATGCAATGGCTACAAGAACGATCATTAGAAGGCTTTCCCATTTATTACTTCGTTTCTATTGCTGATTCAACAACTATTATCAAAGTAATCGGTGATGAATCCCATATCGCAACACACGTGACTTTCGCAGAAAATATTCCATTTTACATTAAAAGACAGAATGAAACATTGGAAAAGCGCTACCCTAACGGAAATCCTACATTAAAAAATAAAATTGTTACACAGATGATGCAAGCATATAAGGATTTAAAAATTGATTATTTTAAGAAATTCAAAATAGACATTAGCGATGTTCAACCAGGCGTTATTTGTAAAAAATGTTATCGTCTTGAAACAACTTATTTAAAAGGAAAATGGATTTGCCAACATTGTCATTATATAGATCGCTTTGCATATAGGCGTTCTTTAGAGGAGTTTTTTATTCTATTCGGTTCGAGCATTTCTAATAAAGAGGCAAGATGGTTTTTACGTGTGCCGAGTCGGGTAACAATCACGAAAATTTTACAGCGAAGTAATTTAATTTATAATCGACAAAATAAACGTTGGTACAAGCAAAAATAACAGTAACAAACGGGCTAATCAAATGTGCGGAATTCGGATGCAATAAACGGAATTTGGATGCAACAAGCGCGATAACAGATGCAATAAACGGAATTCAGATGCAACAAACGCAAAAACAGATGCAATAAACGGAATTCAGATGCAACAAACGCGATAACAGATGCAATAAACGGAATTTGGATGCAACAAGCGCGATAACAGATGCAATAAACAAAATTTGGATGCAACAAACGCGATAACAGATGCAATAAACGGAATTCAGATGCAACAAACGCGAAAACAGATGCAATAAACGAATTTCAGATGCAACAAACCCAAAAACAGATGCAATAAATAAGCAAAAACCCCCCTTAATATGAGCCACTAAATCTCACATTAAGGGGGTAATAACATTAAAAAGTTCTATTTAGCTGCTTCCTGAAGCATAGTTAAAGCAATGCGGCCACGTTTGATATCTACTTCGTCCACCCAAACCGTTACAACGTCGCCTACTGAGACGACATCCATTGGGTGTTTCACAAAATGATTGGCTAATTTTGAAATGTGAACGAGCCCATCTTGTCCAACTCCGATATCGACAAACGCACCAAAGTCAACAACATTACGAACTGTCCCTTCCATTTCCATTCCTTCTTCTAAATCTTCCAACGATAACACTTTTTGTTTTAAAATTGGTTGTGGGAAATCATCACGTAAATCACGTCCGGGACGGCTTAATGCTTCCACGATATCTTGTAATGTCGGTACACCAACATCCAATTTTTCTGCTAACACATTTAAATCGACTTTCGCTAATGCTGCACGAACATCATCAGAACCTACATCTTCAAGTGAAAATCCGACTTCTGTCAGTAATGCTTTCGTTACATCATAACTTTCAGGGTGGATCGGTGTCATATCAAGTGGATTTGCACCATCAATAACACGTAAGAATCCAATACTTTGCTCATATGTTTTCGGTCCAAGTCGTGGAACTTTTTTCAATTGTGTACGATTTGAAAATTTACCTAAATCCTCACGAGCGACGACAATATTTCTCGCAATCGTTTTACTTAAACCAGCGACATGTTCTAACAAGGAAGCTGAAGCCGTGTTTACATTCACACCGACTTGGTTTACAGCTGTTTCTACAACGAAATCAAGTGAATGTGTTAATTCCTTCTGACTTACATCATGTTGGTATTGTCCGACACCGATTGACTTCGGATCAATTTTCACTAATTCCGCAAGTGGATCTTGGACTCTTCTTCCAATCGACACAGCACTTCTTTCTTCGACCTCTAAATCTGGAAACTCTTCTCGAGCTAGTTCAGAAGCAGAATAAACACTTGCCCCTGCTTCATTGACAATGATATAAGGTACATCCAAATTGTTTTTATCGATAACATCCGCAATAAATTGTTCCGTCTCACGTGAGGCAGTTCCATTTCCAATAGCAATTAATTTAATCGGATATTTTTCGACTAACTTTAGAACAATTTTTTCAGCGCCCTTTACATCATTTCGAGGTGCGGTCGGGAACATGACACCTACTTCTAACATTTTTCCTGTTTCATCGACGACCGCTAACTTACAACCAGTACGAAATGCTGGGTCGACACTTAGTATAACGCGGCCTTTTAACGGTGGTTGTAATAACAAATTACGTAAATTCTCTGAGAAAACATTAATCGCTTGTGATTCTGCAGTCTCCGTTAAACGCGCACGAATTTCTCGTTCAACCGACGGCTCAATTAAACGTTTATAACTATCTTCCATTGCCGCTTCTATTAACTTAGCACAATCCTCCGATTGCACTTTTCCAATAACTTTTTTTTGTAAAAATTGCATAATTTTTTCTTCTGGTGCCACTACTTTCACGCGAAGGACATCTTCTTTTTCACCACGGTTAATCGCCAACGTACGATGTGATACAAGAGAACGGATTGCCTCATCGTATTCATAATACATTTTGAAAATTTCCTTCTCATCTTTTTCTGCATTTTTTATAGCTGTCTCAATCGTTCCTAATTTCCAAGTCGTTTCACGTATGTAATCACGGTATGTAGGATCATCTGAAATCCACTCCGCTATAATATCGTTCGCTCCCGCAAGTACGTCTTCTACCGTAGATAGTTCATGCTCTTCTGTGAAAAATTGTTCCGCGATTGCTTCTATATTTTCGATCGACTGTGTAAAAATCTGTTCTGCTAACGGCTCTAAGCCTTTTTCCTTTGCAATAGTTGCGCGAGTACGGCGCTTCTGACGATATGGGCGATATAAATCTTCCACTCGCTGTAACTTTGTTGCCGCTTCAATATTTTTTTGTAATTCCTCTGTCAATTTTCCTTGTTCATCAATTAAACGAATGACTTCTTCTTTTCGTTCTGCCAACTGGACTGCATATTGCCAATGGTCTTGAATATCTTTTATTTGCACTTCATCTAGTCCACCAGTTGCTTCCTTTCGATAACGAGCAATAAATGGCACCGTATTTCCTTCGTCTAATAACTTGATTACTTGTTGTACAATCGCTTGTTTTAATTGTAATTCTTTCGCTACTAATTCCATTAAATGCGTTTGATCGTTCATTTTGCATTCTCCTTCCATCATCCTATTTTATCATAGGAATCACCTATCACAAAAAAGAGATTGGAGTGTACATTTCTCCAACCTCTTCTTATTCGACCGTTGAAACTTCGCCCCGACCTTTTTCTAATTCATCTTTTAATTTTTTCAATGCTTTACGTTGTAAACGAGACACATGCATTTGTGAAATACCTAACAATTCCCCAACTTCTTTTTGGCTTAAATTTTCAAAGAAAATGAGTTTTAATATTTCTTGTTCCCGCTTGTCCAACACCGGAAAAATCTTTTCTAACATCATATGTAAATCAACTTTTTCATAATATTCATCTTCTAAACCGACTAAATCTAATATGGAAACCGTGTTTCCCTCTCCATCTGATTCATGTTTATAATCGACAGATAAAGCGCGATAACTTTTTGTCATTTCCATCGTTTCTAACACTTCTTCTTCTGTCACTTCAAGGTAAGACGCTATATCTTGTACTGTCGGAGACCGCTGTAAATCATTCGTCAATGTTTCTACCGCACGATTAATTTTTGGGCCTAGTTCTTTAATACGCCTGGGAACATGGACACTCCACGTTTTATCACGAATATAACGTTTTATTTCACCGATAATCGTTGGGATGGCGAATGCCTCAAACGTTTTCCCAAATTCCGCATCAAAACGTTCCGCAGCCATTAATAAACCAATCATCCCAACTTGTGCTAAATCTTCATGATTTCCTCGGCTTTGAGAATATTTCCGTGCTAAAGAATGAACAAGCCCTTCAAAATGAAGGACTAATTTTTCTTTCACTATCTCATCTTCAGATTCTTGTTGGAGACGTTCTATCCAACGGTATACTTCGCCTTCTTCACTTTGTTGTTTGGACTTTGTCATCGATTTCCACCCCAGTTTCGTCGAGAAACTTTGTCATTAATACTACGACACCATACTCGTTATTAATTTCAACTTTATCCATTAAGGCGTTAATCAAATACAGTCCAAAACCCCCTTCACGCATTTGAGTTACGGGTTTCAT
This sequence comes from Candidatus Pseudogracilibacillus intestinigallinarum, assembly GCA_019113205.1. Taxonomy (GTDB): domain Bacteria; phylum Bacillota; class Bacilli; order Bacillales; family Amphibacillaceae; genus Pseudogracilibacillus; species Pseudogracilibacillus intestinigallinarum. The sequence continues at coordinate 2,593 of DXHX01000091.1, read as the reverse complement.
TTCATTTATTTGATTCATCGGTCCGATACGATTTTTTACATCTTCAAAATTGAAACTCTCCCCTTGATCCGCTACCATCATTTCAATTTTGTCTTCGTACACTCCAAACCCAATTCTTACTTCTCCACGATCTTCCTTCTCATAAGCGTGTGTGACAACATTCGTCACAGCTTCGGATAAAGCAATTTTTAAATCTTCAATTGCTTCATATGAAAAGCCCATTCGGCTAGCAATTCCAGAGATTGTTAAACGAACAACCCCGACATAAGCCGGTTTTGCAGGAATTTTCATTTCAATAAAATCAAACTGCGTCATCTTATCTTTCCCTCCTGAACGATCATTTCGGTACGACATTCATGATTTCATGTAATCCAGTCACTTGGAATAATCTTAATACACGATCTTTTACATGAATAATTTCTATTATACTATTATGTTGTTTCGATGATTTATATGCATTTATAAACACACCTAGACCTGTACTATCTAAGTATGAAATGTTTTCTAAATCTATTTTAATCGTATGTCCCGCTTCTTCTGTTAACGGGATTAATTTATCTCTTAACGATGGGGCAGTATATACATCAATTTCCCCGGATAATTGTACGATTGTTTTTTTTCCTTCGTCCTTTATTTCTATGTTTAAATTCATTGTCGTCACCTCTTTTTTCACCTACTCCATCTTCAATACTGTTATACCCGAACAATCAAAAGATTAAACAAATCTTTTAATAATTAATAATGTAAAATCATCTTTTAATTGAAAGTCATCCATTTGTTCAAAATAATTGTACACACTCTCTACTTGTTCCTGTGCAGACAAGTGAGAGAACCTTTGGATTACTTCTATTAATTCTTGCTTTGTAATAAAACGATCGCCTCGTTTACACTCTGTTACACCATCTGTTAGCAAAATAATGCTATCGCCTACTTCAATTTCTAACGTATATTCCTCATATTGTGCTTTTTTCACTACCCCAAGCACAATTCCTTTCGCTTCCATTTCCTCATAACGATCCGTTGCTTTTCGATAAATAAAACCTGGCTCATGCCCAGCGGACGCAAATTTAAAGACATTTGTCGCCAAATTATATTGCCCAAATAACATCGTAATAAAAATATTTGCCGTTACGTTTCGCTCTACAATATGATTTAAATTCCGAAGTACTGTCGGCGGACACATCGATTCATCATAAAAAATATCCATCGCATATTTAATCATCGACATGCTTAGCGCTGCAGGCACACCTTTTCCAATGACGTCCGCAATCCCGAAGTTTAAAATACCATTTTCTCCTTCTGTAAAATGGTAGTAATCTCCATTCAGCTGACGATATGGCACACTAATAGCTCCGATATCTAACGTTTTATATGTAGGAATTTCTGTTTTTAATAATGTTTTTTGCATATTAGCCGCCACTTGCATTTCTGATTTCAATTCAAGACGTTCTGTATTTAACTGTTCGAATTTACTATTTGCAACACGGTATGCAATTAATGATTCCAATAAAAATTGCAATGATTGTTTGTATTCACTAACTGTTTCACCATAAATCGAGTCCATTGCCTTCATATGTATGCGGACAATCTCTTCTGGGAAAATATTTCGATTCACAAAAGAGGAACTCATTACTTTTGCTTCCATCAAGTACTTTTCATCATTCGTTTGCAAAAACTTCTCTAACAAATCTGTGTATATTTTCGTATCTTTTAAAATGTTTTGCATATGCTTCAGTCCCCCTGTTTTTTTTATGTTAGAACCTAACATATGATCATGTTATCGTATAAATTTAATGGTAAACGGAATGCTATACCATTCTCCTTGATAAGCTTTTATTGCACCAAAAATTGTAAAGATGATGACTAAAAGTCCAACAATCGGCAATAAAATAAACCCAATTAATAAAATTTTCAAGATCACCGCGATAATGCCATAAATTACGAATGAAATTAAAAAGTTAAGATAGTTTTTTCCATGGAAATCGACAAACTTTGAATCATCCCTTTTCAATAACCAAATAAGAAGAGGTCCGATAATCGTTGTGAAAAAACTCGTTAAATAAATGAGCATCGCAAAAATTCGCTCATCATTATTCGGTTCCACATAATATTTATCTCCATCCACAAAAATCGTCGTTCGATTATTTGTCATGTTTATCCTCCAATATAATTATATCATTATGAAAATAATATCACTTTTTGGTTTTATTTGCTATATGGGAAAGGGCTTATTGTATTAAAAAAGAACTTCTAAATTATCCATTTCCATTAGGTATTTTCGTCTATAAATTTAGATAAGTGCAAAAATGAACTAATTTAAATAGAAGCAATACCTTGTTCTATCTTAATAAGTGCTGCATAGTTAAAACTCTAACTTATGGGTGAGCACTACCAAACTATTGGTTTGCTCTGCTGCTAAAAGCCTTCGTGACCGATTTCAGCCTAAGACACTCACTGAACGATCTCCCTACAGCACAACATCCACGCACGCATTTTTTAAGAATCACTTATTACTATCTTTTTTATCTCGTTGTCCCATAAATGGATCGTACTTTCGAATAACGATAGTTAATCGCTTATATAATCATCTTTT